>JAAHHN010000139.1 GCA_010672165.1 Spirulina sp. SIO3F2 | reverse complement strand
AATTGCTGGTACTCAGTGCGTGCCAGACCGCGTTGGGGAATCAGTCGGTGGAATATGGCTTTGCAGGTTTGGCAGTGCAGGCTGAAGTGGGGGCGGCTGTAGCGGGGTTGTGGAGCGCCAATGATGCAGCAACGTTGGCGTTGATGAGTGAGTTTTATCGGCAGTTGAGTTTGGGGCAACCGAAGGGGGAGGCACTGCGACAGGCGCAGTTGGCATTGTTGAATGAGACGGTGCGTTTAGAAGATAAGCAGTTGGTGGGGTCGGGGAAAGCGATCGCGCTGCCACCTGCAATGGATGGATTGGGAAATCTGTCGTTTTGGCATCCTTATTTTTGGTCGGGGTTTACTCTCATTGGCAATCCTTGGTGAGCTCCGCAAATTGGCCGAATTTCCTCTCTTGGTAAGTAGGTGAAACAACTACTGTATGATTGCGACTGCTCTTAAGATTAATCATCCGTGGGGAAAGCTTTTGGCACAACTTGCAAAACCTTCGCCTTATTATTGCGCATCACTTCCACCTCAAGCTTTTTGCCAATTGTGCTTTTTTCCACTTCTTGCTGTACATCTGTCGCAGTTTCCACCATCACCCCTGCTACCTTCAGGATGATATCGCCCGGCATAAACTGAGCCGCCTCAGCGGGGGAGCCCTCGACCACGCCCAGCACAATCACACCCGTATCCTGAGTAATGTCAAAAGGGCGGTTGTCGGACTGATTTAACTCAGCTCGACGTTCAGGGGTGAGGTTAGACATCTGAATCCCTAAATAGGGGTGCTCGGCCCGGCCCTCCTCAAAAAGCTGGGTGGCAATCCGGGTTGCAGTCTCGATGGGGATCGCAAAGCCTAATCCTTGAGCGTCGGCGCGGATCGCGGTGTTAATCCCGATGACCTCACCCTGGGCATTCAGTAAGGGGCCACCAGAATTACCGGGATTGATCGCTGCATCGGTTTGGATGAACTTGACGCGCTTGTCTGGTACGCCCACATCAGTGCTCGAACGGTTAAGGGCGCTGATGATGCCCACTGTTACTGTGTTATCCAGGCCAAGGGGGTTACCAATGGCGATCGCCCATTGTCCTGGTGTTAGGGTTGAGGATTGACCCAGAGAAACCGTGGGTAAATTTTCTGCCGCCACTTTGACCACCGCCACATCTGTCACAGAATCCCGACCCAAGACTTGGCCCTCCAGCTCTCGGCCATCTTTGAGCGTGACCTTAACAGTATCGGTGTCTTCTACCACATGGGCATTGGTAATCAAGCGACCATCGGCACTCAAAATAAAACCCGAGCCTGTACCGCGGGGAATTGATGGACTGGGTGTGGGCACTTCACCTGGCTCGCCACCAAAAAAACGCCGGAAGAAAGGATGATTGGGCACAGCGCCAGAGCGTCGCCCGATTGCATCAATCCGGACAACAGCTGGGCCAACGCGTTGAACCGCAGTGGCAATAAAGTTGAGGTCGGCATCAGGATTTTCAAAGTCCTGACGGGGCATCGCCACATTCGGTAAAGCTGTGGGCACAGCCACAATAGCTTCTGAGGATTGGGGTTGAGGCGGTTGCGTGAGTTGGGAGCGATTGCCTAAATAGCCCATTGTCCCCCCGACGATCAGCAGGGCTGCATAGATGCCAAATTGTCGAGGAGAATTCTTCATACGTCTTGTGAAATGCTGGGAAATGCAGACTCTATCGGTTTATATTGTTCTACCCAATGTAAACAAAAACTCAACCCTGCGGCGTGAATTCTAGATACTGTTCAGATTTTATTTAGAAACCTCAAGTGATCGTACTGCGGCTGATCCCTCTCGTACCCTAGGTTGTGCCCCCCAAGGGGAATGCTGAAACTTTCCCGATTTGTGAGAGGATAGCGAACAATAAAGCAGAGCGGCTTCTTCAGATTGCCAAACTCTCTTCTTGCATTCTTCAACTATGGAAAAGCCACTCAATCTTCCAGATTCTGGCCGGGAACATTCAACTCGCCTAACCCAACGCACTAAAATCGTGGCCACCGTTGGCCCCGCCACCCTCAACCCCCAAACGCTCCACCAATTGGTTGAGGCGGGCGCGAGCACCTTCCGGCTAAATTTTTCCCATGGTACTCATGATGATCACCAGCGGGCAATTCGTTTAATTCGTCAGACTGCGTTTGAACTCGATCAACCTGTGGGGGTTTTGCAAGATCTCCAGGGTCCAAAAATTCGTCTGGGTAAATTTGCAGCGGGTTCAATTCAAGTACGCAATGGCGACCCCTTTATTCTGACGAGTTTACCGGTGGCTTGCAATCATGAGATTGCCCATGTCAGCTACACCAAGCTGACCGAAGAAGTGCCCAACCATGCCACGATTTTGCTCGATGATGGCAAGGTGGAGATGGTGGTCGAAAAGGTTGATACCGCGAATAAACAGCTCCATTGTCGGGTGGTTGTCGGCGGTAAACTTTCGAATAACAAAGGGGTTAACTTCCCCAATGTCTCTCTGTCGGTGAGCGCCCTCACGGATAAAGACCGCAAAGATTTGATGTTTGGCTTAGATCAGGGCGTGGATTGGGTCGCTCTCAGTTTCGTTCAGCGCCCCCAAGACATTCTAGAGATCAAAGAACTGATTGCCAGCACCGGAAAATCAGTTCCAGTGATCGCCAAGATCGAAAAACATGAGGCGATCGAAGATATGGAAGCCATCTTGGCCCTCTGTGATGGCGTGATGGTGGCTCGGGGTGATCTGGGGGTGGAGCTCCCTGCCGAGCAAGTGCCGCTACTGCAAAAGCGCCTGATTGCCACGGCCAATCAACTGGGGATTCCTGTGATTACGGCCACCCAGATGCTCGACAGCATGGTGAATAATCCCCGGCCCACCCGGGCAGAGGTCTCAGATGTTGCCAATGCGATTCTTGATGGTACAGATGCGATCATGCTCTCTAATGAAACAGCGGTGGGAGAGTATCCCGTAGAAGCGGTTGCAACGATGGCACGGATTGCCCGATGTGTAGAACAAGAAGTCGATGCTCACCGGAGCTACAAAAATGCAACGTACTCGATTCCGAATGCTATCTCTGGAGCGGTCAGTCATATTGCTAAACAACTGGATGCGGCAGCAATTATGACCCTGACTAAAACAGGAGCTACCGCTCGCAATGTCTCGAAATTCCGGCCCCGAACCCCCATTCTGGCGATCACGCCCCATGTGGATGTGGCCCGACAGTTGCAGTTGGTCTGGGGAGTTAAGCCTTTACTGGTCTTGGATTTACCCTCAACGAGCCAAACTTTCCAAGCCGCGATTAACGTGGCCCAAGAGAAGCACCTCCTCCATGATGGTGACATTGTGATTTTAACCGCAGGCACGCTGCAAGGTGTAGCAGGTTCGACAGATTTGATCAAAGTTGAAGTTGTTACCGCCGTTCTCGGTGAGGGGATTGGCATTGGTGAACATACCGTGACCGGCCGCGCCCGGGTTGTGAGCCATCCCCGCGAGGTGGCGAACTTTAGTTCAGGTGATATTCTCGTGGCGCCTTCGACCAATGCTGATTATGTGGATGTGATTCGCAAAGCCTCGGGCATTATTACCGAAGAATCTAGCTTAACCAGCCATGCAGCAGTAATTGGGCTGCGTCTGGGCATTCCGGTGGTTGTGGGTTTGAAAAATGCCACTGAGTTAATTGGCGAGGGCTCTATTCTGACCCTAGATTCAGAACGGGGCAAGGTCTATTTTGGCACACGCCCCCAAATGGCCAGCCAGTCAGGTGTGGCTGTGTTGTAATGGGAAAGACCATTACACTTGATGAACATTTCAGGGTCAATTCCCATAATGCTGCTTTAACCGACCTAAGTAGGCTTTATGAAGAACTTGGCCGCTTCAAACGCCCATGACAACAATTTTGGTGACGGGGGCAGCCGGTTTTATTGGCTTTCATTTATGCCAACGGTTGCTAAAAGATCCATCACGCCCCCAAGTGGTGGGCTTGGATAACCTTAATGACTATTATTCTGTGACTTTGAAGCGCGATCGCCTCGCTCAGCTTCAGGGCCAGTCACGGTTCACCTTTGTTGAGGCTGACTTGAGCGATCGCCCCGCGCTAGAACAGTGCTTTGCTGAGCATTCACCCCATCGCGTGGTTAATCTCGCTGCCCAAGCAGGCGTCCGCTATTCATTGCAGAATCCCCATGCCTACGTAGAAAGCAACCTAGTGGGCTTTGTGAATCTACTCGAATGTTGTCGGCACAATCATGTGGAGCATTTGGTTTATGCCTCTTCCAGTTCTGTCTATGGCATCAATCGTAAGATTCCCTTTGCCGTGAGTGATCCGGTGGATCATCCTGTTAGCTTATATGCAGCCACTAAAAAGTCGAACGAGTTAATGGCCCATTGCTATAGTCATCTATATCGCCTGCCGAGCACGGGTCTGCGCTTCTTCACGGTGTATGGCCCCTGGGGCCGTCCTGACATGGCCTATTGGAAATTCACCAAAGCGATTTTGGCGGGTGAGCCGATTGATGTTTACAACCATGGCCAAATGAAGCGAGACTTCACCTACGTTGACGATGTGATCGAAGGCGTGGTGCGAGTGCTGGCACATTTACCTGCTCCCCAAGGTTCGAGTCAAGCGCCCCACAAAGTCTATAACATTGGCAATAATCAGCCGGTGGAACTCATGACGATGATTGAAACCTTAGAACAGTGCTTGGGGCAGCCCGCCCAGAAACATATGCTACCGATGCAACCGGGGGATGTGCCCATGACCTATGCAGATGTGGATGAGTTGATGGCGGATGTAGGGTTTCGCCCCGATACGCCCCTCGCCGTTGGGTTACAACAGTTTGTGGATTGGTATCGGAATTATCACCAGATTTAAAATTAATGACCAATCATCTTCTTGCCTTGGATTTTGATGGTGTAATTTGTGATGGACTGGCGGAATATTTCCAGACTACCTGTTATGCCTATGGTGAATTGTGGCCCCAGGCTGAACAGTTCCTAGAGGGCTATCGAGAGGGCTTTTATGCGGCGCGACCGATTATTGAAAGTGGTTGGGAGATGCCTGTGATGTTACGGGCATTGGTGCGCGGTCATAGCGTCCAGGATATTTTGGCCCACTGGCCCGATCGCCGCACCGAAATTCTGGCCGAGCAGACCTACGATCGCGCTCACTTTAGCCAGGTTGTAGATGCAGTGCGCGATCGCGCCATTCATGAACAGCTTATGGATTGGCTGGCGCTGCATCGCTTCTATCCAGGGGTGATCACCCAACTGCAACAATGGCTAACGCTGCCCCACGTCGATCTCTGGATTGTCAGCACCAAAGAAGGGCGCTTTATTGCTCAATTGCTCGAACAAGCAGGGGTAGATCTACCCCGATCGCAAATCATCGGCAAGGAAATCCGCCAACCCAAGGTGGTGACCTTGGGACAGTTGCGCGATCGTGCACCTGAGCATCTAATCTCATTTGTGGAAGATCGCCTCCCCCCCCTCCAGCAAGCGAGCGCGATTCCTGAACTTGCAGATGTACGACTCTACCTCGCAGACTGGGGTTACAACACCGCTGCGATGCGATCGCAGATTAATGGAGGGGCTCAGATTCAACTTTTGTCTCTGGAGCAGTTTGGTCAGCTGATCGTGCCGATCGCGTGAGTATTACAGAACTGGCATAGTCTCAGCGGAATGGCTGAACGTTTTTTTCTAAGATTCAGTTAATACAGTTCGCAGTTTGCAGTTCACAGTTAAGACATCACGGAGGGTGGGCATTGCCCACCGAATCAGAGTTTTGGCTAGCTGAATTGACTTAATAAAAAAATCGCTCGGTGTTACATCAAACAATTGCTACTGGGCGGATTTGAGTCTGATGCTTTATCGTCAGCCTTTGGCGAACAGGTATCCATGCTAATCTTCACCGGGAGTAACCTCATGGCCAAGAAAGCTTACGCTGTGCCTCAAGCTCATACCAACGCTTGGATTTTCCAAACCTGGATCTCGTTTATTATCTCGATCATTGCAACCTTTGCTGGCATTCTCTACATGCCCGGTCAAAATAATTGGGTCAAGGGGTATCTGATGATGGGAATGCTCTTCTCAGTGGGCTCCACCATCAGCCTCTCGAAAACCCTCCGTGATATTGAGGAATCAAAGCGCATGGTCAGTCGCATTGACGAAGCCAAGCTAGAGCGCCTTCTCGCTAAATATGATCCCTTTAAGGAAGAATGAATCGACGGTGAAACAAACTCAAGGGAATCTCGATTAATTGCTATTTTTATGATTTTCGAGAGCTGAGACAATGAGTATTCGTTCTAATCTAGCTCAGAATCTAAATTTTTCGAGGCTCCCTAAAACAATTTGCGTGCATCATCTAGAATTTTCAATGTTTAAGTTCAGAACAATTTATTTAAACTGTATCTGTAAATAAATATTAAAAACAATTGCCTTGGATTACAGGATTGAAACTTCTGAATCCTACATATAAGCTAATGCAAGCTTTCTATTCTAGATAGCGCTTTTTCTGTCCTAGTAATTCTTTACTTTTTCTTCATAAAAGCTTCTCGTCTGTTGTTTGGCTGCTTATTTTGAGTCTCTGTAACTAGATCATGAACACTATTTCTCTATTTTGAGCACCTGTCCATAAGTATTTATACCTCTTGCATGATAGGGGCATACCCCTCATACTGAACCTGTACATGTATAGTTTTGCTAGAAACGGGTGCAAAGATAAAGTTGAGTGATTTGTTATCTCTGAAATTAGCTTTGTTTTCTACTGTAAATTCTGTCTATTAATTCCTATCTATGTTTTGAGTCGAAATATTAGGAAATGCTCGATTGTCACATAACTAAATGGAGTTATGTTCCTTAACTCTTGTCTACTAAATCTGACAAGGTGAATTTGAAATGGTTTTCTACGTTTTCGCCATTGCAATGGCGTTTTTAGTTTCTTCCACTGTTGGTTTAGGCGGTAGCCTGATCGCAGTGCCCGTCATGATTGTTCTCTTCGGTGCAAAAAGCGGTATTGCAGTTGCGGCTTTACTCCTAGCAAGCAATAACATCTTTAAGGTTATTGCTTATCGACAAACTATCCCTTGGAAAGGGGCTTTAGTCCTCGCTGCGCTCACCATGCTGGGCACATTGATCGGAGCCCATCTTCTGTTATCGCTACCCGATATCTGGATTCTGGCGGCGGTTCTGAGCAGTTTAATCTGGAGTCTGGCCTCGGAAATGCGCTCCCAGGCTACCCATGCCTGGCAGCCAACAACACCCTCGACCTCAAAGCCCTGGCTTGCGAAACTCTGGGCGTTGGTCGCAGGTCTCACCTCTGGTGTGAGTGGGACATCTGGCCCGCTCAAGGGTTTAGCAGTTCGTCAGTTTGCAGCCGATCGCCAACATTATGCTGGGGCAGCATCCCTGATTTCGTTGGTGGGTGATGTCACCAAGGCCTCGGTGTTTGCTGAAGCTGCCCTACTGGGCCAGCAGGAATTCAAGCTGCTGTTGTTTGTGCTCCCACTGATGCCGTTATGTGCGTTTGGGGGTCGCTGGCTGAATTGGCGACTGGGCGAACGCGGCTTTAACTATGCGTTTTGGATTGTGATTGTGGGCTACAGCTTGCGCTTGGTGTCGCAGTTCTAGAGCCTGCGCCACCAAGCGCGATCTCGATGTAAATACTGTCGATGTGTGAATGTCGACCCATGTTAGGGAGCACCCCCATCGTTGCTCTCGAACAGGATCTTGGAATCAAGTTGTAATTGATAAGGAGTTACAAACAATATGCGTGGACCGCAAGACGATGCAATTTATACCCCAGGTGGCAAGCTGCTCCAGCGGCAGTTGCAGCGGTTAGAAGCCTCTGGGTTTACGGAGGCGGCAGCCGCCGCAATTCAAGCGGCAGGAGTCTCTGACACAGACCGGGCTGAGCTACAAGCCCGTCTTAATCAAATGCCAGCGGGTTCGTCAACCGCAGAAGCTGCCCAGATGTATTTAGAAACTGCTGAGCGCCTCAGGGCAGCCCACACAGGTGATAATTCAACACCCCAATGGCGATCGCTCGGCCCCAATCAGTTGACCGCTCCCCAGATCTACCGTACAAGAAAACTATCGGGACGTGTTTCTGCCGTCATCGTCGATCCCCGTAATGCGAACCATGTTCTACTGGGTACTGCAGGCGGCGGGGTTTGGGAGAGTTTTAACCGGGGTAATGCAGGGAGCTGGCAACCTCGTACAGACTTTGCGGAGTCCTTAAGTGTGGGGGCTTTGGCCTTTGATCCGAGCAATTCTACAACGGTTTACTGTGGCACGGGTGAAGGAAATACACCTTATTTCACGCCTTTGGGTGTGGGCATTTTGCGCTCTGTAGATGGTGGTACAACCTGGAGAATGCTGGGTCAAAATGGTGGCGCTATTCAGGACTTCCTTAACCCACAGAACCCGCAGCGGAGTTTTATGGGCCAAGGATTCTATGACTTGATGGTTGATCCGACCAATAGCCAACATCTGCTAGCGGCCACAACGACGGGAATTTATGTTTCAACTGATGGGGGATTTAATTGGATTCGCAGACACTTGTCAACAGCTTGGTCATTATCGATCGCCGTGACAAACCAGTATCAAAGAACAACAGAGATTCTTGCGGGTTGCCGTGATGGTGTGTGGAGCTCTACAGATGGAGGGACGAACTGGATTCAAGTTGCGTTACCAAACAGCCCAAACCCGAACAATTTCCAGCGTCTTGCTGTTGATATTGCTCCCTCTAATTCGTCAGTTGCCTATGCTTTTGGGGCGATTGGAAACAATGTCCACTTGTGGCGACGGGCTAATAATGCTTGGACATCGGTTGATACGAGTCAGTCCCAGATGTCCACTGTTCAGGCATGGTACAACTGGTTTATTGCGGTAGCGCCTGATCAGGAAACCCAGATATATTGTGGCGATGTAACGATCCATCGGGGAGATTTTTCAAGTTGGACAAATCGTTGGACATGGACAAGCCTCAGCAGTAACGCCCAACCTCCCGTTCATACCGATCAACATGCCATTGCCTTTGAGCCTGGTAACGCCAACACCCTCTACGTAGGGAACGATGGCGGTCTTTATCGCAGTTTTGACCGGGGGATAACTTGGCAGGACTGTAACGATGGTCTAAACACTTTAGAGTTTGAATATATTGCGCAAGATCCCAACTCAACCCAATGGATTATCGGCGGCACGCAAGATAATGGAACGTTGCGCTCAACAGACCTAAACACTTACCAAATGGTGGTTGGGTCAGATGGCGGTGATTGTGGTGTGAACCACAGTAACCCCAATATTGTTTTTCAGACTATCCAGAATGCGTCCTTGAGTCGCTCAAACAATAAAGGCGTTGTGAATTCATGGACACCGATTAAACAAGCGCCTCAGAATAAACAAGGCCTTTTCTATGCACCCTTTGAAACCAGTGCAACCAATGGCGACACGATTGCGCTAGGCACAAATATATTGTTTGTTTCCCGTGATAATGGCTCCACGTGGGTGGAGCTTGCATATCCCACTCCTGGGGTAGCCAGTGCGATGTATATTCCGAATGCCAGTCACATATATATTGGTCTAACCAATGGGCAAGTACTCCATACAGAATGGAATGTCAATAGCTGGACCGCCTTGACCCTTTTAGCAACGCCTCGTACGGGTGCCTGGGTCAGCGATCTCTTTGTTGATCCCAATAATCTTTTACGCATATGGGCAACCTATCATCTTCCGAACGTGGCTACATTTCCAGGGGGGCGGGTCTATCGCTCAGACGATGGCGGGAAAAATTGGCTCGATCACACTCCACCGGATAATGTCACTAAACTACCGATTAATGCGATCGCGATCGATCCAGAAAACGAAGACCGCGTCTGGATTGCCGCTGACCTGGGGGTTTATGAGAGCCGTGATGGCGGCGCAACCTGGTCAATTTTTTCCAATCAGTTGCCCCACATGATGGTGGGTGATCTGATCTTTCATGCTCAGGGTCGGCTGCTCCGGGCCGGCACTCGCAACCGGGGCATCTGGGAAATTGCCGTGGGGGCTGCTGGCGGCGGCGGTGGTGGTGGTGCTTCCAAGCCGCTCCCCCGCGATCAGTGGCGCTTCGATGCCAGTAGTTCAGTTAGTCCTCCTGAAAATGTGAAGGATGGCATCGCCAGCTTCTGGGCATCCAATTGGCAATATCCCCAATCTCCTCCCCATTGGCTAAAAGTGGATCTCGGTGACACCTATGAGATCACTGGCTTTACGTATCAGTTCCGCTTGGACAATACACCCGGGCGGATTCAAAACTACGAATTCTATGTGAGTAACCAGTTCCGCGACTGGTCAACTGACCCGGTTTACTGGGGGCAACCTGTGCAAACCGGAATGTTCCAGAATATTGGCACTGAGCAAGTCATCCATTTATCAGCCCCGCAAACCGGGCGTTATATCTGTCTAAGGGCAACATCAGTCTATGACTATCGGAGTGGGATCGCCGCAATTGATGAACTTAATGTTCTCGGCTCATCCAATTCCGGTGGTGGTGGGTCTGGTGGTGCAGCATCGCCGTTGGATCGGACGCGTTGGCAAATTACTGCAACAGCATCCTTGCCCTACTATGGCCCGAATGCGCTAAAAGATGACAACCCGAATACGTTTTGGTTTACGCAGCAAAACATGTCATTTGCGCATTTCTTGAATATTGATTTAGGGGGCACTTATCGTGTTTCGGGTTTGCGCTACACGCCTCGGCAAGATTTCAACCTGGGGCGGATCCGGGATTATGAAATCTATGTCAACACAAACTCTAGTGCAAGCCCCCATTGGCAAAAAGTTGCGGAGGGCAATTGGCCAAATACTACGGAAGAGCAGGTTGTGACTTTTTCGGGAGTTGAGGGGAGCCAGGTCTATTTGAACATACGTTCATCCCATGACGGTCAGTTTAGTGCTGTTGCTGAATTGCAGATTTTGGGTACATCCGATTCTGGAGGCGGCGGCAGTGCAGCAGCAGTGCTCCCCCGCGATCGCTGGAGCCTGAGTGCCAGTAGCTGGGACCCGAATGCGGTGCCTAACTTTGCCAAGGATGGTACAAACAATGCCTGGTGGTCAAGCCCCTATGCCCGACCCCAACATTGGCTCATGGTTGACTTGGGTCAAGTTTGCAATATTACAGGGATGCGCTATTTAGCACCGATGGGTGAAGGCCATATTCAAGGCTATACGCTTCTCCATCGACTTCAACCCTATGAGGGATGGGCTCCTAATGCACCCCAAGGAACGTTCCAAAATATAGCCACCGAAGAAACCGTTCATTTCCCATCTGCCTTCACTGCACGCTATGTTTTGCTACTCGCTACCTCCAGTTATGGCACTCAGCAAAGGGCTGCGGTTAGTGAAATTAATTTCTTAGGTACGGTTCAATAGTTTTGGCCCTAGCGCCTGTACTCTGAAAACTAACCGCGAAGCGGAGTTCAAAGTTCAGAGTTCAAAGTTCAAAGTGTCTGTATGACAGATATCGGGTGGATTTTGAATAGGTGGCTTACTTCCGCCGTCGAGTACTAGGGAGTTTCGGTTGCGTCATGGTGAAGGTTTTACGCTTCTTTCACCATGACTTTTTTGTGCGTTTATTGAGCACACAAAAACACCCCTGAAAAATTTCAGGTAGGGAACCCTGCCTGAGATTTTGCTGAGTCATCCAGATCGCTCGTTGGGTTCCCAGCTCAATGTTTGAAGATTGCAAAGAAACTCTGGGTAAACTGCCCGAGGAACCGCGATCGCTGCTATACCAGTGAAGAAGAGTATTGCAATGGGGTCTGGTCTCCATCCGCATCGCTTGCAGTTAGAGATGGGGTACTCGATTTCCTGTTCGCCAACGTGCATTGACCCGAAACTGAATTTAAGGAGCAGTTTATGAAATTTGGCATTGATATGGGCCATAACGCCCCTCCCGATACTGGTGCGTCCTCCCGTTTTGGCAGCGAAGATCGACTGACCAAAGAAATTGGGACGCAGGTGATCAACAAGCTGCGGGCACTGGGTCATGAAGCCATTAACTGCACCCCCAGTAGTGCTAGTAGCGTGATGGACTCCCTCCGCAAACGGGTCAGAACCGCCAATGCCAACAATGCGGATGTGTATGTTTCGATTCACTTCAATGCCTTCAACGGCAGTGCCAATGGCACCGAAATCTTCGCCATTAGTGATGCCGGTCGTCGTATTGCCACCCCGGTGCTCAACAATATTGTCGGACTGGGATTCTTTAACCGCCGGGTTAAGAATGGCTCCCATCTCTATGTGCTGCGCAACACGAACATGCCTGGTATTTTGATCGAATGCTGCTTCCTTGATGCTGAGAAGGATATGAAGCGCTACAACACCAATGAAATGGTGAATGCGATCGTTAAGGGTTTAGCGGGTCGTCTGCCCGATGAACCCAGCGGGGGCAGTGGTGATGGCGGTGGCAGCACAGCGAAACCGACTGGCGATGCGCAACTCCTGAAGCTGCAAAAAGCATTGAATGCCCTGGAAATTCGGGATAGCAACGATAAGACACTGACCGAAGATGGGGTAACTGGGCCAGCTACGCGATCGGCCACCCAGCGATTCCATCAAATCATGGGGATCAGCGCCGAGGGGGATGCGGTCTCCACGACCTGGCAAGCGCTTGATGAAATTCAATCGAAACCCGTGCTGCGCCCCAACCATGCGGATGGTTTTGCAGTGCGCTATTTGGAATACCGGATGGGAGCGCAAATTGATGGGATCTATGACGAGCGCCTCGCTGAGATGGTGAAAAACTTCCAGCAGCGCCAAGGGGCAACTGTGGATGGCGTTGTGGGTCCCCAAACCTGGGGTCTGTTGATGGGTCAAGAGGTTCCCTCGCTCTCCGTCCAGATTCTCCGGGATACTCGGTTCAAGCAGGAGCTAATTGATAGCAGCCAAATCACTGATCCAAATCTGAAGTATGAGGTTAAAGAAGGGGATAGCTTCCCGCTCCATAGCTGGGCTGAAGAAGGCAATCATGTAAAACTTTCTTTTTTACACAATACGTTCAACGGGTTTAACACTTGGTATGCCTTTAGTGATCACATCGAGATCTGGCAGGATGGTAAGCCACTGACTCAGGAGCCAGAAGAAGAGGCTCCGCAGGTGCGCGATCGCGGCGATTCCTTCAATCTGCCGGGTTATACGAGCACTTTCTTCCTCAATGATCCAATTATTCCCAATGGTCACTTTACTTGGCGCGAAGCCCTCCATAACGGTGAGCGGATTCCCAAATACAAGTCTCATGTGGACAATATCATTGCTTTAGCCACCCGTCTTGAGGATGTGCGCAACCGTCTTGGGGGCTTCCCACTGACAATCACCAGTTGGTATCGCCCGGAACCCTGGAACAGTCGTGCTGGCGGGGCAAAATATTCTCGCCATAAGATTGGTCAAGCGGTGGATTTACTCCGTTCGGGGATGACGGGGGTGCAGATGTCCAGCAAGCTCCGGGATTGGCCGGGGGGTATGGGGATTTATCGCAGCTATCCGAATTTGCTGCATTTGGATATTCGTCCGTACCGAGCCCGGTGGGGTGGGGCGAAGTAGTTTCGTCCTCTGTTTAATTAATTTGTTTGTAGGAGCCTGGCGCGATCGTGTCAGGCTTTTTGATGTGGAGGTGGGCGCGATCGTACAGTTCAGTGTTTGGGTAGTTGTAGGGTGGGTATTGCCCATCCAATCAGAGTTTCACGGATTTTCAGGTTCACACTAAGCGGTAGGGTGAGCAAATCTCCATAATGTACTTTCAAATCTAGGGTGTCGAAGTTTGCCCATCTTACAATTGCTGTTTGATTTAAATGCTTAAACAAACTGCCGAAACCGTCTCTAATCGATCTCCCAAACCTGTTGCCATTACTCAATTGTCCCCCTGAACTGCACTAGAAGGTTAAGCTGCTTTCTATGGCAGATTTCTTCGATTATGGATGTGAGGTGGATTAACAATAGTATGCAATACTTGACCTTTGATGGTGCAATATTAAAAAGCATAAACATTTATCAACATTCATATCAAAAAGATGGTTTGTAGAGTTATATCGTGTTTACTTCCAACATACATCCCAAATAAATATTAGTTAGCGTTTGCTTCCATGTTCATTCCAAGAGCATAGAACTGTGGCTGGCTTTGTTAGGTTAATCAAAGACTACAAATCCAAGAAATTGCAAGCTCTTTGGCTCTTTTGGGTTTGCTCAATGCTCATGCATCCATCCAAAAAGCAATCACGAATCTTCCAAAACTCAACATAATGTCCATATGAGTATTGATGGGCTTATTTTTTTCGATTGATATTCTCTCAGAAAAGATTAAATAGAAACATTACTCTTATCAAGGTTGTCATATGTCCCCCAAAGTAACAGCTGAGGTTTTTCATATTCCTATTGATGATGAGAATTATCTCATTTACGCACCTTTACGTAAAGCTGCTTTTTTAGGGAATGCACATACTGTTAACTTTTTAGTTGACCTCTTTGAGGGTAATCAAAGAGGGTACGATTTTGAGGAGCACAAGTTAATTGAGTTTCTTGAACATTTGGAAATCTTAAACTCTCAGGAGGAGGAGAAGAAACCAATCACTCAGTTCAAAGGGAATTTCCGCCCTACGGGAGTCACCTTGTTCTTGACAACTGCTTGTAACTTACGTTGCACGTATTGCTATGCATCTGCAGGAGACACCCCTCTTAAATCAATGTCTTTAGACACGGCAAAACGAGGAATTGATTTTATCGTCAAAAATGCAATTGAGCAAAACAAGCCATCTTTTAGACTGTCTTATCATGGTGGTGGAGAACCAACAACAAATTGGCAAGTTTTAGTAAAGTCATTTGAATATGCCAAACGTAAAGCCGAGCAATCTAAAATGTTACTCCACGCATCGAGTGCAACTAATGGTTTCTTAAGTGACCAGCAAATTCATTGGATAGCATCACACCTAGATGGAGTCAGTCTCTCGTTTGATGGACTTCCTCAAATCCACGATAAGCATAGAGTTACTAAACAAGGAGAAAAGTCCAGCCATCATATTATCAAGACGATACGGAGTTTTGATCAGTTGAAATTCAACTACAACATCCGCATGACAGTAACCCATGATCAGATTGCATTTTTACCTGATTCAGTTGAATTTATTTGTGCAAACTTTAATCCTCAACGTATTCAAGTAGAGCCAGCCTATCAATTAGGTCGTTGGCATGATGCACCGTCTGCTGAAACTACCGATTTCATTGAGGCTTATCGAGAAGCTCAATTCCGAGCGAAACGTTATGACAGAGAAATCAGTTACTCCGCTGCGAGACTGGATTTACTGACTAATCATTTCTGTGGTGTATCTCAAGATTCTTTTTCTCTGTCTGCCACTGGTGAAGTCTCTGGTTGCTACGAGGTTTTCTCGACAGACAGTCCCTACGCAAATATCTTCTTTTACGGTAAACCCAGAGACCAAAAAACAGGTTATGAGTTTGATCTAAAAACTCTCGATAATCTACGTAATAAAGGCGTGGAAAATCGAGACTTTTGTAAAAGTTGTTTTGCCAAATGGCATTGTGCAGGAGATTGTTATCATAAATCTCTTGTCGTGAATGGGGAAGAAGAGTTTAGCGGTTCAGAAAGGTGTCATATCACAAGAGAGCTGATCAAGGATCAACTCCTAAATCGAATCTCTGAAGCAGGGGGATTATATTGGCATGAGCCTCCAAAAATCAAAAGTTAATCACGATTTTTAGTTAGATGGAGAAATACTCTAATGGCGAAGAATAAAAAACCTTTCTACCATTTGAAGCGAGTTTTTAATGATGGTAGACCAGATACTTCTAAGATCGTACCGATTAGTCAACCCCCTTGGAAAGCACGAATGAATCGACGTTCTTTACTAGGAGTAGGGGTATGTACCGGGACTGCTCTAGCAGTTATGTTAGGTAAGCAAAGTAGTAAAAATGGCTCTCACTCGATCGCATCTGAATTACATGAAAATTCTGGCAAAGCCCATAAGAATAGAATTTGGGAATTGTTAATAACATCTGACGATCAAACGCTTATATCCGGCAGTAGTGATGGTTTAATCAAGTATTGGTCTTTAGAAGAAGGTGCTTTATTTAAATCGTTTGAAGCTCATAAAACAGGAGTTCTGTCTTTGGCTCTTAGTCCTGACAATCAAGCTATTGCTTCTGGCAGCACTAATGGACTAATCAAGATATGGGATTTTTCGGATGCTAAACTTCGCAAGAGCTGGCAAGCACATGATAGAAATGTCCATGATCTTGATATTGCTTTAGATAATAAAACAATTTTGTCTGCGGGTCTTGATGGAACAATTCGCTTTTGGGATTTATCTACAGGTCAGCTAATCCACACATTAGACGTTTTTGAAGATTCTGTATTTTCTTTTGATCTCAGCCCTGACAATCGTTTTTTGGCAGCTGGTAGTACTACAGGAGTTGTTAAGATTTATGAGTTCCAAAGACCAAACCAACTTAATGATTCTGACAAAGCTAATAAGAGTTCTAATTGGAAAGAAGTAAAGCTGATCAAGACTGTAGAAATTTCAAGTACTCCAAAACCAGTTGATGTGTTGAAATTCAGTCCTGATAGCAAAACTTTGGCAGCAGCAGGTGAAAATGGGACAATAACTATAATCGAAGACATTGATAGTGAAATCACTATTCGGATCTTAGATGAGCCTGAGCGAACTTCAACTGTCTTTTACCAAAATGTGTTTTCTCTACAATTTAGTTTAGAGAATAAACTTTTTACTGGAGATAGTGCTGGCAAAATCAAGATCTGGAATTTAGTAGAATCTGTTTTAGAAAAAACAATTGAATATACACAGGAAACTGCTGTCTATTCCTTGGTGATCAGTTCAGATGGCAAAGTTCTAGGCGCTGCTGATGGAAATGGTAACTTGACTATTAGAAAACCACCAACAGCAACAGAAGTTACTGAGCTAGTTGATCTAGATGCTTCTCTTCCAGGAACAGAAGTTGTTCGATATGAGCGCCGAACAGCAACAGGAGAACTGATTATTTATACAGTGCCTGTCGGCTCCTCAATACCTGCTGAAGCAACCTGTGTCTGTAATTCTGTTTCTGTCGAATCGCCACCAGAAGAACCAGCACCGTCTTCTGGTAGTGGTGATAGTTCATCTTCTGATGACAGTATATACTGTGGTTGTGTCCCTGTGTATTATGAATTTTGAATATGTCTTAAAGTTGATTTATGAAGAAAATAGAAAGTGGGTAAATAATTACCACACTATCAAACACACCATCGAGCAAGAACAATGACGTCACTGAGTACTGACATTTTTAGAAAGTGATAGATAACCCAAGTCCCTTATCCACAAAGAAGGGTTTTGAGCTATTGCTGCAATAAACTTTGACTTCAAGGGAGTTACAGCTTTCATCACTCGCTTACAGTCCAGTATCTTTTTATAGTGCAAATGCATTATCTGACATAAATGTAAAGGTCATAGTCTTTAAGTGGAGATAGAACTTACGCAAGAGGTAAAAAATATGGATGTAACATTGCTGGTTAATCTTCTCGCGCCATTTCTCCCCCGGCTGTTGGGTTTGGGTAAAACATTGGCAAAAGAAGCTTCGGTGTCAGCGGCATGGCAAGCAGGGGAAGCAAGCTGGGCAAAAGCACAAGCAATCTGGGGCAGGCTTTGGCCTAAGGTAGAAGCTAAATCTGCGGCTCTGGAAGCCACTAATGATGCTGCTCAAAATCCAGAGGATGAAGATTATCTAGTAGCGTTTCGGGTGCAGTTGAAGAAACTGCTAGTGGAGGATGACGAACTAGCCAAAGTGATGGTGCAAATCCGACAGGCCGAGACACTTGCGGAAATTCTTAAATTCCTGCAAAAAGATGAATCAGAGGGCGAGGGGGCTCGCATTAATATCCAAACTACGGGAGGTGAACAAAATGCAGTGATTGGTTCAGTCTCAGGTGGCTCTGTTGAAATTCATTACGATAAATAGTGAATTCATGTCAAACAACGCAGATGCTAACGTTCAGATAGAGCAGACAGTTACAGGATCCAATCAGGGTACTATTATTGGTTCAATTTCTGGTGGTGTTGTCATTATCTACGGCAACCACATTCAGAAGCCAGAGGACATTGACCCGATTCAGAAGCTAGAGGACATTGGCTCTGAAGCAGTAAAGAACCCTTATAAGGGTTTGTTAGCATTTCATGAGCAGGATCATAATCGCTTTTTTGGGCGTTACACAGAGATTCAGACCCTCTGGCAGGAGTTTTGGCGGCTACATGAGCCAGATCCCGATGGCAAGTATCGGCGATTTCTGCCGATCTACGGGCCTTCAGGTTCAGGCAAATCTTCCTTAGCACGGGCAGGTTTACTACCAAAGTTACAAGAATCACTTAATGGGGAATTGCAACAATTGCAGATTGCAGTCTTGACTCCTGGAGAAAAACCGATTCAAGAATTAGCAACTGTCTTACTCAAAACCTCTGCCGAAGATAAATTGTCCGTCGCAAAGCTAGCAGAATGGGAGGAAACTCTAAATAGACCAGATACAGCAGGTGAGTACAATGGATTACAGCGTATCGCCTCACTGCTACCAGATATTGAAAACCGACCCTTGGTTTTGCTGATAGATCAGTTTGAAGAAATTTATTCAATGTGTAAGGAGCAAAACTTACGGGATGCGTTTATTGGTAACTTGCTCTATGCAGCCAAAGATCGCAGATGTAATGTTTCAGTAATAATCACCATGCGAAGTGATTTTTTGCGAGAGACACAACAACAGCCAGCACTTAATTACCTCTTTTCAGCACAAGGTTTTTTGGTTCCAGTGATGCAAACAGCGGGCTTGTGGGCAGCGATCGCCGAACCTGCCAAAAAAGCGAATCAACCTCTAGAGCCTGACATTGTACAACGGTTAGTTGATGAAACGAAGCAACGTGAGGGAGCATTACCATTGTTGCAGTTTACTCTGATGGAAATTTGGGAGGGTTTACAACAAGATAAAGATCCTATGACAACATTGCAACAATTAGGCGGTGTTGGCGGTGCGCTTGGAAAAAAGGCACAGAAGGTTTACGAGGATTTAGATAGTTCAAAGAAGGCCTCAGAGAAGGACTCAGAGAAAGATATTGCGAAACGATTATTTCTGGAGTTAGTGACTTTAAGAGAAGGCACAGAAGATACTAGACGGCGGGTCAGACTAGAACATTTGCGTAGAGATAAAAATGATGATCTACAGAAAGTGAGGTGTGTTGTTGAGAAGTTTGCTCGGCAAGATATACGAGTTATAAGTATGACAGCTGATGATCAGCAGCATCAGATTTTGGAAATTAGTCATGAAGCACTACTCCAGAATTGGAATTTGCTGCAAAGGTGGGTGGAAGAAGATCGAGATTTTCTCCGACAAAAGCGACAAATTGAGACCAGTGCAGACTCATGGCAAGAGAATAGCAGAAACAAAGGATATTTGCTTCAAGGTTCTCCACTAAAAGAAGCGTTACATTTTCAGAAACAAAAAACGACTAAATTCCCTCTTTCGGAATCAGCAAAGGAATTTATTCAAGCTAGTATTAAATATCGAATAAGGAATCGAGTTAAACTTGCAAATTTACTACTGATTCCTGTTTTTTTATTTGGTGGTATTGCAGTTAGATATTTTCGTCTTTCAACTATCAGTAAAATAGAAGCATTAATCTCTTTTTCAGAAGAATCTCTAGAATCGAACCAGAATCTTGAATCATTATTGCTGTTAATTGAGGCAGGGTATAAACAAAAGAAAAACTCAATCAATGTTAGTGGCAACTCATACAACACTCTAAAGAAAAACTTAATAAGATCGCTTTCTTATCTCACTGAATACAATAGATTCAATGGTCACTCTGGAGGCATAACGGATGTTGTATTTAGTAATAGTGA
>JAAHHN010000138.1 GCA_010672165.1 Spirulina sp. SIO3F2 | reverse complement strand
CCCAACCCGCCGAACACACCCTACGCAATCACTACCCCTTTTTTGTTTGTTGGGTCGAGCGCTCTATCCCTCGTCCAATTAGACTTTTGGTTTTAATTAGACGACACGCCCTCGCTACAGTGAGGTATTAACCTCATTTGCTTTTTGATTGTCCAATATCCTTCAATGCCTCGGTGGGCGGCAAAACATAACCATTATCAGGAATATAGTAGTGACTTTTGTCTTCTGAGTAATGCAGACTCACAATAAACTCTTTCCCAGTCAGTGCTTCTTTGGATGAGTCTTCAAGAAAAACAAAGTATTCAATTTTTTCATTTTTTTCACCTTTATATGTTGCAATAACATTTGCATGAACTTTGTAACCAATCTTTCCAGAATCTCCAGAATCTGAAGAAATATCTTCAATTTTGTTGATATCGGTTACTTTTATATGGGCTGTATAAGGTGTTTCTTCAATATTAGACAAGAGTAGATGTTCAAGTGCAGAATTGTCTGTGGCTTTGTGAGAATCATCTGCAACTTTCTGACAGCTTACACAGCCAAAAGTCAAAATTGAAGCAAAAAAGAGTATGAATATATTTTTCATATTTTTAAGGTTTAAAAGACTGAGACTGTCCACGCGAAACTAATAGATCTAGCTCACTCCAATTCATTTCAAAAAACTCCACGCAGCGAAAAATTATAATAGCACAATAGGCTCCTAATTATATACTAGGGCGTAAAAGTTAGTGCGATCGCTCTTTTATAGGGTGCGTTAGCAGGGAATAAATCTATCAAGAAAAGGAATAACTTCCGCTCCTGCGTAACGCACCAAACCCACCAACATCCTCAAGCTAAATCCCTATTTTTTCCCTTCAAAACTGCATCGGTGCGTTACGGTGGAAACCACATTGTCGAATCATCCCCAACATCTCAAACCACCTAAAATACCCTACTGATCCCTGTTTACCCGCTCCACAATAAAACGCTCCATCTCCTCCTTAGACGGCAACTCAAGCTGGTACTTCGAGATGAATAAATTATCATCCATCCCCGCCAAAGCATACTTAACCAAAGCCTGATCCTTGTGGGTACACAGCAAAATGCCAATCGGAGGATTATCATCCGATCGCATCATGTTTTGTTTGTACCAACTGACATAAGTATTAAGCTGACCAATATTCTCATGATTAAACTCAGCTAACTTTAGCTCAATGAGCACATGACACTTCAAAACACGGTGATAGAATACCAGATCAATGAAGTAGTAAGCTTCACCGATCAAGATACGCTGCTGACGTGCCTCGAAACAAAAGCCATTTCCTAACTCCAACAAAAAATCCTCAAGCTGCTCCAATAACTTCTGTTCCAAATGTGACTCACTCATCACCTCTTGGGGTGTGAGTCCTAAAAACTCAAAAACATATGGATCACGGATCGTTAAGCCCAATGATTTCTGCTCTATATCTCGGTTCGCCAATTGAGCTAGTTTTTCTTTGTTGAGTGAGAGAGCCGATCGCTCATAATATAAACTATGAATCTGCCGCCGCAGCTCCCGAACTGACCAATTACCCTGAATTGCTTCTACTTCATAAAAGGCTCGTTTAAGCCCATCTTCAATGCTTAACAGCTCACAAATATGAGTAAAAGAAAGATTATTGATTAACTCCTTTCCAGAAATGGGAGTCACTGACTCCCGTTTTTCAGGGAGCGTTAATGACACATCATTTTTCAGCACATATCCTGCCGACTCACCAATCTGGGGATACGTTAAATAAAACTGCCGATAACGCCGTAACTCACGGGGAGAAATGCGCCCAAGCCCAGACTGTTTAAGGGATTTTGCAAGCTTTTGCATAAGCTGATCACCATAGGTAGCGCGATCGCTTCCTTTAAGTTCATATTTGTGCAAATATCCCCCAATATACCAATTACGTAATGTGAGGCTGACATTAATTGCCCGGCTGACTTGATTTGAGAACTCCCGGTTGAGCAGACTAATTTGTTCAATGAGTTGCGTGAAATTGAAAACAGGTGTCATACCATTATCATGGTGACGATATGATCGAGCTTTTAGAAACGTTCAAACCCCGCTCGTAGGCTTCAGCCAGCGCCTCAGACTTACGCAACAAACCCAAACGATAAATCTGCATCAGCGTAAACAGCTCATAACGTTCAGCCATAGTGAGACCATAAGCTTTGCCCTGAGCTTGCAAATCCCCCAAACGCTGGTTCTGCGCTACATCCATCTTAAGCATGGCAAGTTCCAGAATCTCAGCATCGGCAAGCTGTGCAACAGGACTGTAGAAATTGGTGGGCAGCGGGTCTTCAAACTCTGGAGCATCCTGAACTACAGCTTGATTAAGGATTTGCCCAACCAAATGATCGAGGTTTTGACCTTGGCGTTGAGCCTGTGCCCGTAATTGAGCCTCCGTTTCAGGATTAAGGGTAATGGTGAGGACCATAGAGTAGTTAGTTAGAGCAGGTGTTTTTATTGTAGAGCGATTCTTCCAGAGGGTGTGTTAGCAGGGAAGAGATCTATCAAGAAAAGGAACAATTCTCGCTCCTGCATAACGCACCAAACCCACCAGCAACCTCAAGCCAAATCCCTATTTTTTCCCTTCAAAACTGCATCGGTGCGTTACGGCGGAAATAACGCGATCGGATAATCTCCAACATCTCAACCCACCTAACAACCCTACACCTGTTAGCATAGTTGAGACATACACCAATCGGGAGCGAGTATCAAGCGTTAAGCTATGGGCGGCGGAAACTCCATAAGATTCTAAATTGTGTGGAGAATCGGCGTTATTCTTATCTGGAACGAGCTTAGTCTGTCAACTCGGCTCGGCTGCTCGGGATTGTTGTCAAAATAGGGCGTTGCTGAAATGAAGGAGGATTATCCATCAATGTGTAAAGGCCAATATCAGGCACAAAGCTTAATCATGTGAAGTGCCCTGAATCTATTTCCTCTCGCAATTATGCAACGCCCAAAATAGGGATAGAGTTGATGACTGCACTTGACTATGAGATATCGGCGCCTGGTCAATGGATTGACTGGTCAGATGCTGCACCGTTTTTATCAGCAGCAGGCAAAGTTCTCAATGGTGAGGTGTATTTGCTGGTTTTTACAACTGATCAACCGATGGCTGAACAAGAGTTTATCCCTACGATCTACAAGGCTTTGATGCACAATGATTTTGGTCAGGCATTCTACGCAGCGGTTCGGCACTATGAAGGGTTTGAGTGGGAAAAAGAAGGTGGGCAGAGTTACCATCCCCCTGAGCAGGTTGACCAGATTTCAGTGGAGCGGCTTGATGCTGCGACAGTTCGCCAGCGGCTAGAGTGGATGTTGATGGGGCAAGAATATTTCTGGAGCCCTTACCATCATGAGCTAGATCAGGAGCAGGCTAATCAGCTAGTGGATTGCCTTCTGCTATCTTTTTGGATTGACCCAGAATATTGGGCGATCGTTGATTCACGTGCGATTGATTCTCTCGGCTATAACGATGGCTTTAATGATCAAATCCTAGTTGCAGGCGCAGAAACATATGTAGCCTTTCTGTTGAGCAACGGCACAGACTAGTACCGCGAGGCGGAGTTCAGAGTTCAAAGTTCAGAGTTCAAAGTGCTTGTACAACAGGCATTCTGTGAATTTTGAATGGATGGCTTATTTCTGCCGTTCTGTACTAGGGGTTTAGGGAGCGCTAAGTCCCTAGTACCGCAGGGCGGAAGTTCAAAGTGCAGAGTTCAAAGTTCAAAGTGTCTGTATGACAGATATCGGGTGGATTTTGAATAGGTGGCTTACTTCCGCCGTCGAGTACTAGGCTATTGGCTGAGTCATTTTGTTCTGAGGTTTTATCGTTACATGCCTTGAGCACGTTTAAACCGTTTGGGGCTGACCTTGGGGTTGGAACTGGAACAACGAATAAACCACATTCCGACGAATATCGATCATCGTCTCCAGAAACATTTCATAGCCCTCTTGCTTGTATTCAATGAGCGGATCTTTCTGGCCATAACCCCGCAAACCGATCGCCTCCCGTAATGCATCCATTGTCTGTAAATGCTCCCGCCAGAGGGTATCAATCTGCTGCAAAATAAAGAACCGTTCCGCTTGGCGCATGAGACTGGGCTGAATTTTTTCGATTTGGTTTTCCTTGATATCGTAGGCCTTGCGGACTTCTTCGTGCATAAAGACCCGAATCTCTGCAATGGTCATATCTTCGAGGTGACTGGGTTTGAGGTCTTCGAGCAGATAAACAAACTCCTTGGTTTTATTAATCAGCTCATCGAGCTTCCATTCTTCCGGTGGTAGCTCGGCATTGGTATAAGCCCCGACGATATCATCCATCGTCTTTTCGGCATATTCAATCACCTGTTCCTTAAGGTCAAGACCTTCCAGGACACGGCGGCGTTCCGCATAGATTGCCCGCCGTTGATTATTCATCACCTCGTCATATTCAAAAACCTGCTTCCGGGTGTCGTAATAGAAGGTTTCCACCTTTTTCTGCGCCCCTTCCAGAGAGCGGGTTAACATCCCCGACTCAATGGGCATATCCTCTTCCACTCGGAAGGCATTCATCAAGCCCGCCACGCGATCGCCCCCGAAGATGCGCAACAAATTATCTTCCAAACTCAAGAAAAACTTGGTGGAGCCGGGGTCACCCTGACGACCCGCTCGCCCCCGTAGCTGATTATCAATTCGCCGAGACTCGTGGCGTTCGGTACCAATCACATGCAGGCCACCCCGCTCGATGACTTCACTATGTTCCGCATCAGTAAGGTTTTCGTATTCTTTCCGAATTGCTTGGTAGACCTCCCGTAGCTTGAGCAGAACTGGGTCTTGAATCGGGGCGCTTTCGGCTGCGATCGCAATCTTTTCCTCCGCCTCCAATTCTTGGAGACGTTGCTCGCCATATTGCTGAACCGCAAAGCCCACCACTTCTTTGAGTTTGCCCTCGGTCGCTGTTGAGAGGGTGCAGGGATAAATATCCGGTGAGGCTTTCCAGGTCTTGGGCTTCTTGCCTGCGCCATCACCGCCAAACCCTTGAGCCTTCGACCGCTTGCTCGGAGCCCCCGGTACTGCTGCCATCAACTTGTTGTCTTCGGGCATCACCACTTTGGGCATAAAATATTCCCGGATCTTAAGGCGAGACATATAGTCGGCATTGCCGCCGAGGATAATATCAGTACCCCGCCCCGCCATATTGGTGGCGATCGTTACGGCGCCTGCCCGACCCGCTTGTGCAACAATCTCTGATTCCCGTTCCACATTTTCGGGGCGGGCGTTGAGCAGATTGTGGGGGATTTTGCGTTCTTGGAGGAGACCTGAGAGCAGCTCTGACTTTTCCACACTAGTCGTGCCGACCAATACCGGGCGGCCCGTTTCATGCATTTGGGTGCATTCTTCAGCGATCGCTTTCCATTTGGCCGGCTCGGTTTTGTAGACCACATCGGCCATATCTCCCCGTGCTGAAGGGCGATTGGTAGGAATAATCGTCACTTGCATCTCATAGATCTTCTCAAACTCGGCTTCCTCAGTTTTGGCGGTTCCGGTCATCCCCGCGAGTTTGTCATAGAGCAAAAAGAAGTTCTGATAGGTAATTGTGGCTAGGGTTTGGGTTTCCTTTTGGATTTCGACATCTTCTTTGGCTTCGATCGCCTGGTGTAGCCCATCACTCCAACGCCGCCCCTTGAGCACTCGCCCGGTAAACTCATCAACAATCACCACTTCCCCTTCCCGGACAATATAGTTCACGTCCTTTGTGAAGAGTTCTTTCGCTTTGATGGCATTGAAAACATAATGGGCCCAAGGATCTTTGGGATCATAGAGATCATCCACCTTGAGTAGGTGTTCAGCTTTAGCAAAACCATCATCAGTCAACAGCACGGTGCGGGCTTTTTCATCCACTTCATAATCCCCTGGCCCCTCCTCTTCCTCTTGGGGTTCAAGCTTGGCCGCGATCGCTGCGGCTGCCACATATTTCTCTGTCGGGCGCTCCACTTGGCCAGAAATAATCAGAGGTGTCCGGGCTTCGTCCACCAGCACTGAATCGACTTCATCAATAATGCAGTAGTTGGGCACCCGCTGCACCACATCCTCAATCGAGGTCGCCATGTTATCCCGCAGGTAATCAAATCCCAGTTCACTGTTGGTGGCGTAGGTAATATCGCAGGCGTAATTCTTCTGGCGCTCAGCGGGACTCATCCCCGCCTGAATGAGGCCCACAGACAAGCCCAAAAAGCGATGCACCTGACCCATCCATTCTGCATCCCGGCGGGCCAGATAGTCATTCACTGTAACCACATGAACGCCTTTACCCGTCAAGGCATTTAGATAGGCAGGCAATGTCGCCACCAAGGTTTTTCCTTCCCCGGTTTTCATCTCCGCGATTTGCCCGTCATGGAGCACCATCCCCCCTAAAAGCTGGACATCATAATGGCGCATGCCCAGAACCCGCCAGGCAGCTTCTCTCACCACCGCAAAGGCATCGGGCAAAATATCTTCGAGGAGGTCTTTGGTTTCCCGCTCGCTTTTGGCTTCAGCAAGCTGTGTTTGAAATTCAGCAGTTTTGGCGCGAAGTTCATCATCGGAGAGGGCAGACATCTCTTCACTGAGCAGATTGATATCTGCCACAAAAGGCTGATATTTTTTCAGTTTGCGGGCGTTGGGATCACCAAAGAGGGTTTTAAACATAGCCGATTGTCTTAAGGGTCATTTGTCACCTGTCATTTGCCGTCTAGCCTGCTCATGTCCGCAGATCTATGCCTGTAAAATTCGGTGAGCAATGACAAATAACTCTAGACCCTAATGGTATCACCGAGCGGTTGGGGGTTGGGGGCGCAGGCCATGGCTTGGAAGGGACGGTTTTCCGAACGCAGTGGTGTTTTCTAATTCGGCATTTCAGTCTTTGAGATAATGCCTAGGTGCTCCAGACTAGATGTTTACATCAATAGCATTGCGCTTGAAGCTGATTGATGCAAGCTGACTTGATAAAACGGAGAAATCATGACATTCTGCGTCAGGTTGCCATCAATGCTCATTAAAATAAGCGGCAAACCATCAAATTACGCCAGAATGTTCAGCAAATCACAACCAGAGACCGCCAAGGAGAAGGAGTAAGGATGGCCAGAGTAATCTGTATTGGGGAACTGCTCTGGGATTATGTTGCCCAGGAGGTGGGGGTTGCATACAGCGAGGTGCAACAGTGGAGTCAACATCTGGGGGGAGCACCCGCCAATGTCGCCTGTGGTCTACAACAGCTTGGCTTGTCAACTGCATTGATTAGTTGTGTGGGCTCGGATGCCGCGGGCCAAGCGCTCATCGACGCCTGCACAACTCAGGGAATTGAGATCAAGGGGATTCAACAACACCCCCTGTTGCCTACTCGCCAAGTCCATATTCTGCGTAGTCAAGACGGCGATCGCACCGTGGCAGGTTTTGGCCCTGACGCAACCCATGATTTTGCCGATCGCCATCTGCAAGCAACCCAACTACCGGTTTCCTTATTTGAGACTGCTGAATATCTAGTGCTGGGGACATTAGCCTGGGCTGCCCCAGAAAATCGTCAAGCTCTCACCAGAGCCTTGGAATTGGCGGATCAGTTCCAGACTAAAGTCTTTTTAGATGTAAACTGGCGACCCCTGTTTTGGGAGAACCCCGAAACGGCTCCGGCTTTGATGGGTCAGCTATGGCCCCGGATTGATTTTCTCAAACTCTCAGCAGAAGAAGCCCAGTTTTTGTTTAAAACCACCGAGGCCGCTGCGATCGCTCGCACCATTGATAGCCTTGAAGGCGTTTGGATTACTAATGGTGCTCAGGGAGCAATTTCCTACTATCTCTCCGGTCATACCGGGCAAGTCCAACCCTTCAAGGTTGCGGCAGTGGATACAACAGGAGCGGGGGATAGTTTTGTGGCCGGACTGATTGCCCAACTGAGCCAGTATGGTTTGGCCGCAGCTCACAAAAATGCGACCTTGGTGAAAACGCTAACGACCTATGCTGCGGCTGTTGGCGCATTGAGTACGCTCCAACTGGGCGCGATCGCTGCTCAGCCCACACCCGCGCAAGTGGAGCAGTTTTTGGCTCAACAGTAAAACGTAGCTTGATGAGTTCAGAGTTCAGGGTGTAGAGTTCAGAATTTTTCGAGAGGATATTTGAGATCTGGATGCGATCGCATCACCAATGCTCGAACAAATTCACTATATTCATCTTTCATGGGCAACTCCAGATCAACCTTGAGCCGCCGTCGGGTGGCTGAGACGGGTTCTTGAGTTCGGGGGTCGGTAGCGGCTTTTTGATAGGTTTCCCAATAGAGGCTGACACCGCGCTTTTGCCAGTTGGGCAGATCGTTGAAATTGAGTTGGGCTTGTTGGTAGAGCAGCTCATTTTTGTCTCCGACGGAGAGGCGATCGAGTTTGGCAGTTGCTGCCCCCGCCGTTGCGCCTGTTTTGCGGAGCAGCCAATAGCAATGGGCATTGAGGGCGTTGCGGTGGGCGTCTTCATTGCGCCAGCGGAAATAGTCCACGACCCGCTCGATGCTGGGCAGTTGCGAGATGCGGCAGTCGAAGGCGGCAAGGCTGCCGAGGAGCAGGGAGAGTTTGGCGCTGGCTTCGGCGGCCAAGATGGAATTGAGCTTGCGGAGTTTGCGCCCGAAGGTTGCTTCGTCTCGATGCAGGAGCAGTGAGATTTCATCACTCTGGGTGTAGCCATACACCATCCGAAAGCCACAGTTCATCAGGTGCTCGACGGTTGCCACCATATAATCTCGAAATTGGGGATCAAAGGGCGCTTCAAATTGATGGGTTTCTTTGGTAAGGCGGGTAAAGTTGCGCCCATCGATGCGGGCGACCATAAAGATGCCAGGTAACACGCAAAGGTCGTGGGCGGTTTCAAAAACCCTCAGTTTGGTATCGAGTTCTTCAAATTTCATCGGCTTTCATCGTCCCATTTCTGCACAATAAATTTGCCGCCGGGAGCGATGCGCACCTGATAAAGCTGGTCGAAGCCTTCGGCATAGGTGGGCAGCGTTAGGCGCTTGTGGGTGGCGCGAATGCCTTGTTCGGGGATGCGTTGTTTGCCGGAGCGCTGTTGGTTGCGTTGGAGGGCATCGGCAAGGTTGGGGGGAAAGTAATAGCCGGTGATTTGGAATTTGTAATATTGGGCGAGGGGGATGTAGCGATCGCGATCTTCCCTAGTCGGGTTGGTGTTATCGACCACAAAGGGCTGTTTGATATCGAGGCAGGTTTCGAGGAGGCGTTTTTCGCGGTTGCGGGTTTTGAGCATGTCGAGGTTGATGCGGATATGGGTGTTGGCGAAGGTTTGGGCATAGAAGGTGGATTTGCCGCTGGCTTGGATGCCGATGAAAATGATGGCTTTCATAATTCAATCTAATCTTGTGTCAAGCTGAGTACGACCCATGCACAACTAACAATGCTGTGGATGGGTTGCATAATCTTCTTCAAAATCATCCAGTTGTTGAAAGACTTCTCTGGGCAGAATAATTTTCTGTGCCGCCCAATTTTCTTGTAGATGTTCTCGTTTCAAGCTACGCGGGATAACCAGAAATCCTCTATTGATAGCCCACGCAAGGAGAAGTTGGGCTGAACTACACCCAAAACGGTTGGCAAGCATAATCAGCTTAGAGTTATCTAATTTTTGCCCTTTAACCAAAGAAGAGTAGGCGATGATTCGGATACCTTGACGATCGCAATACTGAACCAGTTCTCTGCGTTGCAAGAAAGGGGAAATTTCGATTTGATTCCATTGGGGCAGAGGATCGAGGTATTGCAAATGCTGAATATTAAAATTACTAACGCCAACTGCCCCAATTCCCTGCCAATTTTTGATCTCCAGCATTGTTTCCCAAGCCGAGCACGGGTTATCTCCTGGTGCATGGAGCAGCAGCAAATTGATTGCTCCCAATCGTTCTAGAGATTGTTGGGCTGCTATTTGGATGCGATCGGCTTGGATTGCTTTTAATGGAATCTTGGACGTGACAAAAATGTTCTGTCTTGGGATGCCTGAGTCAGCGATCGCCTGAGCTACCGCTGCCTCGTTTTGATACAAAGCCGCCGTATCTAGATGCCGATACCCCAATTCCAGCGCCATCTGGCAAGCAGAATAGGTTTGCTTACCCAGACGGTATGTTCCTAGACCGATCAGCCCAGCGGAATCGATCGCGGCTTCAAGCATAAAGGCTACTTCACATAGTATTGCGATAGATACTATCGATAAACCGAATGCAATTAGAATGCATGATTTCTCGTTTGACGCAGTGTTGGAACTCTTGCACCGAAATTCCCAGATTTGAGCGAATATTGTGTGCTAGCTGAGAATGAATTCGCTGTTCGATTGCTTTGGGAAGGTGAGAACGAAACTGTTCGTATTTCAACTCAAGGAGTGTCTGATTTTCCGCCAGCGCAGCGGCAATAAGCTCAGCCCCACCAGCTCGGAGATTGGTATCCCGAAAACCAAGGATTTGCACTGTCTCATTGCTGCGAATAAAATTAGCAATGAAATCCGCGCCAGTGCCATCAAAATAATTAGGTAGTTCTTGGAGGTCGGATGTTGATTTATACAAGCCGATCCCCAAATAAACCAAATTAGGCAATGTATTGCATTGCTCCAACAAGGTTTTCAAGCCTGTATTTTGAATGCGATTTGAGGACAAGTCCAATTGTTGCAAATGAGGGTAGCCTTCAATGGCATTCGCGATCAGTGTTGCACCCGCATCCCCCAGACGGTTGATGGCCATAAACAAGCCAGTCAATCCCTGCCGATTTTCTGCCTTTAGATGGGTAAAATAATCCGCAATGTAACGTGCCCCCACCTCGCTAATGCCATTGGCATCAATATACAGACGACGGAGCGTGTGGTTCTTTTTGAGGCTGGCAAATAAAACTTTCACCCCCTCATCTAACATCCCCACATTGACTAAATCCAAAGTCTCGATGTTTGAATTCTGCTCTAGCATCTGAGCAATTTGCGTAACACCACCTAACTTGAGGGGATTGCGCTTCAGCCACAGAGATTGAGCATGGCGATCGCTTTTTAAGGCTTTAGCGAGTTTAGCTACCCCTTTTTCGGTCAAACAATTGCCAGCTAAATAATAGGTCTTAATGCACGGCGTATAGTCCGCTCTCGCCAGCGTTGCAATGGCACTCGCCCCGTCATCACCGACGATGTTATTTCCCAATAGGAAATGCTCAACGTGAGGATTATAGCGAATCGATTCCACGAGATTGCCGATGTAGCGATCGCCCACCACTTGTTTGCACATATCAATGCGCCCGTCGTCGTAATAGGCTCCGCGCACAAAGGCTTGGCAAGGCTGACATGCCGCTTCACCTTTCTGCATATGGCTAAAAAATGGTTCTAGTTCGTCGTAGGGCGCAATGTCTACGGGCATGGGTTGGGGATTGAGAATTGCATCTGATATGGGAGCAGAGAGCAGTTGCTCAAAAATAGCTCGATTCCCCAACATCCGTGCTTGCCGATAGGGATCGATGTCTTGCTTGTCGGTATTAAATTCGGCAACTTGCGATCGGTAGGCACTGCGCAGTTGCGACAGTAAGCGCCCATAGGCGATATAACTGCCCACCCGGTCTGCATCAGCAGTGGGGAAGAGTTGGCGAGCGAGCTTGCGTCCTAAACCTGAGCGCTTATCTTCGCCGCTATTGATGCGCGGGACGTCGAAGGCAATCTGACCGACGGGTTCTCCGACGGATAAACGCCGCTCGTCTTCACGAATTTGGCTGACAAGAGTTTCTAAATTGCTGTCAATCATTATTGAATCCACCTCATTGAATCCACCTCGCTACATGGGGAATCGACTTATCTGTTGAAACAACAGACAGCGGCCTTATTGTAACACATTAGTAATCTACTTGTATTTCTGTCTTGTTCCTACAAAATTTGTTCTCATTTGTGGTGGTGGCTTGAGGACGATAGAAACAGACGCGATCGCCTCTCGCACCGCCTGCTGCTTAATAAACGCACATCTTGAAGCCAATCGCGCCGCTCCTCATCCTCGATATCCGCCCGAATCAGCTCGTTATCAATTAATTCCAATCGCTACCAATGCAAAACCAAAGGCATCTCGGGTCGAAAATCTGCCGTCCGCCCCAGACGATGCTGATCCAACGTTATTTCCATACCGTGCGCACTGGCAAACTGAATCGAGAGGCGATCGCTCTGAGCCGCCAACCCCAACACCCCAGTTGTATCGGTCGAGGGGGTCGCAATGCTCACCACACTGATTTTGTGGGGATTCCGTTGCGGTTGAGACTGGGATGCAGGGGGCTTGTAGAACGGAAAATAGAAACAAAGCGGTTCCATCAAATTCTCGGCGTTTGTACCCACATGAAACCCCTGAGGCGGCAGAAAGTAATCGGGTTGATAATGCCAGCCCGGAAAGGGAGCCGCTTGGCTAACCTGATCCGGATTTGGCACAAAAATCATGCCAAATGGAGATGCATTTGGATTTGTCGCACGTTCTGGAAACTGCAACTTTCGCCCTGGCCCCTGGCGAGCTTCTTCCGCATCCCGCACCCAAAGCAACTCCAACATGCCATTGACAAAATAGAAGCGGCGATTGGCTGTGCCCTGGCCCGGATGGGTGTTGCCGCGACCTTCTTGGAAGCCCAGTTCAAGGAGGCGATCGGCGACCTTTGCCCCCGGCTCCACTAGGATAAAAACATGATCCAGTTCCAGAAACTTTGCCATCCCTATGCCGATTTCTTCGCCACGATAAAAACCGCCTTACCTTTACCCGGTTGCCATTGATAATCCAGTGTGAAACCCGCTTGGGTTAAGCTGTTCGCCAGCTCCTGCGTTGTGAAGACCGCCACAAACGGGAAAAACCCCAGAAAGCGGCCAATTGGCCCAATGAGCTTAAACCAACCCATTGTGTCGCCGAGGCAGGCCGTACTGGTAATGAAGATACCGCCGGGTTTAAGCATCTGATATACGCTAGCGATCGCGGCGTCCTTGTCTGGCAGCAGGTGCAGGATACTCAGCCCTAAAACCATATCCAGAGATTGATCTGGAATGGCCAGATCTTCAATGACCGCTTGCTCAAACGTTACATTGGTGACCTGTTGAGCATCGGCTTTGGCTTGGGCGATCGCAATCATATTCGCAGAGAAATCAATGGCGCGAATGTGCTGTACATGAGGGGCATGGAGAAGCGCCGTTGACCCTGTGCCGCAGCCAATTTCGAGCACTTGCATCTCTGGTCGAAAATAGCCCCGAGTGACCTCTAGTTTTTTCTGGTAAGCGGCCTCATCCGCGATCGGCTGCTTAGCATACTTCTCGGCGATCTTGTCCCAAAATTTTGTTGGCTGAGTCATTGTTGGATTTCTGCACCAAGTAACAGACGCACCATTATTTTAGCCAAGTGTCTTTAAGCATCGTTATTGATAATCGCGGTCGCTGCCGTCTGGGGGTGATCCCGTTCAAAATGAATATGTTGAGCGGGGAAGTAGAGAATTTGATCAGCGTTGACTGTTTCTGTGGGTGAGAGTCCTTCTTGAGCACGAGCGATCGCCCGCTTCAGAGCCATTGCAAAGCTACATTCAAGCCAAAACGACAGGTTAATCAGTCCACAGCAAACCCTAGCATTTGAGGGAGTAGGACTTCTGCTTGGCCCAGATATTCCTCATCATATGCAGGATGACGAGGATGCATCGGCTCTAGGTTCACCAATATTGTTCGGGCTTGGCTGTACGCCGCTGCCCGGACGAAATTAGCCGCAGGTGATACCGTCCCCGAGGTTCCCACCGCCAGGAAGAGATCACAGTCTCGCAATGCCCGTTTGGAGTGCCACTCTGCTGCTGCGGGTAGAGGCTCCTCAAGCAGCACCACGCCCGGCCGAAGCGGAGCGCCACAGTCTGCACAGGTGGGACAGCCTGAGGTGTAAGCCTCCGTGTCTTGATAGGGCTGTAACGAACAGCCGCCATTGGAGCATTGGGTGACAAAAACCGAGCCATGCAGTTCAATCACGTTTTTAGTTCCTGCCTGCTGATGCAGACCATCAACGTTTTGTGTGATCAGGGTGAATTTTCCTCCGTTTTTGACCACAAATGCTTCCCAGGCTGTCAGTGCCTGATGGGCAGCATTGGGTGTTGCCGCGATCGCTTCACCCCGGAGCGGCCCAAAAAGCGACCAGACAGCGCCAGGATCTGACGCTAAAGTCGAGGCTGTGGCTAAATGCTGTAATTGCTCGTCCTCTTCCCACAATCCACCTTGCCCACGATACGGACGCAGGCCAGAGGCAACGGAGATACCTGCCCCGGTTAAAACCACGACGTTACGGTAGGTTTCAAGTCCTGGAGAGCAAATCACAGCGTACACCTTCTACATTTCTGACTAGATAGAAAGAATTCTATCCAATTTTTACACTGCCAAGACTTGTTCACACTTTTAGTAGTAGGGTGTGTTCGCAGGCAAGGATGCAGACAAAATATCAACAATTTCGTTTCCTGCGTAACGCACCACAACCTATTGCAGCAACCAAAAATCGGTGTGTTACAGCGGTAGAAAAAATAATCGATTTGATATCAAAAAACTGACGACCTAATCCCCCTTGTTACTAAATATCCAGATTCATCAGGACATCACTATTCACATATTCTTTGATGGTTGTTGACAATATATATGACTCTAAAGACATACTGAAATTTTCCGCTTGTCGAACTAATTCATCTCTTACCACATTGGACAGGGCATCAATGTCTAGATTGAACATCTTATCTGGGTCATTGGACTCCGAGAGCCCAGCCTGTGACTCTCCTTTTAGCATCATTTCGTAGATATTAGACTTTCCATCTAAAAACTGAATTAATGTTGGATAATCATCAAAATCATTGCGATAATAACCCACAAACCCTACTGATTCGCTGATAGATGCCAGCCAAGGAAATAACAGCCACCAAACATTATTAAAGGTATCATCTCCAGATAAGCGACGGCAGTTCAGTTGATTGTTTTTGAATATACTGTAAAATTCACCAGGGAGATACTGCTCACCCTCACATGGGTAATTTGTGAGAATTGTACGCCATTCGTATTGAATAACTGTAACTTTACGACCAAGAAGCTCAATCGTTTGTTTCCACGGTAATTCTTCCTTGAAAAGAGCATGGTGTAAATCAGGAGTTTCAAAATCATACTCTTGCGATCGCGTCATGTATTTGAGCGTATCAATAACCGCTTTAGACACATCGCATTTTATTTGGCACTCAAACGCAAATTCATAGCAGGTGCTCATCTGGGACTAGCTGTTTGGATTTGGGTAAACGATTAAAGAAAGAGAGCTTCATAACGATCGCTTATTGTAGCAAAACAAGTTATCCCAAACCGAGTCCAACACCTGCCGGGCGGCTTCGAGCGGCAGCACCTGACAGCGATTTTGAGCGTCAACAGTTAACAAGGGTTGGGGTTCAGAGCTGGTGGCTGTATAGCCTTGAATGTCTTGTAAATTTTGTAGGGGGCCTTGGATATCAAAATTGATTTGCTGGCCCGTTTTAGCTAAGAGCCAAGATTCAATGTGTTGATCTAAAGCCTCTGGAGTCAACGGTTCAGAATTTGTTAGGAGATGGTAGTAAACCAAAATCACTTCTTTGCATTCCTCTTCTTCAGCTAAATCAATCAGCACCTGAAATACACTGGCGTTATTGGCCAGATTCTTAAAAAACAATGTATCGGTGACTTCTTTTTGAAACTTAATACGCTTGTTTTTATATTGAGAATATTGCTTGGCGGCAAATCCACCGAGGGCGATCGCCAATGACAATGTGGCAATCAGCACCGGCATCACCTGTCGCGCTTGTTCTTCTTCAATATTGATCGCTTGCAAAGCGTCTTGAGCATTAAGAGCAATCAGAATTGCTCCTACGAGTAGTAACAGGTTCGGCAAGGTCTTAAGCAACAATGCTCCCGCTGCTCCAATAGCGGGCCCAATTAAGAGCAAGCGATCGCGCAGAAGCATCCGGGTTTGGGTATTAGGGAAGAGCAAATCCAAATCAGATTTGGGGATATTTTTATAGAAATAGACATACATCTTGCCCGGTTCAAAGGCTCGACCGAAGGAGTTTTCACCCTGTTTTTTTGCTTTAACTTGAAAATGACCTTTCCCTTTAAACCGCATCAATAAAACCAGACGTTCAAGGGTATCGATCGTCTTTTGCTGTTTCTAAAATATGAACTTTTTAACAGTGATTGTGGTGTCAACATCTCCCCGGTAATAGCATAAAAATTCCTCAAAATCATTGAAATCCACTTCGGTTTTAAGTTGGACAAGCGATCGCTCTTGCAATGCTTGCTGAATTGCTGCATTGGGCAAGGGGTAGTAGTTGGCCCGCTCTAACACCGCTGCAAATCGACTCACCACAGTCTTGGCCATCTGCTCACGTTCTTGGATGGTTTCCTCAAACAGGGGCTGGATATCAGCATTGGGGTTGAAGACTCGGTAGCTATCTTTGATCTCCTGGAGCAGACCATGAAATTTGATGTGGTAGTAGGCGACAAGCAGATCGCAGAACGAGCGAAACAGCTCGGCAGCTTCTGGGTTGAGACGACCATCCTCAAGGCAGAGTTGGATAATATCTTGGCAGGGATAAGGGATAAATGCCTCTGGTTCACCTGCTTTATGTACAACCGCTGCCTTCATGCCTTATCCTCTGTTGCTCGTTGCCTTTGGAATTGTAGCGGGCTTGTTAGGGTATGGAGGTAGATTGTGGCAGCCAAATGTAAGTGTTTGTAACGTTGGGGCGATCGCAGCACCCTGAGAAACAGCTACAATTCTGAGCAGAAAGTTAATTCTAGATTTCCTATTGTCAATCCAGCTTACGGCGATAGGTGATTAGACTTGATCTGCTATGCGTATAAATTTCAAGAAGCTCTTCAATCGTCCAATTCCCTACACGCCGACCCGAGAAGAGCTTTGTCAAAATATCAAGCAAGCAATCTTTACATTTTCGATTCCTAGATTTATCGTTCAATTAACTCAATGGTTGTGGAAAATCATTCCACCCATTTTAATAGCGATTTTTGTATGGGTTGTTGTTGGTAACTTTGTTGCAGATCGCTTAGCCGTAAAGCCTAATCGAGAACTTGAAGCATGGATTGAACAACATCCGCGCCAAGAGCCCAATGACTCTGCCTTAAAGTTATGGACTTACTATGCCGATCTAGGTTTGAGGAGTAGTACATATTCTACTTCCAGTTCTCCATTTAGTGATTATGGCCATTACCTTGATCTTGATGTGGCTTTCGAAATCAAATCAGACAACTCTCTCTCTCAACAACAGCATGCAGAGATTTCTGATTACTTTGATACTTTAAAACAATCAAATGAAGGTGAATTGCCAGACATTCCAAATTCAACCATAGCTTACATTGATGATAACGCAGAACTCATCTTAACAATAGCTGAATACATAACATCCAATAAGAGTCCACTATGGGGCATTGATCTTCCTGCATTTATCAAAGATCCTGAAGGTGTGATTCCTTCACGTCTTAATCAAGCTAGTTTATCAAAACTTATTCTTCTTAGTGCTATCAGAGATATAAAGTTAAGCTTGGATGGATCTGCTCAAAAAAAACTTAAGGCTGTTTGGAAACTTAATGAGTCTTTGGCTCATGGAGATATGTTGGTTGATCAACTTGTTTCTATTATCATAGGGAAAGATTACATTTCATGTATAAGAAGAGTTGATCCGAAGTTTTTGCTGTGGTATAAGGACTTGGAGATTTTTGACTATCGAAAATCTCTTTTAAAGAGTTTTGAGATTGAAGTTTACTTTCAATTTAGTTTCTGGAATAAAGTCGACGCAAAAGCCATAGAGAATATAGGAATTGAACCCTCTTACTTCGGTTTAACACACTATCGGTTGATCAATCAATTCACTCTTCCGATAGTGCGTCCATATCAGCGTTTTCTAGCTATTAGGAATATATCTAGTTTTAGAAAACAATATAATGAGATTTATGACTTAATCTCTTGCAAGACAAAATCGAGTTCTTTGGATACGCCATTCTTCGCTCCTTCTCAGTTAAACAAGGGAGAGAACTTCATGTTAGAGCTGGAGTTAACTCATAAAATATTACAAGCAAAATCTCTCTCTTCTGAAATAGGGACGTGGCCAAAGAAATTACCAAATTCAAAATCTGAAGTTTGTCCAGAAGAGCATTGGATTTATAAAGTAGAGGGTAATGAAATGTCGATAGAGTTCAGCACAGTCCCAGATTGGTTACCTGCTCGTATCGAAAGTGGCAGATCTCTACCACTTGAATATCATGCATCTCTTCAAAGATAAGGCTTATATTGATAATCATGGGATAAGAAGAATGTATCGCTTGATTCAGGAAAAAAGGGACTGGGCAAATTCAATTATTCTGACCATACTCACTATCTGTTTAAGCATCGGTTTCGCTGTTCCTATCCAGATTAAAGCTGCCGCACCTAAACCTATTGCTGAAACAATCGAAACATATCTAGAGCAGCTTGAAGATCATAACCAAGATTGGCAGGTTCGTAGTGCGGCCGCTTTTGAGCTTGGGCGACAGCAAGCTGAATCTTCGGTGGTGATTCAAGCCTTAATTGATGCACTAGATGATCCTGAGCCAGTTGTCCGTTTGCGTTCCACCTTTGCCCTTATTGAGATTGGCCAGCCTGCAATTCCTCACTTGATCGGTACGCTCAAACATTCATCTTCTAAAGTACAAGCTAAGGCAGAGTTTGCACTCCGCAAGATTGGCACACCAGCCTTATCGAGTCTTAACAATGAACTTAATGATGCTGAATTAGATATTCTGATTAACATCTTGAACATTTTTGAGCAAGTAGGGGAGGATGCACGTGACCGACCTGAGAAACGAACTAGAGCAGAAATTAAACCTGTTATTGAGCAGTTTGAAATTGCCATTGTTAACATTCGGAATCTGCTGGAGACCAAAGGGAAAGATTCAGAATTGGACTTTGGACTTCCTATTGGAACTGTGCTCAATTCAAAAACTGTAGTTTTACAAGAAACTATAGGGATTTTGCAGAGTGAGTTAAATGGTCGACTACAGGGTCATATATTTCGTTGGCTTAGTCTCTTGCTAGGGGCGTTATTATTTACGGTTTGGCTTAAGCCAGAGCTAATGCTTAAGCTCAGCAACATTCTTATTAATCTGCGCCAAGATCGTACTACACTTGATCAATCTCTCTCTCAGGTCAAACGCTTTTTTCAAGCCTCTCAAGCAACCATTCAGCCGTTAGGAAATCAAGGTCTAAAACTGCGAAAAATTCAGGGTAAGCTTGCCCTCTATACTCCCCTACCTGTACTGTTGCTTCTGCGCCAGCCTATTGATAGTGATATCAACAATTTAGCTGAACGTGTTAAAACCCTGGCTAAGCAAAAAGCAACTCAAGTGGGAATTCTCATCTATAGAGAGACACCCAACGCCTTATTCCGTATGCGAATCGCAGAGGTGCGAATTCGGGATGGGTTTATTGTGATTCCGATTCCTTTTGCCGCGATCGAACAAGCGCTACTAGAACCGGGTGGTGCAGAAGGGATATTGGCGCAATATACTGATCGCTATCTACCGGGCGCAAATCTGTTTGATGACCGTAATGCGATTGGAGATACCCTATCTTTCTTTGGCCGGAGCGAAATACTCCAACGCCTAGAAGCCGATCTTTCCCGTAGCCAAGGAATTGGTCTCTTTGGTCTACGGAAGTCTGGTAAGACATCTCTGCTACTTCAACTGGGTTTTGCCATGCGGCAACATCCAGTGATCCATATTGACCTTCAACCTTATGGCGGTAAGCAATATAGCCTTTTCCACAAATATGAGGTACAGCTATATTGGTAGAAAGTGAATAGAGGTAAGCGATGAAGGCATATTCGCTAGATTTCCGTAAAAAGATAATAGATACGTGGCAAAGTACAGGCATGTCCCAAAGAAACATAGCCAAGCGTTTTGACGTTACGCTGAGTTTTGTG
>JAAHHN010000137.1 GCA_010672165.1 Spirulina sp. SIO3F2 | reverse complement strand
TCTCCTATCTCATGATACGTATTGAAGCCGTCTTCTTCTTGGAGTCTCTTGGCCAGGGCTTTTTCTGCCCAGTTCGGTAGCTGGCTCGGTCTTCCCGTTCGCGGCTTTTGCTTTAACAAGCCTTCTAGACCACCCTCTCGGTATTTTTTTGCCCACTTTTGCACTGTTACTCGATGTCTTCCTAGCATCTGAGCCACTTGCTCCATCGTTTGGGCTTGTTCACTTTTCAGCAAATATAACCACTGGATTCTTTCTTTTTCTGCTCCGGTTTTCTGTCTCCTCAGTAATCCTTTCAGTTCCTCTACACTCTCTTTTATCTCTAGTCGATAGACTCCTGTCATGGCATCTGTTTTGGGTTCTGCTTTCCTATTCTACTATCTGTAGCTCTCTTTATTCGATTTGGTATTAAAGACTTGGATAAAACCCAAACCAAGGCTTACTTTCTGATTTCTCAAATTGTTGAAGCTCCTACAAAATTGTAATAATGCACCTAGAAACCGAACAACAGCTTGGCACCTTAGAAGTGCTACTTACCGAACGTCTCCCTTTCCGTTTACCCGATCATCAAGACGGTGATAGTTTTCAGCCCTATGTCTGGGATGCAAGCCAATGGGGCGCATTTACCCCACTTGGTTTGTTACAAGTTGAGGGCTGGATGACTGAAACCGATCCAGAAATCGCCCTCAATCATTGGCAATGGCCAGAGCAAACCAGCTTCGCAGCGCAGGGGATCGGATTATATGATGATGATCCAGCTCAGATTGGTTTAACTGTGGCTTGTCAGCACGCTCGACAGGAGGCTTATCACAGCTTGTTAGCGCTGCTGGAATTAGAGCTGCCCATATTGAACGCATATACCTTTAGTTACTGTCCGGATTACCAGTTATCGGTTCTAGTGGGCCAATTGCCGGATCAATCCTGGCTATGCATTGCCCCAACCGTTCCTCAAGAAACCCCAGACTACACTAACGATCGCCTCCAATCTTGCCCACTGTTGCAATCAGAAGCACCCCGAGAATCTATTTCTACCATCGAAACCCAAATTGCTGAGAGAATCTCGGATTTTGCTCCAATTCAGACCTACGGATGGTATGGCGGTGGATACGATCAAATTCATACCTATCAGCTTGTTTATGGGGTGGATTCAACGGAGGCGATCGCCCTTGAAAAAACGCTAGAGAAAGCTGGCTTGATTACGATCCGTCAGTTTAAACAGTTGAATATTTCTGAACAACTTGAAGCCTATGATGAATTAAAAGCTCAAATCCTAATGGAGCGTTTTACTCAGCTAGAACGTTTTCTTAAGCATACGTTTGCAGAGATTGTTCTATACCGGATTTGTTTCTGGGATTATGAGCATCTTTATCTGCTCGGCACCTCAAAAACCGAGGATAAAGTCGGTATTGTTTTGCGCAGTCAGTTTACCTGTAATCCTTAAAAGTGTGCTGAGGATCGTGCCTCCCCCTTACACTAGACGCTTTGCGGCTTCCCGCAGGGTAGGGGGATTGAGAGGGATTAACGTACCTCATGCTTATGAAAAACGCTATAGCGAAACCCAACACAGTAGCTGTAAGCCCTGCCAATGTTGAGGGTGCTGTTATCTTTTCGAGTTCTTTACAATTGCCCTTTATCGTTGAAGACAGCACAGCAAGGCAGCAGACGCCACATCGCAAACATCATGGCAGACTATCAGTTTCTAACAGAATGGTTCTTTGAATCCCCCATTCATGACGTTTGGTCAGAATTAGAAGATTTCAATGCCTTTCCCAAATGGTGGAAAAATTGGCAGCGCTTTGAATTACAAGGTGATGATACCAATGTCGGAGTTGGTTCACGCTTCGATTGTGCAGTACGGGGAGCCTTGCCCTACACCATTCGCTACACCTTAGAACTCACTAAATTGGAGCCACCCTACCTCAATCAACACCAAGCATCTAATGGTTTGGTGGGTGTGGGGAAGTGGCTATTAAAAGAACAAGACGGCGGCACAAAGGTTGAACATCATTGGCAAGTGAGAACCGAAAATCCTATCCTGAATGCCATTGCCCAACTCCCTTGGATCAAGAAACTGATGTACAACAACCATGAAGGCATCATGGAACGGGGCTATCACGGTATGAAAGTCCGGCTGGCACAGAAAGCATAAGGGCAGAAGTAATGCAGACATCCAACATTAAGCCACTCTACAGACAGTTTTTAGATCAGAACTACGACTCGCTCCCGGCTGCTGTTCAGGCGCTACACAACATTGAGGATGAACAGGGTTTGGAGGGACGCTGTTCGATCCAAATTGGTGAGAATTGGATTGTACGGTTGCTGACTAAATTGTTTCCATTCCCAGAGGCAGGAGAGAACTTGCCGCTACGACTCAATCTTAAAGTGGAGCATCAGGAGACGGGCGCGATCGAACATTGGACACGCTATTTTGGAGAGATTAAATTCTACTCCGAGCAATGGCAAGCCGACGGTCAACTCTACGAAAAAATCCGGAATACGGTTGCGACATTTTCACCGGCCGTGAGTGATAAAGGCTTAGAGCTACGTTTGAGTCAAATTGTCTCGTTTGGACGAAAGTGGCCAGCCTTTCTTCAGCCTGATGTAGTGATTCGAGAAACGGAACAGGAGGGCAAGCTGCATTTCTCGGCCACAGTCAGCACCAGCCTTATGGGAATGTTGGTTCACTATGAAGGGTGGGTTGAGAAGGTGTAAGTTTCTCAGGGTCTGATCCGAGATGGGTGAGACGCTCGTGCTACGGTTTTCTGGAGCCTTTTGAACCCATAATCTATCTTTCCGGGTTCTTTACGATCGCTCCCTATGGTTGAAGACAAGTCAAGCTTCACACGTAAATCCTCATGGTTCACGCTCCTAGCAAACTGCTCAATTCCCTCAGTCCCCGCGATTTTTTGCCCCTGATTGTGCAAGATCGCAGCTTGCATATGATTGCGTTGAACCGTTACCGCTTCAGCGAACAACATAGCTGTCTCGAACTCACCCATCTCATCGAAACTCTCAATGGTCAACCTGCTGAACTGGTGCAGGATTTGTCCCATCATGTTGCTGAAGAAGCTCGTCATGCTGCTCTGTTCACTGACCTGCTCCAAGAACTGGGTGAAGAAATTAACCTCCCTCCTGGTGTTTCGTACATCAATGAGTTTGAGCGCTTGCTCGATCAAGGCCCAGAAGATTTTCCTCGGCATTCGGGCGATCGTGTGATTGCTGCCTTGGTGGCGATGAACATTACCGAAAAGCGAGTCTGTCAGATTTTTTCAGCCCATGTTGCTGCGCTTAAGGCTGCACCGGCCACTGCGGAGAATCAGAAAATTCTGGCGACGCTACTGCAAATCTTCCCAGAAGAAGCCAGTCATGTGGGTTGGAGCAATCGTTGGTTGGCCAAATTAGTTAAGCAAGATCCAGCTAAGCGTGAGACGGTGAAGACCTTTCAGCAGAAATATGCCCTGATGGAACAGGCTGCTTATGATGCAGGGATGGATATTTTGGCGGGGGCAGAGTTTAGGCGCTTGGGTAACCTCATCAAAATCACGAAAACATTACCACTCTGGCAGCGTCCGGTTTACTTCCTGAAACGCTTACCCCAAACGTTGATTGCTCCAGATTTACAAAGAACTCGCATTTTTATAGCACAACGAGCATTGATGAAAAATCCCCAACGCTTTATTCAACAGCTTGTGCCGATGTTTTTGAGTGGTGTACCCCAACTACCGCAAGCGATCGCGGGCGAGACCTTGCTATAAGCAAACCATCAATTCATTGAATTGTGATCGCAATCACTACATAATATTGATCACAATAATAAATTGCTAAAACGTGACCTCAATTCAATCGCAATGTGATGGCTATCACTAGATAATATTGATCCTTTAACTGAGTCTAAAAACAAGTCACTTTTTATCACTTTTTAAGTATTTTCTGTTGCCCATAGCTTTGCGATAGTTAAATCAAAGCAAATGACACGACTGCCACAAGGGCACACAACGAAAATGAAATCCACCTTCTCCAACGCGATCGCTACTGTTCTACTTACTGCTGGCTGCTTTGTGCTCAACTCCGGTGAGGCAATAGCTCAGACCCAAACTGAGCTTTCAGCAGAAGCCACTCACACCAACGTGATGAAAGCAGGTGAACCCCTACCAATTCTGGGTGCAGGCTTAGTCCTCGGGATGGGAATGTTGCTCAAGGGGCGTCAATGATTTGCCTTGATTTATTCACATTCATTCCCAACCTCTTCATCCTCATCCAAATTCTTCGTATCACCTCATTCCAGCACGACGCATCATGAATAATCTCTGTTCTAAGGCAATTGCGACTGTTTTACTCACCACTAGCTGCTTCGTTCTCACCTCCAGCGAGGTAATGGCTCAATCACGCAATGAACACCAAGCAGAAGCCACTCACACCAACGTGATGAAAGCAGGTGAACCCCTACCGATTCTAGGGGCAGGTTTAGTTCTTGGGATGGGAGTATTGCTCAAGGAACGTCGATAATATCGCTTCACTTAATTCCAATCCATTTCTCTCGCTTTATCGTTACTAAATTACTTCTGGATCATGGCATCAACAATTGTTCCCACCACTGCTCTTCAATCAGCACCGTTCCCATTCGCAGACATACCCACTAGAGCGCTTGAGGAGCAATCCCTAACTCTTGCAGTTTGGCAAATGCAGCATCACGCTGCGCTTGAACCTGTTCTTCCCACAATTGGACTTGTGTCAATGCATTCGCAATTGATTCAAAGTCTTTGAAGAGTGAGCGATCGAGGACGTTGCTGATTTTGAAGATGAATCTTGCGTTACCCACTCTTCGAGAAGAGCATAGCTCTACACCCAATCCTCTTCCAGCGGGAGAGAGCTTCTGACTTCCTTCTCCCATTGGGAGAAGGGCTGGAGATGAGGGCAATCTCCTCCTGCTGGATGTTCATCTGAGAGATTTGACTTTGCCGACAACAAAGTTACCCTCGGTCAGCAACTGTTGGGTCTGGCTCGTGAGGCTCTTGAGTCTCTGCTCCAACTTGTTTATTCCCTCTTTGACTAGGGGCATTCTGTTGATGCTGTTTTGGAGATTCTTATCCCTGGTTGATTCCATCTTTATTCTCCAAGTCGTGTCAAGGCTCTTTCATCTCTTTTTAGAATGAAATAACCCCAGTATCAGCATAGGACTGTCTTGCTTTCTACGTTGTCGTAAAGTCCTTAAGGTTGGGAATGTAGCTTAAGAGGGGCAAATCGTCAGGCTGGACTGTATCAATGTGCGCCACGGCATAGTCGTGACCCAGCTTTGTCATTCGCCCAGCTTCAAAGGTGGTATTTACGTGGTGACGGGTTACTTCCGTATCAAATAAACGCAATAGAGCGAGTAAAGAATTATATTGAACGACTTCGTGGGGCGAGCCTAAGAAAAAAACAGTTTTGTCTACATCTTGTGGACGCAAGTAATCAAGGAGGGTTATCGAAGCACGGTTGGCGATCGCCTGGGGGGCACCGAATACAATCGATTGTAAATGTTCAACGATATTAGCCCGTTCTACATTTGACCACCAATCATCATGTCCTTGTAGCCCGATGATGGCAGCTAGAGCGGAATAGGATACTCGTTCCGTAAGCGCTTTCAGGAGTGAGTCCAGCCTGAGATCAGATGGAATTAGCGAAGGATACATCAATAAATTGGCGATCGCCTGCTGTTCATTCCATTGCTCAATTACATTGCGGATCTGTGCTTGGTCAGTTTGAGCTTGATCAAGTGATATCAACGTATTGGCTAGCTTTTGAGTTATATCTAGTTGCTCAGAGGAGAGAAAGTTGCTCAGATCACTTGCCATCTATCTTGTCCTTAAAGTAGATATTTGCTTTCCATTTTATTACAGGAAATCAATGTATTAAAGTCGTCTGTCTTTCAAAGAAACCCGATTAGTGTCAAGTCTTACGATCAGATCCCAATAATAGAAAACTCTAGATCGATGTTTTAGGCATATCCCAGGTTGGTAGCCCTCACTCTCCATCCCTCTCCCAAGTTTGGGAGAGAGACTTTGACTCTAGCTTCTCTTCCTCCATATTGGGGAGAAAGAGTTGGGGGATGTCGTGATAAGTAGAGTGACCTAATTAAACCGAGGTACACCATGATCAAAAGCCATACAGCACAAGCTCTTCATGCCTTACCCACCTCGAACTTTACTGGTCAACCTACTTAGCTTCCTGAAGGATGGGCAATTATGGCAAGTGTAACTGTTTGGAAATACAAAAGTTAGATGCCCAAAAAATAGACTTTGCTCTGTAAAAAGTCTATCTTGATGGACTTGAATTTTTCTATTGTTTTGGTTTAAAGCTATTTGAAACTAGAGCCTAATGAACTCGAAGGATTTGACAATGTTTTTCTACCACTAGAGTTGTGGAAAAGAGTGCTTTTCTTTTGCATGGCGACTTTAATTAACTTTGATTAAGCTTAAAATATTCTAATTTTTATCTAACAGAAAGTTCAGATAACCAGAGTTGATTAGACTCATACATTCAACCTTACACTGGGAGGATTGAGCTTATGAGTCGCCGTTGTCGTCGCCGATATCAATATACACATGCTCATCAGGATGCGACACCTCAGGTTCAGACCAAGCCTAAAAACTCACATTATTCCCGACCCTTCCCCACATCTAAGCATTCACAAACCCAAACAGAGCAACAGAGAGAACTCCCTCAGCCTGTACAAGCTGCTCAATATAATGCGTTAACCTTGCCCATCATGCCCAAGCTCACCATCGGGGCAGTAGGGGATCAATATGAACAAGAAGCAGATGCAATGGCAACTCAAGTTGTGCAGCAGTTGAATAACCCCATACCTGTTCAGCGAGAAGAATATGAGGATGAGAAATCTGAGATGCTCCCAGCACAATTTCTGACCCAGAGCTTGCAAAGGATAGAAGGCGATGAAAGTGAAGAGGAAAGAATTCAGAGACTGCCATTGGTACAGCTCAAAGGGGCAAGTGTGGGTGGGGCAGTATTGCCAGAGCTAGAGCAATCGATTCAACGGGAGCGGGGTAAAGGGCAGCCATTAGCTGAGAGTATACGGCAACCGATGGAGAATGCATTTGGCACTAATTTTGGTGAGGTGCATATCCATACGGATAATACAGCGGATCAACTCAATCAATCCATTCAGGCGAAGGCATTTACCACAGGACAGGATGTGTTTTTCCGGCAGGGGGCTTATGCACCAGAGAGTAAAGGTGGACAAGAATTGCTCGCCCATGAGTTGACCCATGTAGTGCAGCAAAGTAGAGTCGCTCACAATACTCCAGTTGTAAGCGCAGCTTCGGATGTTTCTCTGGCTGCTTGTCCAATGGTGCAAATGAAGCGGGATCTCAAAGAAAAACAAACTGAAGACGATTTCAAAGCTAATCAGGAGACTTATAGTCGTGGAGATAATTTTAAGAATACAGACACAGTTGAAACAGCAGAGCAGAATTATAATAAGAGTCTAAGCTCTGGTCAGCGTTTAGTTCAGAAAGCACTAAAGTGGTATAAAAATGCCAATGACAAAGAAGCACCAATTGCAACTGATACGGGTACATATAGAAGTGTTGCTGCTGCTGGATATAAAGTTTTTTGGTTTTTTGAGGATGAGGACTCAGTCACTATTTGTATGGTGAGAGGGGAACAATATGCTGATTTGGATACTGATGAAGTAAGTGGTTATGACTTTGATCCTCGATTTGAAGATGATCAAAGTTATATGTATTCTAATACATTCAATGTGAAGACTGGTGAGTTCCATGCTAGCATTAACTACCGGAGCAAGGATATGGAAGTTGCAAAACAGGACGGTTTGCCACCTGCCTTGAATAATTCAGAAATTATCTGGTTTCAACAGGACTTTGCGAAAACAGTATATCGAGAAAAATTCAAAGATCAGGGTGAGTTATCTCAAATAAAATTTATTAGCCGCAACGAAATCGGCAATACCCAGACATTGGATACAATCTTTATGTGTGATGATCAACGTAAGGCATTTGAAGGTGGGTCGGTTACTTTGGATGAGCCGACGGAAGAGGCGATCGCGCTACTTGGTTCTCCGAACGGGAATTCAGCGGTTTGGATATTGATCCAGCATATGGAATCAGGAACTGTGGATATTGAATCAGTTGAATATGAAGCAGATCGCCTCATTATTCGATACTTGTCTTAAGTTGACTATCGATGGGAAAGGGGACAAATAAAAAAATGGTGGAGTTTTCAGAGGACAATTTTTGATTTAACTGGAGTCTTATCTTGAATTATTGATCCTATTGAAATATCCAATTCTTTCCATCACTTATCGAGTGAATCCGTTAATTTTCATGAAAATAAATACACATAAACTACTGATTAGTGGACATTCTCAAGAGTTACAAGTTAAGACTGAAGCCACACATTCTTTTGTGCTGAGAGGATTGAGATTATGGTTCGCCGCCGTCGCCGCCGCTATGAGTACACGTCGCAGGACGCCCTACCGCAGGTGCAGGCAAAGACTGAACGTTCAAGCTATTCTCGGCCATTTCCTAAACCCCAACTGTGCCAAACTCAGACTGAGCAGCAGCCAGAAAAGTCAATTCAGCCTCTACAAGCTGTTGAATACAATGCGTTGACCCTACCAATTATGCCCAAGCTCACCATCGGTGCAATGGGGGATAAATATGAGCAAGAAGCTGATGCAGTGGCAGCTCAGGTGGTGCAGCAGTTGAATTCTCCCCAACCGATTCAGCGAGAGGAGTATGAGGATGAGAAATCTGAACGGCTCCAGCAGCAGTCTCTTGTTCAGAGTGTTCAACGTACGGAGGGCTATGAGGACGAAGGAGAAGAAATTCGGATGAAGACCCTGGATGGTGCGGTGCAGCGGACGGAAGGGTATGAAGATGAGGACGAAGAAATTCGGATGCAACCGCTAGTGCAGCTTAAGGGTGCGAGTGCCGGGGGAGCGGCCTCACCACAATTAGAGCAATCCATTCCGCAGGAGCGAGGTAAGGGTCAGCCGTTGGCTGAGAATATCCGGCAACCGATGGAAAATGCGTTTGGTGCAAACTTTGGTAACGTTCGCATCCATACGGATAATACAGCAGATCAGCTTAATCAATCGATTCAAGCCAAGGCATTTACCACTGGACAAGATGTGTTTTTTCAGCAGGGGGCTTATGCACCAGAGAGTCAGGGGGGGCAGGAGTTGCTGGCTCATGAGTTGACCCATGTGGTGCAGCAAGCAGATACCTCACATGGGCTAACGGTGCAACGGCAACTCGCATATAATCAGCCTATTCAAAGGCATGATATCTGGGATATAAGAAATCCGCATGGCTTAGTGTTTATCCTAGATGGAAAGGATGGAGATAGTGTTGTTTTGAAGTTTGAAATGCCAGGTTACGATAACAAAGTAGAAAAGTATAGTGCTCGGTATAAACTGGGGCGAGAGATGGCTGAAACAGTCTTTGGAGATGATTTGCCTGGGGTGAATCCCATAACACCACACGATATTCAGCAAGTAACTGGATTTTGTGAATATTGGATAAATGCTGCCAATGCAAATAAAGCAACACAGGATTTATATACATTTTTGGGGAGAGGTTTATATGATGAATCTCTACCCGTAAAGTTGCAACATCTCGAAATGGGTGAAGATTTATTTAAAATGCGAAGGAAGCAGAAGGCAGGAGAGACAGATTTTACAAACCAATTCGCCACAATGATGGATGACAATAAATTAGAAATGTATGGCAAGATGGCTTATTACGATATCTTGTCCAGAAATTTTGATCGATTTGGAGCTGAGGGGAATGTTAGTAATAACCTTGATTATGATTCAACATACCAAAACGTAGTACCGCTAGATAATGTTTGTGATACTCATACTCTAGTCAATGGCAGAGAAAAACAAGAACTAGCAGAAATAGCAAAGATAAGCTCCTCTGCCGGGCGGCGTAATTTTGCAGCGAAAGGATTAGCCTGTATTGCAAAAGCGGCTGGTTTGGATGCAGAAGGTTATACGTTTGAAGAGAAAGTTCTTGTCTTTAGAGATGCAATGAATAAGGCAGAGCAAGCACTTCAACTTAACTATGAGATCATGAAGGGGGCAATTAAAGGTAAAAGTCTAGGGCTACAGCAAGGGATGACACAACACGACATAGAGGCAATGAAGGTTTTAATTGCCAGATATGAGGCAGGACGAGGGCTTGCCATCACACCAGAAACGGGTTTGGCATAATTGATTGTTTTAAAAATGCTCTTACAGCAGTTTTCACAAGCATGAGGTACGTTAATCCCCCTCAATCCCCCTTTGGAAGGGGGAGGTTCGATCCTCATATTTTTGCAAAAGGCTATATCTTTTTACATCCATATCCAATGCTTTAGATATTTATGTCCCTACAAAAGCAATTCTTTTATTAGTTCGAGCCAACCTAATCGTTTTGTCTTAAGTGGGTAGCTATAGGGCGATAAGAATCGATGGTCTCAGGAGCAAACTGTGAATTTTCAATATTTACTCACTCTACATTCTCTATTCCTTCGTATTCACAATAGATATGGCGATCCTGAAATAGTTGCAAGGCAAGGATGGTATTAAGTTTGACAAAGATATCAGGATTTCGACTTTTGGCTAATAGACAGTCCAACAGATTGGAGTCAGACTAGACCTATAGATTAAATCTTGAGCAGAGAGGATTGAGCTAATGGGTCGCCGTCGTCGCCGCAGATATGAAGATACCCATATCTCCCAGGATGTGATATCTCAAGTTCAGCCCAAGACTGAGTCTAGAGCACGCTATTCCCGACCGTTCCCAAAACCGCAGGCTCTGCAAGCGAATAGTAAGGAACAGAAGGAGTTAGCTCAGCCTGCCCAAGCTGCAAAATACAACGCACTGACTTTGCCGATTATGCCCAAGCTGACAATTGGTGCAGTGGGGGATAAATATGAACAAGAAGCAGATGCGGTGGCAGCTCAGGTGGTGCAGCAGTTGAATTCTCCCCAACCGATTCAGCGAGAGGAGTATGAGAATGAGAAATCTGAACGGCTCCAGCAGCAGTCTCTTGTTCAGAATGTTCAACGCACAGAGGGCTATGAGGACAAAGAAGAAGAAATTCGGATGAAGCCGTTAGACGGTGTGGTGCAGCGGACGGAAGGGTATGAAGATGAAGAGGAAGAAATTCGGATGCAACCGCTGGTGCAGCTCAAGGGGGCGAGTGCGGGAGGAGCGGCCTCACCAGAATTAGAGCAATCCATTCAGCAGGAGCGGGGTAAGGGTCAGCCGTTGGCTGAGAGTATTCGGCAGCCGATGGAAAATGTGTTTGGTGCAAACTTTGGTAGCGTTCGCATCCATACGGATAATACAGCGGATCAACTCAATCAATCGATTCAAGCCAAGGCATTTACGACTGGGCAGGATGTGTTTTTTCGGCAGGGGGCCTATGCACCGGAAAGCAAGGGAGGACAGGAATTGTTGGCTCATGAGCTAACCCATGTGGTGCAGCAAAGTGGCAATAACGGTTCTGATTGTATGAAATCAGGACTTATTTCTAGGAAGCTCAATGTTCAAGACACACAATGGGATAGAGTGCGTCAGATTTATTCCAGTGGCAAAGGTGGCGGTGGTGTTTTGATGTTTGCAGATAAAGTTGGCGATCGACAAATTATTGTCAAGCCTGGTGTCAAGGGTGCGGAAGAAATGGCGATGGCATCGCTGATGTCAGGCGTAAATAGCAGCAACGATACTTGGCAAATCGGTACACCTGATATCAGAATTATGGCCCCTGATGAAGCACAGGCAGTCAGCCAGCAGATGCAAAAAGGAATTTTTCAAGACACGCTAGTGGCTGAGGGCGATCGCGTTAGCCAACTGCTTGGGAATATGGCAAGAGGTGATATTGGTGACATGATGGTCACTTCTCTTGCGAAAGGGGATGAGTTAGGCGACATGTTAGCTGATTCACAAGGTCAAGACCATATTAAGACAGGGGATAAACGTTTTGGAACTGACAAGGATAAGGTTAAAAGTGATAGTCCTCTAAAACTGTTTATGGATAATTCATTTATCAAGGCATTGGGGCGTATGGCAGCTGTTGATATCTTTTTGGGAAATTGGGATCGACTTGCAGATAAGTTCAATCCAGAAAATCTATTTATCAAAAAGAATATGAGTGGCGGAAAAATTACCGGAATTGATAACAGCGGCGAAGTTGGCATGTTGGCAACGCATGGTGGTATTGAAAACTGGCTCAATCACCTTACTGGTCTTCCGCAAATGATGATTGCTGGAAACTACGAGCAAATGGCCCATGTCCTTCTGGTAACAGACAATCGAGGCTATGATGCAAGTAACTCACCCATTTTACAGACCTTAATGCAAGGACTCATAAGTGGTAATATGCCTGGTCTGAGTAATCGATTCAATGCTAATGAAGGAAAACCTCAACTCAGAACCGACGGTAAGATAAACAGAAACCCGCAAGTGGTGGCTGTTCGAGAGAAGTTGAATGCGCACATGGTAGAGATGTCAGACTATCTGGCTCAAGGTATTGAACAGGGAGTCGCACGGCTTAAAAATTTACCTGTGCCTGATTTAGATGCCTACCAGGACGGTGATCTTGCCCAACAGAATTACATAGCCCGACTTCAGCAATTGCAGTAAATATCTGAATGAATCGGGAGGTTGAAAAATTGTAAAGTGGACAAAAACATTTGCCCACTTTACAATCAATCGATTTCAATCCACCCAGTCCCGAATCTCGGCATCTGTCAACACCTTCTCAATCTTGATGTATTCACTGCGCGTTGCTTGCAACAGATGCTTCATCTGAATCGGCTCATCCGCTTCGGCCGCAATAAAGGCGGCATTCATAGCAATGCTTTTGATATTGCCCCCTGCCACTTCTAGCTTAGCCAGTAATTCATAATCGAGTTTTTTAGTGGGGGTTTGGGTGGGGAATACCCGTCGCCAAATCTCTTCCCGCTGGAGTGCTTTCGGGAACGGGAAATTAATCACAAACCGAATCCGCCGGAGAAAAGCTTGATCGAGAGAACTTTTGAGGTTTGTAGTTAGAATTGCGAGCCCTTGAAATGCCTCCATCCGTTGCAACAGATAGGCGACTTCCACGTTGGCATGACGATCATGGCTGTCTTTGACTTCGCTACGTTTGCCAAATAGGGCATCCGCTTCATCAAAGAGCAAAATCACTCCACCCCCTTCAGCTGCATCAAAAAGCTTACGCAGATTCTTCTCCGTCTCGCCAATGTATTTGCTAATAATGGAACTGAGATCAATGCGATAGACATCCAGGTTGAGTTCAGCCGCGATCGCCTCGGCGGCCATCGTCTTTCCGGTACCGCTAGCCCCCGCGAACAAGGCGGTAATCCCCAGACCTCGCTTCTTTTTATTGCCAAAGCCCCAGTCTTGATAGACTCGTAGCCGCTGTTGCACTTGGGCAGTGATTGTTTGCAAAACTAATTGCTCTCGCTCGGGCAACACCAAATCTGACCAGTCTGCCCCCACCTCAATCCGTTGGGCTAGCTCATCCAGGCGAGGACGGCTCTGGGTACGGCAAATTTCCCAGAGCTGTTTGATATCAGGGTTTTCTTGCCCCCCCAAGTTCAAACAAGCAGACTGGATTTGCCCTGGCGTGAGGTTAAAGTGTGTGATCAAATGCTGCACTTGGCCATTCGCCTCAACGCCTAAGGATTCGAGGCTGCTCTGCCAGAGATCCTGCTGTTCGAGCAAACTGGGGGCATCCACTTCAAACGTGATCAGTGCATGGTGACGCTGATTGTAACGAATGGTTGTGCTGAGGATCAGAGGCACACGCAGATTGTCAATCAGGCGCATCACCCCGATGGGCAGCTTGTCTGCATAATCAAAATCGAATAAAACCATCAAGCGATTCAATCGCCATTCCCGTTCCAGCAAACATTGAATGAGATCAAGGGGAATTGTTGCTGTTGCCAGCACTTCCGTGGGGAGCACCAACACCGTGGTCTTGAGTTGCTGGGCAACATGATGAGCGATCGCCCTTTTGGTTTCAGGATTACTGCCGCAGAGCTGGATCACGGGAACCTGGCGATCGCTTTGCTGCCAAATTTGAAAAATGCGGTTGGCGATCGCGGTATGGGAGGGCACAAGCTGAGCCGTTGACCCCAAGGGTTCAAGCAATGATGCCAGGCGCGTATCGAGATATTGCACACCCATCAGATAATGCAAAATCCGCTCATCCAAACGCAGCGGGGCATGGGCTAGGGCTTGGTGGTTGCCCAACTCCACCAAATGCCAACGTCTGAGGGGCGCTTGAGGCGTAATCGCCTGCCAATAGGATTGAGGCAAAATCGCTAGTGCTAAGCTAAAGGTGGGATAGTTGCGTTGGGGATCACCATTCGCGGCAGCACAGAGTGCGCCCCAATCTCCCAACAGTTCAAGACCCGCACAAAGCAGCAACACCCCCCGCTCAAAACTCGATAGACCAAACTGGGTGCATAGCTGAGATAAGGCCAGGGTCGTGCGATCGATTTCAGACGGTAAGGGGTCTACTATCGATGTTGGTGGGGGGGGAGAAGCCGCTTGTTGGGGCGGCGCAGACTGAATCAGAGCAAGTCGAATTTCCGCTAGCGATTCCATCAAGTAGCGACTATTAAGGGTTTGCAAAAAAGCACGTTCAATCAGTATCGGTCGAACCATTATGGTGTGGAAGGCGATGTATCTAAACTTAATGTGTATTGTTCCTAGTCGAGAACAACTCATTATTGATGCCAGGTTGGCAACGGCCGGCTAGCGCAGGCTTATCCCCATTTGAATAGGGAGTACGTTACATCAATATCGGTGACCCGGTTGAGATCTGGGCTTTCAGGAGGCTATAAAGGCAATCCTAGCGTTGCCCCAGACCCGGCGAAGGCAGGTGTGAGAGTGCAACCCCAACGAAAACTCCAGATTTCAACAAGGCAGATGCGGTTTGAGAGCAAAAACTGTGGCACAGGCATCTTGCCTGCCTCTTCTTGTTTGCACTGTAATCAGAAGAGATTAGGATCAGATTAATGTGTGATCGGTAGAGCTGAGGAATATCAACGTATGACCCCACGACCCCGACTGTTAATCACTGGTGCAAGTGGCTTTTTGGGCTGGAACTTAGCTCAGGCTGCCCAGGCTGATTGGACAGTCCTAGGAACCTATTATCGTCATCCAGTAAAAATTCCAAGTGTTGAACTTCATCGCCTCGACTGCACCGAACCAGGCGCGATCGCTCGATGCTTAAATCAATTCCAGCCCGATGCAGTGATTCATACTGCTGCCCTCTCTCAACCCAACGCCTGTGCTCAAAACCTAGCGCTCTCCTATCAGCTCAACGTGAATGTTCCCTTGGATTGGGCGCTGGGCTGTGCTGAACGTCAGATTCCGCTGGTTTGGACCTCAACCGAAGCGGTATTTGACGGCTTAAATCCGCCCTATACCGAAGACTCACCCCCTTGTCCGGTAAATATTTACGGTGAACATAAAGCCCAGGCTGAACAGCTGATCCTTGCTCAAGCACCCAATACAGCCATCTGCCGGATGCCCCTGATGTTTGGGGACGCCATCCCACCTGCCCAGAGTTTTGTGCAGCCGTTTTTGCGATCGCTGCGGGCGGGTCAATCCATACAACTGTTTACCGATGAGTACCGAATGCCCATTAGTGCCACAACCGCTGCCCACGGCTTACTCTTAGCGCTTCGGCAAGGGGTGAAGGGGCTCCTGCACCTCAGTGGCTCAGAGCGTATTTCCCGCTATGATTTTGGCTGCCAAATGGCGCAGGTTTGGTCGTTACCAGAGGATTTACTCCAAGGCTGTCGTCAGGCTGATGTGCCGATGGCGGCTCAGCGTCCCCGTGATTTGCAGCTCAGTAATGCCCGTGCGATCGCCCTAGGGTATCAGCCCCAGATAGTGCGAGAAGAGTTAATGGCCTTGCGCGATCGACTCTGAAAAATTACCGATCAAAATAGTCGAGAAATCCCCCCCAGAATGCCGCACTCTAGTCAGAGAGAGCTTCGCTAGAATTTGAGATATACACGGTTTAAAGAGCGCTAGAGGAATATTGTGATGCTGCAATTTTTATTAACTTGGGTGGTTTCAGCATTGGGTGTGTTGGTGACGGCTTGGGTCGTGCCCGGTTTGAGCATTGCCGGAATCACGTCAGCATTGATTGCTGCCCCTTTGTTTGGGGTGGTCAATGCGATCGTGAAGCCGATTTTGGTTGTCTTAACGCTGCCCTTGACGATCCTGTCATTGGGGCTGTTTTTGCTGGTGGTGAATGCGATCGCCTTTGGTTTGGTGGGCTACTTTACCCCTGGTTTCCATGTGGATGGCTTTTTTGCAGCGTTGTTTGGCTCGTTTATGCTCTCATTGGTTTCGAGCTTGTTGGATCGAACGATGACCAGTTTGACAGGCGACTCAGAAGAGAGCGCGATCGAGCGGGTTTAGCCTAAGAATTTGATACTGTTTCAACAAAAGTTAGAAATAAGGTGTGTCATGTCCGTAAAACGACAATGGCACACCTTAGTTCATCAACAATGATTGTGACTGATGAGTTTAATAATTTGAAAGAGCTAAACTAACAACAGCATCAAAGTAAGCTGATAAGTCCTCCGTTGATCTTGCCGTTACGAGATCACCATCGACAACAATATGAGATTCATCAGGGACATAAACTGCGCCAGCATTATAAACATCAGCTAGAGTAGTTGTATGACAAATGACCCGACGACCCGTTAGAACTTCTGGACAAGGCGTTAAGATCCATAATCCCTGACCCAATGCTCCCTTAATGATGTTGGGGTTTCGCATCGCTTGCTTGTAGAATTGAACGGCAGCAGGGGTCTGCAACTCTTCAATACTCCCCAAACTTCCCCTTGGGGGAATTTCCCGTAATCGAGACGCACAATAGCCAGATGCAATTAATACAATGTCATAACTATTCGGATCATAATCTGCCACATCCTTATCAACTTTCATTGTGCAAGTGGGCTCGCCCAGCTTGTCTAGTTCACTGATCAGGGTTCTTGAGCGTTCTCCCTGAAGATAGGAAAGGCAATCAACAGTTGCACCTAAAACTTGAAAACCTGTTTGGTAATATTCAATCTCACTGTATATGTATCCAGTCTCGACTAAAATTGCAACCTTCTTTCCTGCTAATGCTCTAAAATCCATCGTTTAAGCTTTGTAAGAATAATTTAGAAGTTCAAAGGGAGATTGTATACATTTTTTGAGAGTTTTTCCTACTCCATAGATTTTATTAAGCTTTTATCAAAGCTATGTTATTTGGTGGAATCCCGAAAAATTTTAATCCTGAGCCAAATTACCATGAACTTTGATTGTTTTAATGCTTGACAATTGCCAAAGTGGCAATTAGAGTGTGTCGTTAGTTAACCCCAGAAGCTTGATTGGACAAGGGATAGAGCGCTCAACCCCAAAAACAGCAAAAGGAGCTGTAGGTTAGTTTCAGCAAGAGTTTGAAGTCTAACTGATGACAGCCCTAAGCAAGGTTGATTTTTATCTTTTAACTCAATTCGTTCACTTTCCTGGTTTTTCAAAACCCAAAATTAGGTACAGCAACCAGTGTAAATGACTCATCCCTGCCGTAATTCCAGTTTGAATGGTGGCCGAAAGATCCCGATTGCCTAACATCTGCCCTAAATGAAACAGGAATTCATAGGTGGGCAGAGTATTACGGGTGATGTCTTGCTGCACTGTTGTTGTAAAGCCCGTCTCCTGGGCAAGGCGGCGATAGTCATCAAGGGTATAAGTCAAATCCACACCCCCATAAAACCCTTGCTCCAGGGGTAAAAGTTTTCCCAATTGAATCAACGGCATTACCCAAGACAAGGGTACAAAATCTGAGAGTGCTAGGTGTCCACCAGGTTTCAACACTCGAAAGGCTTCCTGAAAAAAGCGTTGGCGATCGGGAAAGTGGAAAATACATTCAACGGCGAGAACGCGATCGAAGCTAGCGTCTTCAAAGGGGAGTTGGCAAGCGTCGCCTTGAATAAAATCAATGGTATTGGCTTTTTCGGCTATTACCTTTTTTCGCGCCCGTTGCAATTGCCGTTCATCCAGATTTAGACCAGTCAGGTGCAAGCCAGTGAAGCGTTCGTTGAGGCTGGCGATCGTGCCGCCAAAACCACACCCCACATCCAAGATGGCTAAATTATCCCCGACCTGTGCTGCTTTACAGACCGCCTGGGTTAAATATTCCGCTGCTTGGGCATAGTCCGCAGGTGTGTTTTTTGCTTGTCTGGGATCAGACCAGTAGCCCCAATGCACATGTCGCCCAAAAGATTCCGCTACTGCTGGATCTTCTTGTTCTAGCAAAGCGAGCAAAGTATCAAAATAAGGCAGATTAATGGTTGGACTCATGTTAAATATGGATATGTTTTAGCCCAAACTTCTTTAGATTCAGAAAAAGTTTGAGCTAAGATTATTATCTACTGATTTGTCCAAATTACTTGATGTCAAATCTCACGATCTTGGCGACAAATCTTTAGTATCAAATTTAGACTGCCGGAGCACAGGACAAAAAGTCAGAAATTGCCTGAAACTCTCATGAATTTGTAGGTTAAGTTGAGTGTAGGCGTAGCCCGTGCAGCGCACATTAAGCGTAGCTTGTTGATTCTTGTAGAGTAACCTAATGCGATCGCTAAAAGCTTTTCTGGCGTTGGGTTTCCTTCGTCAACCCAACTTAAAACTTTTTCCTGTACAGAGGCAGAACACTACTATTACAGGATAATAACTGCAAATCGTGACAGATATTATTTTGAGTCATAGTGAGTCGCAAGTTTATCTGAAATGGGATATTGTCGGATTTCGTAGGGTTGGCAATGACGATATTGCAGGTAACTGATATAGCCAGTGAGTTCGACTAAAACGTCATCAGGCAAGGTTTGGATGGCTTCAATGAGTCGTTGGCGCTGGGTCGCAGAGGAATTTAGCATAATGATGAATCTTGCTAGAAGATGCCTCACAATATTCCCTACATCCAAGGGAAATTCCGGAGAGAACCGCTCTTTATCGGTGTTCGGATGAAGCTTTCGCTTTCCTCTGTTCGCTGCGCCAACTCCGCCGCTAAAAAAGTCGACCGCAACCCCTACAATGGCGATGAGACCACCAGCCGAGCCCATGTCTGAAGCAACTATCCCGTTTTATCTGCACGGTCAGCGTACCCTAGCTGCGATCGTTTTTACTGATGCAGTCAGTTTCAGTGCCCGGATGTCGGAGAATGAAGAGCTTACGCTGCGGTTGATTGGACGGGATCTGACCTTGATGTCTAACTTATGTGAACAATTTCAGGGCCGAGTACTCAAATCCACGGGAGACGGTTTACTGATTTGTTTTGCGAGCGCTGTACAAGCGGTCAATTGTGCAGTTCAAATTCAGCAAACCTTGGCGCAACAGTCACAAGCCTTACCCCCAGAAGAAATTTTGCAACATCGGATTGGCATCCACTTAGGAGATGTGTTTTTTAGTGATGCAGATGTGATGGGTAATGGGGTAAATATTGCTGCTCGCTTGCAGTCTGAGGCAGAATCCGGCGGCATTTGCATTTCTCAATCGGTTTACGATGTGGTCAGTAAAACGATTACGCTACAGACGGTTTATCTCGGTGAGCGATCGCTCAAAAATATCCGCGAGGCGATTCCCATTTATCAAGTGCTGCCGGGTGTTCAAACTGATGCAACTCCAGCAGTTCAGCCGCCTCTCCTTAAGCGGCAAGACTACCGCCACCGTCAAATTCTACTCAATAAGGTTAAGAACTACTGGATCAAAGGGGTGCTTGAAGCCTCGCTTCACCATCGCACCTATCTGGAGCTAGGCTTAGCCGATCGCGCCAATGCCATCGAAAATCCCTGGGGTTTAGTCTGGCAAAACGGCGATCGCGCCCAAGATCTGCCCTTAGGAACCCAGGTGATTGATTGTTTTGAGGATCTGGGAGTGGGGCGATCGCTCCTGATTCTAGGTGCGCCAGGTTCAGGCAAAACTACAACACTTCTAGCGTTGGCCA
>JAAHHN010000136.1 GCA_010672165.1 Spirulina sp. SIO3F2 | reverse complement strand
AATGCCGGGTTGGCTTGCCCCTTGGGTCTATCGCCTCGAGAGTCTGTTAAGTGGGCCGTGGATAATTAAGCCCTTAATTCGAATATTGCGCCGCCCCGCAGTGCTGCGCCCCTGGATTAAGATTGCTTATCCTCGGAGTGAAGCAGTAACAAATGAGTTAGTGGAGATTCTCAGTCGCCCCGCTTATGATCACGGTGCAGGTAACACGCTGTGGGCCTTATCGAGCTCTTTGCGGCGAGCCGAGTTTTCGACTTCAATAACAGAGGCGATCGCAACCTTGCAAATCCCCATTTTGCTAGTTTGGGGAGAACGCGATCACATGGTTCCCTTCAGCTTAGCTCAGCGCTTCGTCGGATTAAATTCCAGACTCATGTTTGTGCCCATGCCTCAAGCTGGCCATTGCCCCCATGACGAATATCCTGATGACTTTCACGCCATTTTATTCCCTTGGCTGGAGCAACTTACTGAGGAAAAGGAACGCGCTGCTGGTCATCCGAATGAACGTAGTTGTACCCAAAAGGCTGGACATCATCCATGACATTGGGTGTCACTAGCACAATCACCTCACGTCGATCTGTTGTGCGGGTGGTGCGCCGGAATAACGTGCCAATCAGAGGCAAATCGCCTAGAAACGGTAGTTTTGCAGTAGCAACTGTGTCTTGATCCTGAATGATGCCAGAAAGGACTAAAGTTTGACCGTCTCGCATCCGAATTGTGCCCGATTCTACTGAACGTGTGCTTACCAAGGCGATTGTGTTGGTAATCCCGCCAGCATTAATTGTTTGTGTGTTACCCACCGCAGTGACTGTGGGGGTCACAATCATGCTCACAAAGCCGTTGTCATCAATACGAGCAACCGCAACCCCTAAGGTCAGACCCACATCTTCCGTTTCAGTGTTCACCGTAATCGTGGTCACACCATCAGACACATCCCGCTCCACGTTAACATCCGTGACCACTTCCTGGGTGAGTTGCACGGTTGCACTCTGTCCCTCCTGAACAATTAAGGTGGGGTCGGTGACGACTTTGGCATTGTTGTTTTCGAGGGTTGCCTGTAACTGTGCGATAAAATCACCCGCATCGGTAAAAGCCGCTCCAGTGAGATTACCCACTGGGGCATTCCCAACATTAGTATTGATTAAACCATTTGAAGTGAAGGGGGCGATATCTCGACCATCGCCAAAGTTAATAATGCCAATCCCCCCTTGATTAATAAATCCCGCTTCATTGATACCAAAGGAAAAACTCGTCCCAATTCGGCCAATATTTTGGAGGTTTACATCAATAATTTTGACATTCACCGCCACTTGGCGAACGCGCAAATCGAGTTGTTGAATAAAGTTAGTCGCAAGCTCAACGAGACCTTGTTCACCCGTTACTGTCACTGTATTTAAGCGGCTATCAGAGCTGACCGCTAAACCCCGCAGCGGTAAATAGGAGTCATTGTTATCCGCTGGGGCAATACTGGTAACAGTTGGCGCTTGGGCTGTGGTTGTGATCTCACCCGTCGCATCATCAACAGTTATATCTTCTTCTTGGAAAACGGTTTGAACTTCTGCCCCTTGAGTCGCCATAAATGTCGCAACGGTTTGGGCATCCGCTTGGTTAATTCGAAATGTTCGAGAGACCAAATTTTGCGCCGCGGCAGGCAGTCGTGATGCGATAGTAATCGTCCGTCCCCGACGAGAGGCATCTAAGCCGGACGCCTGAAGAACATAATTAAAAGCATCTTGCAGTGATTCACCTTGCAACTCCAGGGTGATTCGAGCAGAGGTGCCTTCGCCAGCCACAGCCCCTTGTGCATCTCCCGCAGCACCACCACCCATCACAATTACATTCATGTCTGCCAAGCGAGCCAATGCCTGAAGCACAGTGCCCACTTCAGCATTCTCAATCCGCATGTGAACCGGCAAATTCGACCCTAAATCAATAGTATTTGGGACGATGTTGTAGTTCGCAACGGCAATATCACCGACATGGGGTGGCACGGCACGAGGCAGAAAAGGGGGGGCAGTGGGTAGTGGCTCAATACTACTGGCAGGGCCAGCCGGTGCCCCATCAATGGTAATTTCTGGGTCAGGAACAAAGACATCCGATCGCGGTGTGCTTTGAGAAATCTGGAATGCTTCAGGGTTGAGCTGGAAAGTCGCTGCTGATTGTTCAGTTGTTGCTGGGGGGATAACCGGCCGGGGGGCAACTGCCGCGCTAGGGTCGGACGTCGGGGCGATCGCAGTTTCGCCTTCCTCAACCCCAAATGTTGATGAGGGTTGAACTTCAATTTCAACCCCTGCATTGGTTTCCGGTTCAGCTACCGCAGTTGGGAGTGCTGGCGGCAGAGTCGGTAATTGGGCAGCGGTGCGATCGGGTCCTGCGGTTGTGGTAAAGCCCACCACAATCGTTCCTGCTCCCTGCTGACGAACTTGACCAACGGGCAGTTGGTCAACCCCAGTGACTACAAGCCGGACAGTATTGGCATCAACTTGTTCAAGGGTAACCGACTCAATCCCAGAGACAGGAGCATCAGTTCGGAAGCCCGTCGTATTGCCATTGACATTAATTTGACTATCCCGAATATTAGCAATCAGACTGTTGCCTTGTTCAATCGTCAGGATTTGAGGAGACTCACTACTCCCTGCCGTTGTCAGCACAATCGCAAACTCACCATTACCCCGTTGGATTTCCACATCCACAATCTGGGTACTCGCTGCCTGCGCAGGTTGGGCAGCAACAAGTGCGACCACTGCACTGGTCACAAAGCCTAAAGATGCTGAATAAGCTCTCACAACGAAACACTCCTAACCTTAAGAAATTCCAACAGGCTCAAAAACTCTGGGCTCCAATCATCCACCTATGGTATCGACTATCTCCCAAAAATCAAAGGTTTATCAGGTTTTAAATCTCCTTCACCTGAACTAAAATTCATCTACACCTCAGCTTGAGCATTGCATTACTGCGCAGGCGGTGTTGTACCAGGCGCACCCGGCGTAGCACTAGGGTCAGCAGGGGCTGTAGGAGCTGTATTAGCAATGAGTTCTTCTTCACTCACTGGGAAGAGCAACTCCAAATCAAAGCTCGTCGTCAATAACGGTTCCCCTTCAGTCGTAACATTTCCCTGAAGATTGAGCAGCCGCTCTTGTGGTGTCGTGATTTCAGACTTGATATTCTTGAGGGCTGCCAAGGTCTGTAAACGCTCAATATCCCGTAAAATCGCCATAGTTTGCTCAAAAGATGCTTCCATCTGTAACTTCATTGTCTGGCGTTTGAGTAAACCATTCACTGCGCCCCCCCAAGTGCCATCTTCAATCACAGCCGGAACTTCCGTTGGTGGTTCATACCGGAGTAGCGTCCCCCGATTCTTGAAGCGCTGGTTCAATGTATAGAGGAAGGTGTCAAAAGATGCTTCCCCGGAAAACAAGCTTAAAACTTGCTGTTGATTCGCTTGCACTGTTTGCAGTTCAGCCTTGAGTTCGTCAATTTTCTGTTGGGATTGGGCAAGCTGTTGTCGTTGTAGCTGTTTTTCATCCACTTGGGTCTTGAGAGCCTGCAAGGCATCCCACTTCGGCTTAATTTGATACCATCCCAAGGCCCCGGCCCCGGCCAAACCGATCAACGCATACAGCACACCTTGGATAGGTGGGGTAAGGGGCGTACCCAAAAATTCAGGATAAGGGGAACGCTCCTCCTGATCCTGGTCGTCCATTAAATCGTCTACAAATGTCATTTTCTATAGAATCCCCTTGTCACGCAAAGCTTTCAAACGAATCACTGAACCCAGATTTTTTTTGTTCTCAAGTTGAGTAATCAGTTGATCGTTGGGCAAAGTGGTCAAATCCTGCACTTGAGCTTTAATGGTATATTTCACCACCTTGGGCAAACTGACCTCTGCTTGAGCCGTCCCTTCGTCATCACTTTCAATCACAGTTAAGCTACTGGGATCATCAACTAACTCAGCAGCCGTAATTTGGGCATTGTCGCCATTAATAAATGTCGATCGCTGCAAGGTAATCAAAAAATAATTCACCTCATCATAGGACTCAGCATAGCCTGAGAAAACAATAATAGGCATAATCACGGGGATCTCAGGTGCAGCAGCAGGCGCACCAGAAACAGGTGCTGTACCCGCAGGCGCGTTGGGGTCAGGGGGCGTTGCAGCCGCGGCAGCAGTCTGAGCAACGGCTGACTGTTGTTGAGGTTGCTCTGGAGGGGCTTCGACAGTGAAGGAGAGCAACTGCACCCCATCCGGAATTCGGGCCCGTATATCTTCAATAATGGCTGACCATGGCAAAATACGCGCAAACACCTGTGCTAATCCTGTGGTTTGCCGCTGAGCTGTCGCAACTTGGGTTTCCAGTTGTTGAATTTGGGTTTGCTTTTGTTGAAGCGCCTGAATCTCGCCATCCAAGATACTAATTTTCTCTTGGGTTTTGTTGGTTTGCCAGCCTACATAAAGAAAGGCACCCCCCGCAGCCAGCAAGGCTAAGACCCCCAAGCCGCCTCCTGCAAAAGCAGGAATCAGTTCTGCGAACGTGATTTTACGAGCGGGCGCTTTTTTCGCAGCTTTCTCACTCCCCCCCGTAGGAGCAGTCTCTCGATCTTTAAGGAAATTGATATCTAAGCTATACATGGTCTTACACCCCCCGCATCCCTAGACCGAGTACAACGCCTAAACCCGGACGAATCACATCGGGAAGTTCTTCCTCAAACTCCAGCGCGATCGACGCCACTGGATCAATTTGCTCCGTGGGCAAACTCAACCGATTGGTAAAAAACTCATCGAGCTGACCAATCCCTCCACCCGGGCCTGCCAGGAAAAGTTGAGCGACTTCGAGTTCACCACTTTGATTGAGATAAAAGTCAATGGAACGGCGCAATTCATCGGTCAATTCCCCCAGCACTCGCAACAAGGCAGCCATCCCTGGGTTAATTCCCGTTGCACCTGTCCGCAGGCCATCAACAGGAGTGTTCGGAATCGTCATGCCCTGAAGCATTTCCGTATCTCGCTTAGTAGGCAAATTCATCGCCCGTGAGAGCGCACTCTGGAGTTGAAAAGTGCCAATGGGTACGGTACGGGAGAATTGGGGAACCCCATCGACAATAATGGCAATTTCTGTGCTCTCAAACTCAATATCCACCAGCACTGCTGCTTCTTGGGGCGTAAACTGACGCAGTTGTTCTCGAATTGTGCGAATCAAAGCAAAACTGTTGATCTCTAATACATCCACCTCAACTCCGACCTGCTCAAAGGTATCGAGATAGGCATCTGTGACCTCCTTGCGTGTCGCCACCAACAGCACCTGGACTTTCTCAATACCATCTTCGTCCTCGAAAAAACCCAACTTTTGGTAGTCGAGATCAACCTCTTCGCGAGGATAGGGCAGGTAGAGTCCAGCTTCATGGTTGAGCACCATATCCCGCAACTCCTGATCATCCAATTCTGCTGGAATGGGGATAATACGAATAATTGCCTCACGCATTGGGACAGCAGTCGCCACCTTCTTTGCCTTGATGTTGTTGTTCTCCAAGGTTTCGGTAATCAATTCTGCGAGCGAAGGCACATCAATAATTTGTCCCTCCTCGATAATGCCCTCAGGCACTTCTTCTGTGATGAAAGTATCTAGCTTGTAAGTTTGACCCTTCTTAGCGAGTTGAACAATATTCAACCGCTCTGGGGCAATTTCAATACCGATCGCCTGATTTTTGGACGCAAACAGATTTTTAAATGAGCTAAACATGTTGAGACTCCGTACCAGGGTGGGCTGACGAAGACGAATTTTGGTGGATGGTAGGGTTGCGTTGGTTAATCTCGATGCTACCCAAATTTAACGCAGTCTGCCGCGATATTACTACAGCCAGAGCATTCATAGCTGGAGTTGGAATGATCAGTCGTGGAGAATTGACTGGCGAGTAAGGTTAAGACGTAGTCTTGAACCACTCAAGTCCCTCGGCGACACCATGCTATCCTGATTGCTTTACGCCAAGTTCACCACAATAAACGGAATGCTGATGATGCGTCGAATTTCTGCTGGGATGCGTTGGCTCCCCTACGCTTTACTTGGGCTACTGCTAAGTTGGTTGATTGGCTGTACACCCTCCGGTGATGGCGCTACTGGCGGTCTGGAGTTTTGGACAATGCAGCTCAAGCCCCAGTTTAATGATTACTTCGCTGAGGTGATCGCGGAATTTGAAGCAGAAAACCCTGATGCCACCGTGCAGTGGGAGGATGTGCCTTGGGAGGCGATGGAGACCAAAATTCTGACAGCAGTCTCAGCAAAAACCGCGCCAGATGTGGTGAATCTTAACCCTAAGTTTGCGTCGCAACTGGCGACGCGCAATGCTTGGGTAGATTTGGCGACAACCGTCCCCAGCGAGGTGCAAGCAGAATATTTACCCAAAATTTGGCAGGCAGGGACGATTGATGAAACCAGCTTTGGCATTCCCTGGTATTTGACGACGCAGGTAACCGTATATAACCAAGAAATTTTGGCGGCCGCAGGCGTTGAAACGCCCCCTGCTACCTATGCTGAACTCGCAGAGGTTGCTCGCCAGGTGAAAGACGAAACGGGCAAGTATGCCTTTTTCACGACCCTTGTGCCAGAAGATTCAGGAGAAGTGCTCGAATCTTTGGTCAAGATGGGCGTAACCCTAGTGGATGAGCAGGGCAAAGCAGCGTTTGAGACCCCAGAAGGTTTGGCTGCCTTTGAATATTGGCTGGATCTTTATAAGGCTGAGCTGTTACCGCCCGAAATTTTGACTCAGGGCCATCGGCGGGCGATCGAGCTTTATCAAGCGGGAGAATTAGCCCTTGTTGGGACAGGCGCTCATTTCCTCACGAGCATTGAGACCAATGCGCCAGATGTGGCCAAGGTTTCCGCGATCGCGCCCCAAATCACAGGGGAGACGGGCAAAAAGAACGTGGCGGTGATGAATCTAGTGATCCCCCAAGATACGGCTGATCCAGAAACTGCCCTGAAGTTCGCGCTCTTTGTCACCAATACGGAAAATCAACTCAAGCTCTCCCAACAAGGTAATGTACTGCCGTCTACCCAAGACGCGGTGGATGCTTACATTGCAGCGCTGGAGGAGAAAGCGGAATTGACCCCTGTGGAGCAGGCAGCCAAGATTGGGGCAGAGCAGTTGGCCGAAGCGGAAGTGCTGATCCCGCCGATGGAGAAATTGAACCTGCTCCAGAAGGCTATTTATGAGAATTTGCAGGCGGCGATGTTGGGGCAGAAAACAGCGGAGGAAGCGTTGGCGGATGCAGCAAAGCAGTTCAATCAGGGTTAATTTACAACCATCCGTTCAGGCATTTGACGTAAAACAGCTACCAACAATATCTGCTCAGAGCTGAAAAACGCTGTAAAGCGTGGTTGCTCGGTGATTTGTGGAGAGTATTTGCATCTGGTGATTGGGAATATTATGCTGCAATACATACGAATGAAAAAGTGGATTCATAATGGGTATTGAAGTTAGATATCGGCGTATGTCGGAACAGAAGCTGAAGGTTCTTGAATCCGATCCACAGCTTGCACTCACTACTCTTTTCAAACTACCTGGCATCAACTCTGAAGCAATGCTAGAACTCATCACTAACCCACAGGGTATGCAGGAGCGTGCGGCTGAAATAAGGGAGACGATACAAACCGTACAAGCGGATACAACATACCTAGTACTCGACGGCGGAAGTAAGCCACCTATTCAAAATCCACCCGATATCTGTCATACAGACACTTTGAACTTTGAACTCTGCACTTTGAACTTCCGCCCTGCGGTACTAGATCTCGGTAAAGACTGGCACGCCCTACATTACCTTTTGACAGGTGACACATCAATGGAACCATCACATAATCTTGATGCTCCGCTCCACAATATTGTGATGGGTGGGAATCCTACTCTAATCGAATCATCGTATGGCTGGGTACGCTGTCTGTTGCAAGTCGATATATTGGATATCGTGGCAGCACTAACGGAAATCACCACCGAAGAACTACGAGAAAGGTTCTCTACGGATGATTTCAATTCCCATGAGATCTACCCCAATCCACAGCCTAGTGGTTGGACGAGAGATGAAGTAGAGAATGTGTTCATTCTGTTCCCTCGATTGAAAAAGTTGTTTGAGTTAGCCCTTGAAGCAAACGAAATTGTTCTCGTAGGGCATTACTGAAATTGAATGGTATCGCTAGGGCGTGTTGTCAGCTAACATCAAAAGCCTGACGGGACAAGGGATAGAGCGCCCGAACCCAAAAACAGGAAAAGGGGCTATAAGTCAGTCATAGCAAGAGCTTGAAATCCAACTAACGATAGCCTCTAAAATAGCGTCAAGATTCCCATATCCTGAGTCTCATCAAGAGCAGCGATCGCCTCATAATTCTCACGGAGCAGGGCTTCTATGATTCGAGTTGAGCAGTTAACCCATCGTATCCAAATTACTTTCGGCGGGAAACCTAAAATCAGACTCAATTCACTAAAATCCGCATCTTTGCTCACGACGATGTGGCCATTCCGACGAGCGAATTCCCAAACACTGCGATCCGGTACAGTTGCCAAACCAAGATTGTCAACATGCTTTGAGCCTGGATAAATATCGGCAAGGCGATCGACTAAGCGAGGCGAAAGATTCTGGTCAAACAGCAGCAATTTCATTATCGAATCACAACCGTCATCTGTTCCCGTTGGGCAGCAAAGCTCAGACAAGCCAGAATATCTTGCCGAGTCAGATAGGGAAAATCTTCCAGAATCTCCTCGTAGCTCATGCCCAATGCCAAATATTCCAGAACGTCGTAGACCGTCATTCTCATCCCACGAATACAAGGTTTCCCACCTCGTTTACCGGGTTCAATTGTGATGATCTCGGCAAGATTGCTTGGCTTCTCCATGCTTGATCACTCCAATACTCTCTACATGCCTCATTCTAGGGGCTAACAATGCGAAACCCAGTCCATTAAGCAGCTCGTAGACAATTTGCAGGACTATCATGAAGACAAACTTCTCACCTGCCTCTATGAAAATCGTTACGCTTCTGCCCAGCGCCACTGAAATTGTTGCGGCGCTCGTTCCCCTCTCGCAATTGGTGGCAGTTAGCCATGAATGTGACTTTCCTCCTGGTGTCGAGACACTGCCGCGTATCACCAGTAGCATCATCCCAGCAGGACTCAGCGCAGCGGCGATCGACTCGGCGGTGAGTCAGGCAGTGCAGGATGGGAAAGCCATTTATCAGGTCAATGGGGATTTGCTCGCAGAACTCAAACCAGATTTGATCGTGACCCAAGGCCTTTGTGATGTCTGTGCAGTGAATGTGGATACGGTCAAGGAAACCCTGGTCTTTCTGCCCGATGCCTTGCCGGAGGGAGCGGAAATTCTTTCGTTGACCAGCCAAAACATTGCTGGCGTTTTCCGAGATATTGAACGGGTGGGCGTTGCGGTGAACCAAGCGGATGCGGCTCGCCATTTGGTGGCTCAGTTACGCGATCGCTGGGCCAAACTCGCCCAATCTTTGCCGACCCAAAAGCCCAAGGTTCTGATGCTCGAATGGCCGGAGCCGCCATTTTTTGGGGGTCATTGGGTGCCGGAGATGGTTGCGGTTGCGGGGGGAGTGGATGTGTTGGGGCAACCAGGTCAGGATTCGGGGCGCTGTACTTGGGCTGAGATTGCTGAGCGTGATCCGGATGTGATTGTGGCGATCGCTTGTGGGCAAAACCTGGCGCAAAATTTGGCGTTGACTGAGCAGTTGCGCGATCGTCCGGAGTTTAGGGCGCTCCGAGCAGTGCAAAATCAGCAGGTTTGGGTTGTGGATGCCAATAGCTATTTCAGCCGTCCCGGCCCTCGGCTGGTGGCGGGGGCGGAGTTGTTGCGCCAGATTTTGCATCATCCTCAAGGGACGATCGCAGGCGCACAGCAGTTGTTATAGCGATGCCCGTTATGTGATGCTTTTGGCCGAATGAACCCTTTTATTACACACCAAAGAAATAATATGATCCACGAACATCACATTACCGGGGGGAAGGAATTATGACTCAATTACTTGAAACAGCGTTAGAGCGTCTAATGAGTTTGCCAGATGCACAGCAGGACTCTATTGCATCCCTAATTCTGGCAGAAATTGAGGAAGAGGCTCGCTGGGATACAAGCTTTGCTCAATCTCAGGATGCTTTGGCTGCTCTGGCTGCGGAGGCGATGGCAGAATACCAAGCAGGTCAGACCCAAGTTTTAAATCCTGAAACACTGTGAAGTCTCGCACGACAACCAAATTTCGTAAGGCGCTGAATGGTTTACCGCCTCAAGTTCAGATGCAGGCTCGTCAAGCCTACCGACAGTTTGTGCGCGATCCCTGGCATCCCAGCTTGCGGTTTAAACAAGTTCATCGTAATTTGCCTATTTATTCGGTACGAATCAACAGAAGTTATCGCGCTGTTGGCCAACGAGAGGGAGATACAGTGATTTGGTTTTGGGTTGGCGATCACACGGCTTATGAGCAATTGCTTGCACACTTGCTAGTTGTCGCAAGGATTAATTTAGTCAGGAAGTTTCCCGACTCTACAACTCTTACTATTCAGGATTAACCCATGTCAGCAGTTTGGTACGATATCGCCTTTGATGCCGATCCAGATGATCCTGAATAGTACGACATTGAGCGGATCTACTGCTTTGATTGGAATACATTCTCAGAAACTGAATGGAACACCCTCGCATCAATCTACGAACAGCTACCCAATTACTATCCATACGATTTAGAGGGTTGCCCACGCTGGTATTCCCCCGTAGACGATACCCAAAACGGATATTTGACCGCTAGTGTTGAACCAACAGGATTACAAGTGTTTGGCACATTACGATTGTCGGATTGGCACAATTGGGATCAAAAATTTCAAAACCAGATTATAAATTTGCCATTCCGATCGCTCGATGCTGATTAAACTGAGTAATGCTGATGAATGAACTTGTTTTTATTGTCGAAAAAGACCCTGAATCAGGTTACATCGCTAAGGCAGTGGGTGAAGCGATCGTCATCCAAGCCGACAATATAACGATTCTCCGCAGCATGGTCAGGAACGCAGTCCGTGGCCACTATCCTGATCCAGAAACTCGTCCCCAACGCATTCGATTGCAAGTTTCCGTTGATGATCTTCTGGCTCCCTGAGTGTTTATAGAAAAATACTTTGAATGGGATCAGCGCGTTAGGACATTTTTTAGGGGGCGTTGCCCACAAGACAAGGATTCTATGCGTTCGGAAACGTCCTAACCAACTTGATTTCTGCTACAACAACAGGAATTTATTGTGATGTCAATCGAGAAAAGGACTTTACTGATTCCCCTCAATCTCCGGCTCAACTCCCGTAGCCTTCAACTGAGCGATCAATTGCTCAACGCGCTGGTGCTCTGCCTCAGCCCGCTGACGCTCAGCTTCCGCCCGTTGCTGCTCCTGCTGAGCCCTCTCCAAGCCCCACAACAGCATCACCCCCGCCTCATCCCAAAACCGTAACCAATAGCCCTGACGATTCTCGCGGTTTCCCTGCCAAACCCCTAGAAACAACTTAAGTTCCGGGAGCCAATAGCGACCTTGGGCGTTGGGAGTCTCAAGCTGATAGCGGCGCTGCGGATTGAGGCGATGAAGTTCTAGACTGCCCGTTTCCGGCTCAAAAATGCCGTAGCTCGGCACCTGCAAAATCTGCTCATAAAAAAAGAACTTACCGGGGGGATAGGTGGCTTTACTGGAATATTCACCGCCTGCGATATCAGATAAAAATTCCAGGACGATCGCGGGCACATCCCCTTGTAAATGCGGTGTGTAGCTCCGAGCCACCTCAGCACGAGGGACAGTGATTTTGGGGATATAGGCCCAATCCGGGGCTTTGACCACAAACTGCTGATTAAACCGAGCACAAATCCCATAATTCGTAGGGGTCAAAGCCGTCTCAGGGAGGTGATCGGCGATTTGCAAGCTCTCGGTTAACGCCGCAGCGAGGGCAGGCTGGTTAATATTGTCCACAGGATCATCCGGTAATACAAAATCAGCGGGTAATTTTTCCCAAGTGATGGTGGGTGAGAGCGCAGTGGCGATCATGCTGACTTAGGCAAATGTACTAAGCTATATTCCTAGAGTATAGGGCAAAATACTCGCTGGCATCATATATAATGCTGACCCAAAATCGCTGGACGCCAAGCAGAATAGGGGTGACGGACAAAATATCCACACTACGGACGCAATTCAAGTTTCTCGACGAAGCCAACCTATTAAAAACAATGCTTGGGTTTGACTCCAGAAAATCGATCGCGTCTCGGCATAAAACGCCCCGGCAATATAAGACGCAAAAATCTGAGCTGCCACAGTAGCGATCGCTGCTCCACTGCCCCCATATTTTGGGATCAAAAACCAATTAAGCACCACATTCACCGCCGCCCCTACTGCTGTGGTTGCCGCTGAAAACCGCATCAATCCCTCTGTCGTGAGCCAAGTTTCCCGAGCCACCCCCAACGAAACAAATACCCCCGCCCAAATATGAATGGTTAGCACTGTTGCCGCTGCTTCAAAATTTGGGCCATAGAGCAGATATACACAAAACGGCGCGAGGAACGTCATGGGAATTGCCACCCCATACCCCACCAAGGTCATAAAATTAAACAGCTTCTGGATACGTCCCCGATACACTGCCTCTCCCAAATCCTTCGCTTGCACCACCGAAGGAAACACGGAATTCACAATCGAAATGGGCACAAAATACCACATCTCCGAAATCTTTACTGCCGCCGAATAAAGCCCCACGCTTTCTAAGCCCACCATGCGCTCCAACATCACCTGATCGATGCGCATATAAATGATGATTACAATCCCAGAAAGAATCAGCGGCCAACTGTCATTCAACAGTGTTTTGGCCCGCTGCCGCTGCACCCGCCAGCGCCAAATCCGGTTGCCCTGCCAATGGTAAGCACAGATCAGCCCCAACGCGGTAAAGATTTGCTCTAGGGAAAGAATGCCCACAAACACAATCAGCGGCGCTTGCATTTGAATCATCCAAACCTTGAGCACATTGATCGTGATATACACCGCATTGCGAGCCCAGACCATATATTTGGCTTGCACCTGAGACTGAAACCAATATTCAATGACATCAAACGAACGGAAGCCACTGGCGATCGCAAAGATGCCCACCAGCAGATGGGTTTGGTTGCTCTCGGGATTCAGGGCAAAAACGGTGAGCCATACCGCTATTGCTGCCACCACACTGGCCACAATTCTGAGCATTAAGCCTGTGCCAAGCGTGCTGTCTTTACGATTAATATCTTTGGCAATATCTCGCACAATGATATTGTCCAAACCCAACTTCGCTAAGGGCGTAAATAGACTCACCATCGCAATGATGTAGTTATAGAGACCAAAATCAGTTGGCCCTAGGTAGCGGGCGACCCAAACCCCCACCACCACCCCTAAGCCGAGCTGAAGCAAGCGATCGCTAAACAGCCAAGCGGTGTTGCCCATAATTTTCTTGAGTTCTGGGCTGAGGGATTTCAAGGACATGGGGGGTGCTGTAGCGGGTTACGTGTCCAAGCTAACACGGGTCAACACGACCACATAGAAGAACAAAATGGTGGTGACGCCGAGGATGCCTGTTTCTGTGAGATTGGTCATCAGAGTGTAGGTGAGTATGAGCACGGGGATGCCAGCGGAGGGCATTGCGGCACGGCTGAGATAAAGGACTGCCTTGGCGATCGACGTAATATATGACGCTAAGAAAAGCCCCAAACCCAGATAACCCAAATCAACCGCCATATCCATAAACCCGTTATGGGCATGGGGCGGCACAAAATCTGTTTTCGCCACAACAATATTGCGAGCAGGGTTGCTGGCTCCTTGCCAGGGCTGCCAAAAACCATCCACACCAAAGCCTAAAATGGGTCGGGTGTTGAGTTCCTCGATTACGAGGGGCCAAAAGTCCGTCCGTCCCGTTAAGGTAAGATCTTTATTGAGCGTATCAACCACAATAAATTCTAGATTCTCCGTCACCACAATTGTGAGGCAAACACTCACAATCAAAAACAAAATAACTGAGGTAAACGCCCATTGTACTGGCAATTTTTTAACAAAGCCCAGGTAAAACCATAGAGCGACCAAACAAATCACAATCACCTTACCTGCACCACTACCACCTTGATTGAGGGCAAATAATGCCATCAAAATCGCAAAAATTGACCAACGTCGTTCTTGGGGGGAATAAAGGGTATTGATAAACCAAAATACTGATGCTTGAACCATGAGGAAGCAAAACTGATTTTTATGGGCATGAATTCCCACCCAAGCACCATCTAAATCAGTTCCTACTGAAGGTTTTAGGAAGCCATAGACAAATGCTAAAAAGGTCAAAATGAGTAGCCAATAGCGAATAATCGGAAACCATTCAGCCCAGGTGAAGCGTTGACCAAAGTAAATGCCAAAAATACAAACTTCGGCGATTGCAAAGCTGGTCTTGAAGGTCAGACTGGGATCATTCGACCAAGTACAAGATAGTAACATCAATACCAAGAAACTGAAGAAGAAAAAATCTTTAACAATGACCTGGCCAAACACCCAGATGATGGGCTTGAGGGTAAATCGGAGTAATGGGAGCAACAATAAAATTGCCATACTATACAAACCCACTTGAGCAATGACAGTCGTAGGGGTCACAAATGGATTAGAAATAAGCCGAGGATGAAACTTGGTAAAGGGAAAGATTGTGGCTCCCGTTGCACCCGAAATGGTCACTAAAAAGGCGAGTAGACAGCCTTTTTCAAACCAGATTGCGTAACGAATAAAGGTGCTGAGGTAATTGAAAGCGATCGCTAAATAAAAAATTCCGGCGAGCCCCAACAGCGGTAGAACGCCAGGGTTGAGGATGATATCTTTCATGCCACTGTTATCTCTATTCAGGGAATCCGTTCACTTGCTCTAGGTTTGAGCTGATTACAGACTAACATTGCCCAAACCAGCATCAAGCCATTCCGAGCATTGAGCAGTAGGGCAACCATCGGCGAGGAGAGTAACTGAGCGTAGAACGTTGGATAGACCAAAATTGTTAATAAACAGACCCAAAGAAAGATTATACGGCTGCGCTGGGAAGCACAAATCATAAAGGGAAGGAGCCAAATCACATATTGTGGAGAAAAGACTTTATTACTGAGCATAAAAACCAGATGTAGGAGTAAGCAGCTTTCCATCAGCCACATCAATGGAATTTGGGTCTGTTTTTGGTATTGTTTGCTAAAGCAATAGCCCAGCCAGCCACTACTCAGACAGCAGCCTACAACAAAAATGATGGGTAAGAGACTAAGGATAAGGCGATCGCCAGGAAAAACTAAACTTTCCGAACTGTGGGACAGAATCTTTTCCACATCCAAAATATCAAGCTGATGGAGTAGGATTGCAACACCAGCGGGGAGTGACTCAAGCTGGAGAGGGCGTTCTTGGTGATAGCCCAAAAATGAGAAAAATTGGTGACGATCTACCAGCAAAAAGGGTAGCGTCCCTAAACCGCAAATACCCACAACGGCTAAACCAAACTTGAGTAGTTGTGCATAAGCCCGTTGAACTAGCAGATAGAGAGCGATCGGTGGCAGCATCATAACCGGGTAGAGTTTAGCAAGGATACCCAAGCCCACACACAAACCTGAAAATACAAATCGGGACTGGCGCAAACTCACCAGCGAAAGCAAGATGATGACTGCAACGAAGATGTCATAACGCCAAAGCCAAAGGGGTGAGAGAATTAAGATGTAAATACCATAAACGCCGAGGGTTTGTTTCTGCTGAGATGTGAGCCTGGTGCTACGCGTGATCCCCACAATCAACGGCAGAATGATCAGGGCTAGAAATAAGAGCGGTGATAACCAAAAGACAAGCACTGCGCTGATTGCCAAGGGCAAAATCCACTTCAGGCGACGCCAAACCTTGAACTGGATATTGAGTTTTGGGGCAGAATTTGACTCTAGCTGTAACCCTAAAATCGCCCCCAAACAAACCAGGATGCAGTTTTCAACGGCAAACCAAACTCGATATTGATCTAAGCTCTCTTGGGCCAGGAGTTGAGGGGGTAACATGGGCAGAAAGGCGGCGGGAGGATATTCTGCTGCGAAATCGAAATAGGGGATCTGGCCTGCAAGAATGTTTCGAGAATATTCAAAATACAGTTCAATATCACGAATCCATTGACCTCTGAGTATTGTATGGTTGATCAAAATGAATAAACCCAGGAAGGCAATTCCCCAGAGGACTCTTTTGATAGTCGATATGTTGAGGTTAATTGTTTTCATGGGTTTATCTTGGGACGTTGGTGAGGGGGCTTACTGAGATAGAATTAAACCTTACGCGAGACCAGAGCCATGGATTTCAATTTGGTGAATATCGGTAAAGTCAAACTGGCAAGGTTGATAAAAAACTGACGTATTTTGGGATTGCCATTGGTGTTTAAATAAACTCAATGAATTGTCTATACTTTAAGATGTTTTGGGTTGTTCTGTAGAAAAGCGACTAAGAGAGACTGAAATATCTTTGTTTTTTGACGACGTGTAATACAGAAACAAAAAGAGATAAAAAGAGAGATAGTAATAGTAGTTACAATATGCCTGCTTGAGGGTTAAGAAAAAGAAAAAGTAAGTCAGTAGTGTTCCAAACGTTAGCTGGGCGATCGTCTTAGCTCGGTAGCCCAAAATTAAACTCATTAGCAGTGCCAGTACAAGCAAAAGGCTTGAATTCAAGAGGAACTGATGATAAGCCCATAAATAGGCTGACCAGGAGAGGGAATCAGTACTAGGTCTGTACTGTAAAACCTGAAGAACTGTTGTTTGTAAAAAAGCGGGAAAGTCCCAGAGCCAGAAGGGAAGCATCAGCACTCCAAACATCAAGCCTGCATAGCCGATGACCTTGATAAGTGAGCGACTTTTAAAATGCCGCCAGAGATAGCTCAATACTAAAATAATCAACAGGAGGTTGGTTTGACGACTTGCGGCCAAATACCCCAGGCTCAGACCTGTCATCGCATTTGATTTACATTTGATTCCTTCAAACAAGAGGACAATGAACGGGAACATGATTGAGTCCAGCCAAGCTTGCTCAAGAACAAAAAAAGCAATGGGCATCATCAGAAACATTAGGCTATTTCTCAATTGTTTAGAAGTGGAGTTAGAATGAGAGAAATCAAAACCAGTAAGCAGAAGAATTGCAGCCAGAATCGATAAAATCTGAGTATAACGAACATCTAAATGCAAGATTTTCTTGATCAGAATCATGGGATAGAGCAAACCTGGCCAATACACAAAGTCAGGACTGTATCCTAGTGCGCCTTGATAGATATCAGGATACTCAGTGTTATAGGGATTGATCCCCGAAAACAGAGAGTCGATCGCATGGTTGGTTACAACAAAGACATCAATAAAGGGGTCTGGGGAAGCCAGGGGAACCAGACAAAACATCACAACCATACTTAAGACTGAAAGACCCAGGAGTTGAGTTTGATATTGATATTGCTTGCGGATTTCTAGAAAACCATAGAGTAGGGGAAAAACAATCTGAATATCTGCAATTAACTCAATCGCAGCGGCCCAAACATTATCACCCGCATAAATCAATTCTGTGGAAGACAGAATCATTATAGAGAAGGCGAGATATATCCCGATGAAGCCCTGGTTCTGTTTTCGACTCGGTTGTTCTGCTTGGCAAAAGTGATAAACAACGAGTGCGAATGAAATGACGGTCAAGATGACTAATTCTTTGACATACAAATGCCCATGAGTTGCTTTGAGAATATATCCCAAAAGGATATACGCAATAGCTGGAATAGTTTGAATCATCTAAAAATCAATTGATATGCTTCTCATCTGTTCTACATGGAGTATTTTTTGAGCAAAACAGTCTTTAACTTCGAAATGCCAATAATTTTCTAATACTTGAATAAATGTTTTGGAGAATGACTAATTGAGGCTGGAATTCTGTGTGGAGCTTAGATTCTCAATCGCGTCAGCGTTTGGCTTGGGCCAGAAATCCCTAATCCAGAGGTCATAGATCATATAAATAAGCACCAACACGATGGCCGACTGAATAGCATACATTAAATTTGACATCCAGGGACCATGATGCATGAAGTAGAACTGTGAGGGAAACTCATGGGGGTCAGAAGCGGGGGAATCTGAACCGATTGTTAACCAAACTCTGGAGGTAAAGACACTTAAGATACCGAATGCCCAATAGTGCCAGGTTTGCCAGGCTTGACGCAAGGCTTCTGTTGCGATGACGATAAACGTAATCAAGACGGGATAAAAGTTAACCAAATGTCTGGACTCACTATCTAAACTGAGAACAAACATCAGGGCGACCCAAGCTGTTAGGCCGAGACCATGGGTTTGGAACAATTGACAAATGGGCCGCCAAAAAAAGAGGGCGAAAATGAGGATGGGGCCAAAGTAGACAACATGGGCGACCCAAAACACACCCGGCTGTAAGATGCTCATCCGCACAACGAGGTGGAGTATGTTGCCTAAGGTCATGGGGTTGCCACTGTCTGTTGCGAGTAGGCTGGGGAGCTTAAATAGCACAGCTAACACCACCAGCTTCCCCCAGAACTGCCAGGAGAGAACATACTTTGACCAGGTTAACCAACGATAAAACTTCGCATTGCGCAGTAGCTCGCTCAAGCCGATGAATAAGTAAACCGTGGCGATCGCCACGCTGAGATAGCCTACCCGTGCTAGGGGGATACCCCGATTTAAGTAGTCCGTTTCCCCCGAAAGCATGGTTTGCATATAGATGCCCCCGGCAATTGCCGGGGGCAGAGCTAAAAAATAATGCAGTTTAAAGGGAGGACGTTGAACAGGAGCCGTCGCATCCAAAGGCTTGCTGGGATGGGGAAAGAGCCACAACAGGGTACACATATAAATCCCGGATGGCCACGTGAACGTTAACACAAGGGTGACCGCAATCATGCCCCAAGTCTGACGCTGGAGGTAGACATAAAATAGCAGTAAGCCCAGAGCATAGGCACAAAAATCGGTGAGAATAGGTGCTTGACCTGACGCTTTGAGAACGAGGTGATTGAGAAATAAACCAATAAATCCGAACCAAGCACCAGCGACAGTGATTTTGAGGGTTCGGGTGACGAGACACCAAACATAGCCCGTCACCGTGATGGCGACAACGCTTAAAATTCCGAAAGCGGTCAGCACCTGTTCGTAGGTGGGGTTAGCAGTGAACAGATGCAAGATATGGTGGAGCACCCAGGAGGGGAGCGATCGCCCCAAATAGAAGCTATTTACCCCCTCTGCCCAACGCCCATAAAAGTCCTGCGCCAGATAGCCATAAATTCCCGCATCGCCAGGGAAGCCATTACTCACGTTGCTTTTATCTGTGGAGAGAAAGGGGATCACTGCACTGATGAACGCCCCGAGAATGATCAGGATTTCATGGCGCTCCAACGATCGCAAGTGGTGTCGACAGGGCTGCAAAATCGTAGCAAGAGTTTTGGGCATTGAACTGAACACAGGGCAGAAATGACAACAATATGACGCGAGGACGCTAAACTCAGAGCCAGGATACACCATTAGAGCGTGAGGCATAGAAGCGAGTGTGTGGAATTTGTGGTGTGGTTTATGCCGAGGGCGATCGCACCGTCGAGAGCAAACTGATCGAGAAAATGGCGACCACGATTATTCATCGGGGCCCCGATCAGGGTGGACATTACGTGCAGGGCAATGTTGGTTTGGGGTCGCGTCGCCTCTCGATTATTGACCTCGGTAACGGTCAACAACCCATCCACAACGAAACCCAAACGGTTTGGGTGGTCTTCAACGGTGAACTCTACAACTACCGAGAACTGACCCAATCTCTGACCCGGCGGGGACATCAGTTCTACACTTCTAGTGACACAGAGGTTCTAGTCCATGCCTATGAAGAATTTGGCGATGAATTTCTGGAGCACCTCAACGGCATGTTTGCCTTTGCCCTCTGGGATACTCGCCAGCAACGCCTGCTGATTGGGCGCGATCGCCTGGGTATCAAACCCCTCTATTATGCCCAACACGACGGAGCGCTCATCTTTGGCTCTGAGATTAAAACCATCCTTACCTATCCC
>JAAHHN010000135.1 GCA_010672165.1 Spirulina sp. SIO3F2 | reverse complement strand
AGATTATTGCTGAAACCCATGGGGGGAGCTTAAGTTGCACTTCCGAACCGGGTGCAGGGGCAACGTTTGTGATTACGCTCCCCTTGACGACTGCTAATGACGCTTCTGGAATTGCTCAGTCGGGCGTCTAGTTGAAAACGGTAGGTTAATGAAATCAGAGAGGGGTGAGCTTGTCGAAACCCAAACCTCTCGGACTATCCCTCCGGGACGCTACGCAAACGACAGGCTTAATCCTTAAAGTAGACGCTCCACTAGGGTAAGTATCGCCCACTACAAGCCAGTTTTGGCAATCACGAATTACCGATTTATTTTCTCTTAAATTCCATCAGTAAGACCTAGTACCGCAGGGCGGAAGTTCAAAGTGCAGAGTTCAAAGTTCAAAGTGTCTGTATGACAGATATCGGGTGGATTTTGAATAGGTGGCTTACTTCCGCCGTCGAGTACTAGGCATCCGAAATTCTGAATTCTGAACCCACCCTTCTGAACCCACCCTAATTAATGCCCCTGCTCCAGATCAAGGAATTTACTGATTTTCCAGATGTCCCAGCGCATAATAGGTCAAAAGCCTGCATTCTGTTGCCATTACTTTCCTATTCAGGTAGTTGCATTACCCTATTGGGACAATGCATGCTTATTTCTAAACCGCTGACTGCATGATAATCCTCTCAAAATTCAATGGACGAAGCCCACCTTGAAAACCCAATACCCCAACAGAATCAGCAGTTGCAGGCTGCCCAAGAGCGTCTTCAACGCTTGACGAAGAATGTGCCCGGTGTTGTTTTCCAACTCCGGTTAGAACCCAATGGGGAACGCCGTTTTTTATATGCATCAGATGGATGTCGGGAACTGCTAGAGCTAGAACCTGCTGAGATCATTCGAGTTTTTGAGTTGGTGCCGCCCGAAGATGTGGCTGCATTGGAACAGGCTTTGCAAACATCCGCACAATCGCTAACTCGGTTTGAGCATGAGCACCGGATTGTGACACCGACCGGGGTGCTTAAATGGCTCAAGGTGGTTTCTCAGCCGCAACAGCAGGTCGATGGCGCGATCGAATGGGATGGCATGGTGATGGAGATTACCATGCGTAAGCAAACCGAAACTGCTTTGCGCCAGAGTGAACAGCGTTTACAAGGTTTCGCCGATAATTTGCCAGGGGTACTCTATCAGTTTCGCCTCGACCCTGATGGCACGGTGTGTTTTCCCTATGCGTCCCAAGGTAGCAAAGAGATTTACGAACTCGAACCCAGTGAGATGGTACAAAGTTTGGACTTGGTTCATCCTGACGATCGCGCCACTTTAGAGGCTGCCATCGCTGAATCCGCTCAATCTCAACAACAATTTTTTCATGAACATCGCATCATTACGCCCTCAGGCGTTCAGAAATGGGTGAAGGTTATTTCTAATCCAACCCAGCAGCAAAATGGTAGCGTTCTTTGGGATGGTTTAGTCTTCGATATCACCCAACGCAAACAGGCCGAAGCTGAACTCAAGCAATCCAAGCGCCTTCTAGAGCTGGTCATCAATACCTTACCAGGTGGGGTCTTCTTCAAAGATCGCAACTTAAATTATCTCGGTTGTAATCAGTTCTTTGCCCAAGTGGCAGGGGAACAAAGCCCGGCTGAACTGATTGGCAAAAGTGATTACGATATGCCTTGGAAGCGGGAAGAATCGGATTTTTTCCGGGAATGCGATCGCCGAGTAATGGAATCAGGTCAAGCAGAAATGGGCACGGTGGAGCCACTGCAACATGCTGATGGGAAACAAGCCTGGTCAGAAACCAGTAAAGCACCCCTGCGAGATGAACAAGGCAAAGTGATTGGCATGGTGGGAGTTTTTCAAGATGTCACTAAACGAGAAGAATCAGCGATCGCCCTACGCCAAAAAACTACTGAACTCGAAGCGGCTCTTGAAGAACTACACCATACTCAAGATTTATTGAAATTAGTCATTAATACCTTGCCAGGGGCAATTTTTTGGAAAAATCGAGATCTCGTCTATCAAGGTTCAAATGAATATTTTGCCCAGGTGGCCGGTGTGGATTCAGCAGCAAACATTGTTGGGATTACCGATTATGATATGGCATGGAAAACTGAAGAAGCCGACTTTTTCCGAGAATGCGATCGCCGGGTAATTGACTCTAATACTCCAGAGCTGGGGATTATTGAACCCCAGCTCCAAGCTGATGGTAAACAAGCATGGTTAGAGACCAACAAAGTGCCATTACAGGATGCGTTGGGCCAGGTAATTGGCATTGTCGGTATGTTTCAGGATGTGACAGTACGAGAAGAAGCCGCGATCGCCCTCCGCCAGAAAACTGATGAGTTAGAACAAACCTTAGACGAACTTCAACGGACGCAAATACAACTGGTTCAAACTGAAAAAATGTCAGGTTTGGGTCAAATGGTGGCAGGCGTCGCCCATGAAATCAACAATCCCGTGGGCTTTATCTATGGCAATATTACCCATGCTGTCAATTATGTTGAAGATCTACTGGAGTTAATTGAACTGTATCAGCAAACATTTCCCGATCCACCATTGATTATTACTGACCGGATTGAAGAGATTGATTTGGATTTTCTGCAACAAGATTTTCGAGAACTGGTTCAATCGATGCGGGTGGGCACGGAGCGTATTCGAGATATTGTTAAATCCTTGCGCAACTTCTCTCGGTTGGATGAGGCCGCGGTCAAAGCGGTAGATCTTCATGAAGGTCTTGATAGCACCTTGACCATCTTACAAACCCGGTTGCGAGCCCAAGATTGGCGACCAGAAATTCAAGTGCTCAAAAATTATGGTGAACTCCCCCTGATTGAATGTTATGCGGGTCAGCTTAACCAGGTGTTTATGAACATTATTAGTAACAGCATCGATGCCCTAGAAGAACGCGATCGCACCCGTTCCCTGGCAGAAATGACAGCGACTCCCAGCCAAATTCACATCACAACAACAACTCAAGAGCAATCCGTCATCATTCAAATTCACGACAATGGCCCAGGGATGGCTGCAAAAACCTGCGATCGTCTCTTTGACCCCTTCTTCACTACCAAACCAGTGGGCAAGGGCACAGGTTTAGGTCTTTCGATTAGCTATCAAATTATCACCGAGACTCACAACGGGACATTAACCTGTGAGTCTGATTTAGATCAGGGCACAACCTTTTATATCACGCTGCCGATCGCCTGACCCAACCTTAAACTATACGGATTACGTACTGGGAGCTTGAAGAATCAAGAGTCACTCCCTCACACTCAAGCCCCATTTGGGGCTTTCTTCTTCAAACCGCTTCAATCCTTGCTCTAGCCTGCTTCTTTATGTTGCCCGCCATTGCATAATCTGCTATGCGACCCCAACGCTTGTGTCCCCTTTCTCTACGTCTGGTTTTAATTGTGCCCTTTATTTTGCAGATTATGGGAGCTGTTAGCTTAGTGGGCTATCTCTCCTTTCGGACGGGCCAAAAAGCGACCAGCGATCGTACTCACATTTGGTATCGAACGGCGAAACAAACAGGGCAAACCAGATGGTATCCCATCTACAAATACGTCGTTATCAGTGCCCTTTTGAGTTAGTTACGCGAGGCAGCGAATGGACTTGAGGCGATCGAAGTTTGGGAGGCATGGGAGCCCCACTTGATTTGGATGGATATGCGGATGCAGGTTATGGATGGCCATGAAGCGGTTACTCGCATTAACAGCACGACCCAAGGTCAAGCTACAGTTGTGGTGGCACTGACCGCCAGTGTATTTGAAGAGGAACGGGCCGTGCTACTTTCGCTGGTTGTAATGATTTTGTGCGCAAACCCTTCCGAGAAGCGACCATTTTTGAGGTGATGGCCAAGCATCTGGGTGTGCAATATATTCATGAACAAGAGGGAGACGCGCTCGCATCTCCCACCAAAACCCCTAACTTCTCTACTGCTCAATTTGAAGGGACAAACCCTGATTGGATTGAGCAGTTCTATCAAGCAGCACTCGATCTGGACGATGTCGAAGTATTGGCACTCATTGCAGAAATCGCTGATAGTCATCAAGCACTAGCGGCCGATTTAACTGAACTTGTCTGGCAATTCCGCTTTGATGAAATTGTTGAGCAGCTTACCCCCTGATGACTTAAAGCAGGTTAGTATCAGTAATATCGCAACTCATTGATATTAGAAATTGCACATTGACTCCGCACTGGATAATGAACATTCACAGCTGCGGTAATATCTACATTCGCCTGACGTTCAAAGACCATCACAAAATCAGAGCCGCCAAATTGGAAAAATGAGAACATCTCTCCTTTTTTAAGATATTTCCCCACCAGTCCCTGCTTGATTTTTTTATTGAGCAGTGTGATCTGTTGCGCATAATTTAGATTGGCTTTTTCTTCTGGGGTTAACACAATCGGCTGTTGCCCTTCCGCCTCGGGGGTCACAAATACCACTGAGGAAACTTGCGCCATCCCGATCGGGAGGATCGCCACTTTGCCGACCGCTGATTCTAGTAGCAGTAATCCTCGACATTGCACGAATTGATAGCCGGTTGCATCCTCTGCATCCAGATAGCGTTGGGGAATAACCGCCCGTGCTAGATTGCCCTCTGCATCGTTTTCCTCCAGTGCTTTGAGCTTCACTTCTAAATAAACCTGCCCTGGAATAAACTTCGCTTCCAACACACGACCCGCAACTGCTGTATGTAGACAATGATAGTCATAAGTATTCAAAAAACTATGACAGAAAATCCCCCCCTGAAACGCATCCCCATAGCGGGAGTCTTGTAATAACTCAGCGATTGTCCATTCAATATGCTTGACTACAATAGCAGCAGGAGCAGGTACTGGTGCATCAACCGGTGTACTAATTGCCCATTGCCCTACAAAAGTAGATTCAGCCGGGAAAACAATAACCCGTTCGTTATCGACTTGGGCAACTGGTCGTTGAACATCAATGTCTTTGAATTTACGGGCAAAGAATTCATTGAATGTCGCATATTGCTCAGGGGGGTGTTCATAGTCCTGCCAGGCATATTCAGGAGCATATTTGAAACTTTCTACATGTTCCTGCGAGGCAGGTGTATCTAAAAAATGCCCCCATTCAATTGCAAAATCACGCATCCAACGGGAAATTGGCGACAACCTTTCCCCCTCTAAAGGCACAATGGGACTTTGGAGGGCAGCTAAGGGCGCTTGGTTGAAATAATAATAGAATTGCATGAGTCGTGAATAGACAGTACGCTCATGTAAAATCTTTCCGTCCCAATCCCAAACCCGTATTTCTGGAATCCAAGTAACCAGTGCATCCAAAAAGAAATAGAACTGCTCCAATGTCTTGATCGAAGACAGTTCTGGAATATTTTGCTCACTCACCATCTTGATCGCCTTAGCAAAGAAATCGTTATAGCTATGCTCTTCAATCAGAGTCTTGAGTTTTTGGGTCGCAGTTTGTTGAGGGGAATAATGCTGCTCTTCAGTTGGTAACTCTGCTAAAAATGGTTGGGCTTGAGACGAAAAAAGTGGTGGCTTAGCCGTCGTAAAACCTGTTGTCGGTGGCTCAACTATATTGTGCGATCGCTTAGCACGATGCAGTCGATTAAAAGCAGAATCCACACGATGATGAGCAAGTGAGGAACGGTGATGAAACTGACTACGCATAGCAATAAATCTCCAGTCCAAAATTAAGTTGTAAGCAAAACGTTCGCTTACTTTCACTATATCTTTAGTAAAAGTTTTATATAGAGCTTCCAAGCTCTTTTCGTTAAGAAAAGTTGAATATTTCAAATTTTTGTATATTTAGCCAAGGAGATGGGCTGAAATTGCAACTAAACGTAATATTTTTCCCAGTTATGATTCAGACTTTCATCAGAATATCTTCAACCCCAACTTTGGGCTTTGGGCAGTACACTGAAGGTCAGCCTTAATTGCACGAATGAAGATTAAAATTCAATCCAGTAGGGTGAGCATTACCCAGCAGCAATCAGTTTTAGCACTCAAGAATTGAATTACTGGATTGTTTTCTTATATTTCCATCAGTTCTCATTACCAACATCGCTAGACTGAACCATCATCTACAACAATGGCTAAACGGTACAGTGAAATCACCCCCAAGCTTCAGACCTTTATTTCTCAACAACACCTCTTTTTTGTGGGCACGGCTGCAGCCGATGGCCGTGTGAATGTGTCTCCTAAGGGGATGGATACATTGCGAGTGCTGAGTCCCCAGCAGGTCGTCTGGCTTAACTTGACGGGGAGTGGTAATGAAACTGCGGCCCATCTCCTAGAAAACCCACGTATGACCCTGATGTTCTGTGCTCTAGCTGGCGAGCCATTGATCCTGCGCCTCTACGGCCAAGCCAAAACATTTCATCCCCGCGATCCAGAATGGGCAAAGCTCAGTGCTTTATTTGAGCCCTTGCCTGGCGCCCGCCAAGTCATTGATATCCAAATTGACCTTGTGCAGACTTCCTGTGGCATGGCTGTTCCTTACTATGCCTTTCAAGGCGAACGAGAGCAGTTACGCGATTGGGCAATCAACAAAGGGAAAGCAGGGCTCAACACCTATTGGCAGCAGAAAAATCAAGTCAGTATTGATGGCAAACCGACCCAAATTTTTACGGAGTGATGATGGTGGGGTTTTGTGCCTGTAGTCTTGCAGTCGTAGGGGGCATCTCGCTCATATTGTGAGTCCTGATGCTGGGGGACGACATCTCAGGAAGATTAAATGATGGTTAATTCTCCATCCATCCTACTCACCTATCCAACTCGTAGCAAACTGTAGAGATTCCGCTTTTGTATCCAAGGGGATCAACGCAATTTGGCTCCGAACGTCCAAGGGATCAGCCTTATCCTGAACACCTTGCATTTGCCAAAAAACTTAATATTTTTTTTACGTTCTGGCATTCGCTAAGCTAGAAACATCAATATACTTGACGGTATGTTAAGGCGCTGTAGATTTCCCGCTTTAAGGATCATGCTTTTATTTGCCAGTCTTTTTGTGAGTTTTGCCTTCGCCCTCACTTTGGAAGGGGCTCTGCTCAATCCTGCTTTAGCAATATCCCCATCTCCTACCTTTTTGGTTTCTACACTGTATCAGACTCATCAGGATGAGCAGGCTACTCTTCTGGCCTATGAACCCGATAACAATGGGAATCCTGAAGATTCCAGTGGAGCGGGAGGTCGGTTTGTTCCACAAGACCCAACTCCATTGCGCGAAATTGAGGGATAAATACAACTTAGGGCGATCGCCATTGCTTTTGACCCTGAACGATTGTATGCTTTGCCCATTCAACATCTGTTTGGGGATAATCACTACGGTAATGCCCACCTCGGCTTTCGGTTCTAAACAGAGCACTGCTAAGAATCAGTTGCGAGATCGCCAGGAGATTGTAGGTCTCTAGACTGGCTCGAACTCGATTATCCTGATCGGTTTGAGTTAGCTGTAAAGTCTGTTCCGGTTCCAACATCGGAATCATGGCAACGAATGGTTCAGCGTTAATGACCTCAATCAGGTTTTCCAACTGGTTCAGCGCCTGTGTTAGTCCGGTGGCATCCCGACAGATCCCAGCCGCTTGCCACATAATTTGTTGGATTTGACGTTGATAATCAAGCCAAGTGATTTCAGGCGTTGCGATCGCCAAAGGTTCGGGAGCAAGATCTGTGGGTCTTGATACCGCTTCAAGGGGCGGTAATTCTAAATGAGCAAACTGGGCTGCAAACACCACACATTCAAGTAGTGAATTGCTTGCCAGACGATTGGCACCATGAACACCTGTGTTAGTCACTTCGCCAATGGCGTAGAGGCCAGGAATCGACGTGCAATTCTCTGTGTTGGTGGTAATGCCTCCCATCCAGTAATGGGCTGCTGGGGCCACTGGAATGGGTTGGGCAAAAAGATCAATGCCCCAGCGTTGGCAGACCCGAATGATATTGGGAAAACGATATTGTACCCGGCTGGCTGGAATCGGGGCGAGATCTAAATAAACGCAGTCTCCTGAATCTGGACGGTCAGGACGGTTTAAATGCTGAAAAATCGCACGGCTGACGACATCACGGGGGGCTAATTCTCCCTGGAGATGATAGTTGAAGGCAAAGCGATCGCCTTGAGCATCAATCAAATGGGCGCCTTCTCCCCGCACCGCTTCACTAATCAAAAAACACGGTGCGCCCGGTTTCATCAGGGCGGTGGGGTGAAATTGGAAAAACTCCAAATCCCGCAATTCGGCTCCAGCGTGCCAAGCAAGGGCTACGCCATCACCCGTGCTGACTTTCGGGTTTGTGGTCTGAGCAAAGACCTGGCCACCCCCACCCGTGGCTAAAATCACCGCCTGAGCCTGCAACCAATGGCTATGGACTTGATGCCAGACACAAAGACCCTGACAGTGATTCGTGGTTTCATTGAGCCATAGCTTAACCGCAAGGGCATGGGCAAACACCTGAATATTGGGGCGTTCTAAAACCCGTTCAGTGAGAATCGAGACGATTGCCCGGCCGGTGGTATCCGCAGCATGGAGCACCCGCGGATGGGAATGGGCGGCCTCAGTGGTTAGCGCTAATTGATCTCCATGACGATCAAAGGCAACCCCAAATTGCACCAATTGTTCAATCGCCGCTGGCGCGTGGTTAACCAAAAACTCCACTGCGGTGCGATCGCACAAACCCGCACCTGCTTTGAGGGTATCTTCAAGGTGAGCAATGACAGAATCGGTGGGCGCGATCGCTGCGGCAATCCCCCCTTGAGCCCAATCACTCGCCCCCACCTTAAGCTTCTCTTTGGTAAGTAAGCACACCGAATATTGCGGCGGGATACAAAGAGCCGCATAGAGCCCAGCGGCCCCAGCTCCAACAATCACAACGTCCGCTTGGTTTGGCAAAGTTGAATGGATCATGGGCGCGATCAGTTCCCCATAGCAGAAACACGAAATTTATTGATAAACAACAAACCCACTCCAACAATGGAGTGGGGCAGAAAAAATGGTAATTAGGGAACGATACGACGTTCTTAAGAGAATCTATAAAAGCCTCAAGCACAATTTCATTGCATTTTGGAAGTCAGGTCGCCGACCTCGACAGCGAAATTAGTGGGAGGGGCGCAGAAACCACGCCCACAAACCCTAGTCATAGATCCCGTTATTTTGACGTTCAGCCCCTTGTACAAACACATCAGCACTGGTCGTCACGGTGAACTTGTCAAGGTTATCTTGCAAGAGCTGCTTCTGACGTTCAGTGAGTCCCGGAATGTTCAGCACATCCTCGACCTTTTCATAATAAGGAACACGAACGATCTTGCCTGCAAGCGTGGGGTAGAAACCCGGTAGCTTGCGGAGCTGTCGAACGTTGGTATTATTTAAGTCGAATTTTTGACCAAATTCGGTCTCTAGCTTGGCATCCGCGTTGTTGCGATATTTCGTTTCAGCCGCATGACTCGGCTGCACATTCAACAAACAAACACCCACAAAGAGCACTGCGACCAACGCCAGATGAATCAGTCGTTTCATTAGATTTATATCCTCCTCAGCAAGCATCACTCCCAATCAAGAGTGTGTCTTATCTTAAAATATATGCCCCATCTTATCTTAGAACCGGGTTCCCAACAGATTTTGCTAGACTATGGACTTGGGTATCTCCCCGGCTGCGTTACCGTTGCACATCCTACAAGTCATCATTCTTTATTTATGTCTTCTAGCACCCTGCTTCTAACCAAGGAACTCCCCAAGCTACATTACATTGCCACACCTGAGCGGTTTGATATGTCTTGGGAAGCACCGCTATCGACGTTGTTGGGTTTAGGGCGCTCAGCGGGTGCAGACTTTGTTGAGTTCTTTTTGGAGCGAGTTAACTATATTAACTGTCTCGCTGAAGACGAGCAGATTACCAGCATTTCGCCAGCCCTCACCACTGGCGCAGGCATTCGCGTGTTTCGCGGTACAGCCGACTGCTATGTCAGCACTAACGATCTAAGCTTTGATGGTCTCAAGAAAGCACTCGAAAAAGCCCTCTCCAGTTTGGGACTCGATTTGCCAGGGCCCAATGCCTATCTCCCCGAAGTCTATCTAGAAATGTTCCGCGACTATGGGGCAGCCAAAAGCAAAGAAATGTGGTTACCAGACTGTAGCTCGATCCAGGAAATTGGTGATGTGCTCTTAGCAACCACCGATCAACTCCAGCGTAAAGCCAGTCATGTCCAGTCTCGCCGCGCCGGTTACTTCCGAGATTGGCAAGAGGTGCTGGTGGCAGCTAGCGATGGCACATTTGCTCGGGATATTCGCCTGACCCAGTCGGTCTCTTGTAATCTGCTCTGTGCAGATGGGGAGCACCGCAGTTCTACAGGTCTGCGCGATGGGGATACCAGCGACCCGGATTTTCTGCGCAATTGGGACTACACCGCAACAGCAGCGGAGGTCGCCGAGAGTGCCGGACAAATGCTCTACGCTGACTATGTGGAATCAGGGACTTACCCCATTGTGATGGCGAACCACTTTGGTGGGGTTATTTTCCATGAGGCCTGTGGTCATTTGCTCGAAACCACCCAAATTGAGCGTAAGACCACACCATTTTTGGCCAGCAAAGGTGAAAAAATTGCCCATGAGAGTCTCACCGCCTGGGATGAAGGGCGCTCAGAAGATGCGTTTGGATCTTCGGATATGGATGATGAAGGCATGCCTACTCAACGGACGCTGCTGATTGAGAATGGCATTTTGAAAAACTTCTTGAGCGATCGCGCTGGCCAAATGCGCACCGGCCACCCCCGCACCGGCAGCGGCCGCCGCAACAGCTACACCTTCGCCGCTGCTTCTCGAATGCGCAATACCTACATTGCTCCTGGCGATTGCACTACGGAAGATATCTTTAACTCCATTGACAAGGGGATTTACTGCAAGAAGATGGGCGGCGGCAGTGTGGGTCCCACAGGTGAATTTAACTTCGGCGTTGATGAAGCCTACTTGATTGAAAATGGTAAAGTCACGAAGCCACTCAAGGGCGCAATCCTAATTGGTGAAGCCCAAGACATTATGCAGAAAATCTCCATGTGCTCCGATGATCTGAGTCTTGCCCCCGGTTTTTGTGGTTCCATCAGCGGCAGCATTTATGTGACGGTGGGTCAGCCGCATATTAAGGTGGATTCGATTACGGTGGGGGGTCGTTAGTTTTTAATGACCACCTCAACTGGCAGCGATCGCCTCACCACCCAATTTCAACGCCTTCAGGCTGCGCTGGTCAGTCCCACCGCACTCTACATCCTTAAGCGGTTGCTGCAAGCCCTGCTGACCTTGTTGCTGACCTCAATGCTCAGTTTTGCAATCATTCAACTCGCACCCGGCAGCTATCTGGATACCCTGCGGGAGAATCCCACGATCACCGAAGAAACCATCCAAGCCTATGCCGCTCAGTTTGGCTTAGACCAACCCCCGCTGGTGCAATATGGCCGCTGGCTCTGGAATGTGGTGTCGCGTTTGGACTTTGGCAAGAGCTTTGTCTACGATCGGGCTGTGGTGTCACTGATCTTTGAGCGGATGGGGGCAACTTTGTTGCTGGCGATCGCCTCGATTTTTTTCACGTGGACAGTGGCGCTTCCCTTAGGGATCTTTAGTGCGGTGCGCCAAAACCAATGGAGCGATCGCGTCTTACAGGTCGTCAGCTATGTGGGTCAGGGCTTTCCTAGCTTTATCACCGCGCTATTGCTGCTGATTATTGCACAATACACGACCCCTCTTTTTCCCGTCGGTGGCATGACCAGTATCAACTATGACCAATTTTCACCGCTGGGCAAGGTACTCGATATTGGCTGGCATATGATTTTGCCCACGCTAGCTCTCACAGTTACAAGCTTTGCTGGTTTACAGCGCCTGACTCGGGGTTCACTGCTCGATGTGTTACGTCAAGAATATATCCAAACCGCCCGAGCCAAGGGGCTGCCGGAAAATCGGGTTATTTATGTTCATGCCCTGCGCAATGCGGTGAACCCCTTGGTGACGATTTTGGGTTTTGAGTTTGCGGCGCTGTTGAGCGGTTCATTTATTACGGAGCTGTTTTTCAATTGGCCAGGTTTGGGGCGACTAATCTTTCGAGCCGTGATGACCCAAGATTTGTATTTAGTGATGGCAGGTTTGATGATGGGGGCGGCAATGTTGATTGTGGGGAATTTATTGGCAGATCTGTTGCTTAAGGCAGTTGATCCCCGCATTCAGTTGGAGAAGTTGCAATAGCCAGCCGTTACAAGGTGAGGAGGGCGATCGCGCCGCCGAGTAATGCAATCAGACCAATCATTAACTCCTTAGCGGTAGATAGCGTGAGTTGAAACGATGCTTTGGTTTTATACAAGGTCTTAGTCCGAGCGCCATGGGCTCGATTGTGAGGCTTCACAGTACACTTAGACAAATAGGTTGAAAAATAGTTAGGGTGCGGTTAATTCAGTGTTGAGGCTCTATAGATGTTTAGCATCTACAGCCGAGTCTGGATTATTGTGTTCGTCAGAGGAAATTCTCTGACCTCGTCCCGAAAGATGGGGCCAGCAGATGAAGCAAGAATAATCTAGGCTGTTTCAGCGGCGTGCAAGCGGAGATGGGATGTTTAACTTAAGCGCTTCGAGTTAGGGTGATCGCCCAATCGCTGCCAAGGGAATATCCTGATGAACCGAGCGGAATTCACGAGAAAAGACCAAAACTGTTGAACTGTATAGCGAGATGCAGGGCAATGGAGTTCTGGAGGACTGGACAACGTGCAACTTTGTGCCATTATCTGTACCCACAATCGAGCAGCTTATCTGGGCAAGGCGATCAAAAGCTTACTGGTGCAGGACTACCCCGATTACGAAATTATTGTGGTGGACAATGCTTCAACAGACACCACCCGTGAGGTGGTGGATGCTCATTTGCCCCATCCTCGCTTGCGTTATCTTTATGAACCGCAACTGGGGTTGTCGGTGGCTCGCAATACAGGTGCCCAAGCAACGCAAAGTGAGGTGTTGACTTATCTTGATGATGATGCGATCGCATCGCCCAGTTGGCTTTCGACCATCGCAGCGGCCTTCACGGCAAATCCACAATTGGCGATCGCAGGGGGGCATGTAAAGCTCTTGTGGCCAGAAGGGCAAACTGCTCCTCCCTGGCTCTCCGCCGGACTGGCAGGGAATTTGGGGGCCTATGATCTCGGCGATCGCCCCCTAGCCATCACCCAGCCCAATCTCACGCCTCGGGGTCTGAATTACGCCATTCGGCGCTCCTTTTTGGAATCAGTCGGGGGCTTCGACTTGAATTTGGGCCGGGTGGGTAAAAATCTCCTCTCCAATGAAGAACTCCGTATGACCGCGATCGCCCTTAAGCGACAGTGGCAGGTCTACTATCTTCCTCAAGCGACTGTTGCCCATCACGTTACCCCAGAGCGCCTAGAGCGGCGTTGGTTCCTCAAGCGGGGTTGGTGGCAGGGCGTGAGTGAATGTTACCGAGAGCGAGTGGCAGGGCGTCGTAAGGGGTGGCGGCAGTTTTGTCAGGGGGGTGAGCGTTTGGTGCGCGGTCTGTATAAAGCTTTGAAATATCGTCATGATCCGGCACTCCGATTTGATAATCTCGTCTATGCCTATGGACAAATCGGTTATCTGCTGGCGGTGGCGCGGGGGTTGATTGCGCCTGTCACCCTGAAATCCTGATCGTTTAAGCTAGAGGCGCGATCGCCTTTCTCTTCTTCTTTTCCATCCTTCTACCCCATGCCCTGGAGCAAGACTGTGATTTGTGACCCAATCCCTGTTTCTGTGCTCATTCCAGCCAAGAATGAACAGCTCAACCTCGCCACCTGCCTCGATAGCCTCGCTCCTGCTGATGAAATTTTTGTTGTTGATTCCCAGAGTAGCGATCGCACCCTAGAAATTGCCCAAGACTATGGCGTGAATGTGGTGCAATTTCATTTCAATGGTCGTTGGCCCAAGAAAAAGAATTGGTCACTCGATAATTTGCCCTTTCGGAATGAATGGGTGTTGATTGTTGATTGTGATGAGCGTATTACCCCCGAGTTGTGGGCAGAAATTGCCCAGCGCATTCAAGACCCCCGCTATAACGGCTATTACCTGAACCGTAAAGTCTTCTTTTTAGGTCATTGGATTCGGTTTGGCGGCAAATACCCCGATTGGAATCTGCGACTCTTCAAACATCGCTGTGGTCGTTACGAGAATCTCCAAACCGAGGCGATTCCTAATACGGGCGACAATGAAGTTCATGAGCATGTCATTCTTCAGGGAGCGGTGGGTTATCTCAAAGAAGATATGTTGCATATTGACTTCCGCAATATCTACGAATGGCTAGCGCGTCATAATCGCTATTCAAACTGGGAAGCCAAGGTCTATTACAATTTGCTCCACGGCCAGGGGGATAGCGGCACGATCGGCGCGAACCTCTTTGGAGATGCGGTGCAGCGGAAACGGTTTTTGAAAAAGCTTTGGGTGCGGCTGCCGATGCGGCCGGTGCTGCGTTTTTTCTTGTTTTACATTATCCGGTTGGGATTTTTGGATGGTCGAGCCGGTTATATCTACGGTCGTCTGCTGAGTCAATATGAGTTTCAAATTGGCGTCAAGCTCTATGAAATGCAGCGCTTCCGGGGGAATTTAAATCAAAATCGTCTCCCCCCAACGCCACCATCGAGTTCAACTGCTGGGCCTTCTGGGCCTTCAGTCCCCCCCATGCCACCGTCAAGTTCAGCCGCTGTCCCCCCAGTCTCCCATGACATTTGAGCCTGAGTCGTCGGCATCAGCTTGGGTTGACTTAAGCCGCTATGACCAATCTGGATTTGACCGTGGCCGACCCACGGGTTTGATCCTGTTGTGGTGGCTGGTGCAGGCGGTGATATTCCCGTTGACCCTACACAATATGAGTGGGGTGCGCTGTTGGCTGTTGCGGTTATTTGGAGCCAAGGTGGGACGCCGGGTGGTGGTGCGGCCTTCTGCACGGTTTACCTATCCTTGGAAGGTGACGATTGGGGATTATTGTTGGCTAGGGGACGATGTGGTTCTCTACAGTCTGGACAGGATTGAGATTGGGGCGCATGCGGTGGTTTCGCAGAAGTGTTATCTCTGCACGGGGTCTCATGATCTGCGCGATCGCCGTTTTAGTTTACAAACCGCACCGATCAGGATCGGGCCGGGGGCTTGGTTGGCGACGGATTGCTTTGTAGGGCTGGGGGTGACGATTGGCGCGAATACGGTGGTGGGGGCACGGAGTAGTGTGTATCGAGATTTGCCGCCGGGGAAGATTGCGTGGGGGAATCCGGCGCAGGTGTACCGCGACCGGGTGATGAATGAAGAATGAGTTCAGAGTTCAGGGTTCAGGGTTCAAAGTTTAGAGTTCAGAATGCTTACTCTGGGATGGTTTTGGGATTGTTTAGCAGACATCCCCTCTTGGGCTAACCTTGTAGGGGTTTTGCAGACCCCCCTCACAGCAAGGATCTTGCGAACGCACTTTTGAGGGCTGAACCGCTGAACCCTAGCAAAATCAAGGGAGCGATTTGAAACCCCTACAGGATTAGCTCTTGGGAGGGGTGGTCGAGCGCGGCGCTGACCAGGGTGGGTTCGGGTGTTGGCCGACAATGGAGTCGAATCAATGGATTGTGCATCGTCTAATCTAGACCCGCGATCCCCCCTTCCTCCCTACCCTGCGGGAAGCCGCACAGCGTCTAGTGTAAGGGGGGGTGACGCCGCTAGCGGCTGGGATGGTTTGATTAAGATCAGGGTTTGCCCGTAGAACCCCCTTACCAAGGGGGTCGGCGCAGCCGGGGGGATTTCGCTAGCCATGCGAATCGGTGAAAGACTCACCCCCACTCACCGCCCCAACACCACCCGCACAAGCTGCACACAAGATCGCCACAATCTAAGCAGCCATTTTTCTAGGGGGGATTTGCGGCGGGGGAAGAGGGGGGGCGGTTTGGGAGTGCGGGGACGGGGTGGGGTTGGGATGTTGGCGGTGCTGCCGATTTCTGGGGCGCGGAGGGGTTCGACGACAACTTGTTTGGAAAGTTTTTCTAAGGCTTTTTTGCATTGTTTAACACGATGCTTTAGACCCATTTCTTGGGCGAGGATGAGAGCTTGTTGGTAATTGTGGCGAGCGCCCCAGCGATCATCGAGACGAGTGAAGGCATTAGCCATATTAAACAAGGAAAGTAATTGATTATGCCGATCGCCAATTTCCCGTATTATTTCCAGAGCTTGTTCATGGAAGGCGATCGCTTTTCTATATTCTCCGAGAGAATGGTAAGCATTACCTAAATTGACCAAGCATGTGTCTTCCCCTTGCCGATCGCCAATTTCCCGTATTATTTCCAGAGCTTGTTCATGGAAGGCGATCGCTTTTCTATATTCTCCGAGAGAATGGTAAGCATTACCTAAATTGACCAAGCATGTGTCTTCCCCTTGCCGATCACCAATTTCCCGTATTATTTCCAGGGATTGTTCATAGAAGGCGATCGCTTTTCTATATTCTCCGAGGGAATGGTAAGCATTGCCTAAATTACCTAAAGATGATGCTTCTCCCTGCCGATCGCCAATTTCTCGTTTAATTTCCAGAGATTGTTCATGGAAGGCGATCGCTTTTCTATATTCTCCGAGAGAATGGTAAGCATTGCCTAAATTGTTTAACGATACTCCTTCTCCTTGCCGATCACCAATTTCTCGTTTAATTTCCAGAGATTGTTTATGGAAGGCGATCGCTTTTCTATATTCTCCGAGGGAATGGTAAGCATTGCCTAAATTGTTTAACGATGCTGCTTCTCCTTGCCGATCACCAATTTCTCGTCTAATTTCCAGAGATTGTTTATGGAAGGCGATCGCTTTTCTATATTCTCCGAGGGAATGGTAAGCATTGCCTAAATTGTTTAACGATGCTGCTTCTCCTTGCCGATCACCAATTTCTCGTCTAATTTCCAGAGATTGTTCGTAGAGCGCGATCGCCTCTCGATATTCTCCGAGGGATTGGTATACATTACCCAAACCATTTAATGACTTAGCTTCCTCTTGCCGATCGCCAATTTCCCGTGTAACTTCCAATGATTGTTCATGAAATGAAATTGCCTTTCGATATTCTCCAAGGGCATCATAGATATAGCCTAAATCATTCAACGACTTCGCTGTCCCTTGGTAATCCTCAATCTCTTTTGACAAGATTAACGATTTCTCATAATAGTGCATTGCCTCTGTGAATTGTGCAGAGTCATCACAGAGCAAACCCTGATGTCGAAAACTCGCAACCAAATCTTCTTTCAATCCCAGGTCTTGCTGTAAGGTAATTGCTTTCCTAAAACACTTATGTGATTTCTTGAGTTCTTGAGCAAAATCATCTGCTTCACCTTGCTTCAAACGCAAACGATATCGCTCACCTAATTCATCATAAAAACGCCCCAAATTTCGATTTTTAGGATCTACTTTCTCAGTCCTAGCAATCCAATCTTGCAACTCATCCAACGACAAATCTTCAGGATCAACTTCCTCTGCTGAACCCGCCTCCTCACCTTGCTCTAAACCACCCCCGGCCGACCAAACCCACTCCTCCCCCTCAAACTTCACCAACCCCCGCCGCCAACTCCAAAAATCCAACGCCCGCACCGAATCCGTCAGATTAATCATCTGCAAATAAATCTGCTCCGTAATCCACAGCACAATCGGATACGGAAACTCCGTCAACCCCTCCCGACCCCACTGCAAATACCCCATAAACTTATCAATCCCCGTCCGCTCATTCAGCTTCGGCACAAAAGACAACGCCTCCGCCCCCACCACCATCAACACCCCCGGCTCCCCCACCTTTAGCCTCGGCTGCGCTTGAATACATTGCCAAACCCCCAACCGCAAACTCGGCTCCTCCTGGTTCAACGCCACCCGATAAACCCCGATCCCTTCTTCTAAATCCTGCTCACATTGCGCGATCAACCGCTCCCGCAACGCCCCATCATCACAGACCGCAATCAACGGACTCATCACCCCCTGATTGTCCTCGATCGCCGCCACCAACCGAAACAGCGCCTCCTGATTCTGTGCCGTCAACTCACTCATGCCAAAAAGCGCCCCTTCTGCTCCAGCAACTCCACCGCGATCGGATGCACGTCATACCAAACCTCATCATCCTCATATTCCAGAATGTAGAGACTGTGGAGCAAATTCAAAAACTTCTGATGCCCCGCATCATCATCTGCCGGATCACTGAGGGTTTTGTAAACCTCCGTCAGGATCTTATAAAACGGCTCACTCATCGGCGCTGCAAAATCATTGCGCAACGTCTTCACCACCTGCTCCACCACCTTGGTTGTGATTTTAATCTCCAAGTTCTCCGGCTCCCGTCGCACCTGCAATAGGCATTCTCCACAACAGCCATAGGCCAAGCGGATCAGCTCCCGTAACACGCCACCGCTGTAATGCACCATCAACTCCACCGCCTCCGGCTCGATCAACCGCTCTGGAATCCGCCGCGCCAGGATTTTCTGGAAGGTTTCGAGGGCCGCGGTCAGGGGTTCCCGTGTTTCCGGCGGGCGACGTGTGGCCTGGGTTTCTTTAGCGGGTTTCGTGTAAAGCTGCGTCACGCTCATCGATCGCAACTGATCATTGCTCTCCCGCTTGAGCATTTCCCGTAAATCCAACTCCCGCAGCGCCGCCATCGGCACCGTAAAGATAATCCGAAACTCCGGCTGAAACAGGGTCTTGATATGCTCAGCATAAACCTCCCTCGCCACCCCCAGATCGAGCTTATCCAAGCCATCAATAATCACCAACATCGCCTGTCCCGACTCGGTTTCAATCGCTTGAGCAATATTGTTGAGCTTCTCGATCAGCTCCGAAGCGCGAGGCTCAAAAATGCGCTTAATTTCCTTGCGCGTTTCCGCACTGGTTTTCAGCTGACCCTTGAGCACCAGAAAATCAAAAGCCGCCGTCAAAGCAGCGCTGATCGGTGTCTCGGTTTGGGTCTGGGTAATCGTGCTAAACCAATTGTCAAGATCGTCGCGCAACGATTGTGCTAATTCAATGCCTTTCTCCTTGGCGATCGCCATCATCTGGACACCGATCGCAAACAGAATATTGATGTGGTTCACATCCGACATCTCAACCACTTCATCGATCAAGAACGAAACCACAAAAAATTCCTCATCCACCCGCCGCGCCACATCATTGAGCAATGTGGACTTGCCACAGCCCAGATGGCCGGTAAAGACAATCTTGTTGTTGGCAGGAGAACAGTCCTCGATCACCTGTTGCAACCGTTCCACCTCATCGGTGTCGTAGGGCACATGGTACTTGGCCCAATCTTCCGCCGTCTTGAGGGGCAACATCTGCAAACTCCGGTAGGCGATGCGGAAATCGTTGAGGAGGGGGGAGCGAGACATACGGCAACGGAATCAAAGGGGGACTATGCCTATTTTAGATGCTATGCCTCTTCTATCTAGACCTGCGATCCCCCCTTCCCCCCTTTGTAAGGGGGGTGACGCCGCAAGAGGCTGGGATAGTTGGATTGAAATCAGGGTTTGACCATAGAACCCCCTTACCAAGGGGGTCGGCGCAGCCGGGGGGATCGCGCCAGCTATGCTAATCGGTGCAAATTAGAACATCCCGTAGGATGGGCATTGAATTAAGCCGCGTTGCAATCGAGCACCGTGCGCGTCAGCATCTCTTCAAGTTGGCTCTCATAGAAGAATTTATCCGCACCAAACGCCGGTTTGAGATCATCGAGCCAGGTTGCCGTGGGATCAAACTGGGCAAAGAAGGGACGGTTGCACCAACTCGGCTCACGCGCTTGTAAGAAGTTCAGCACAAAGACCTTTTCCCCCGCAATCTCTGAGACCCCATTGATCATCACCTTACCCGGTAGCGCCGACATCACTGGCCCCCTGGCCGTGCGCCCTAACCCCGAAACCTGTTGGATCGCGGTGCGGTAAATTTCCCAAGTGCGTACCAACGGCAACTCAAAATATTGCTTGGCTCCGGTTTGGCGTTCCACAAACATATAGTACGGCACACAACCCAGGCTCACCTGCATCTGCCACATTTTGGCCCAATCGTCCGCATTGTCATTGACATGGCGAACAACAGGCGCTTGGGTACGGATTTGGGCACCCGTGGCTCGGATGCGAGCGATCGCAGCTTCAGCAACTGGTGTAGCCAATTCTTGCCAATGCTCATAGTGAGCCATCAGCGCCAGATGCTTACCCCGCTA
>JAAHHN010000134.1 GCA_010672165.1 Spirulina sp. SIO3F2 | reverse complement strand
TCACAAATGAAATCAAAGCTCAACAAACTTGAACCCAGGACATATGCTGACTTGGTAGATGCTATCGAGCAATCTTTAGGTTCGGTCACTACAGAAGATATCCAAAACTGGTTTTCTCACTGTTGTTACTGCTCCTCATCTATTTGAAAAGGGCTGTATCCAGCTTGGAGGAGATTAATTATCCTGATCTCCAAATAGATCAGTAATCTCTCCCTCTGCCAACTCATTACCTTGCTTTAAACGATTCAATCGTTCTTTCAAAAGCTCAGTAATCTCAAACAACATTAGACTAAAGGGAGTATTAATATCCCCCTGACCTTGCACAATATTGATATTGGAACTGGTCATACTTTTTGCTAGCGCAGTAGCAATTTGTGGCAAAGCCCCCTCAATAAAGCTCTTCTCCAGGCCAGCAGGTGTGATGTTATTCTCCACATCCATCCGCTTTTGCAACGTTTCAATTTTCTCCTGTTCGGCTTGATTTTGGGCTTCTGCTGCTAAACGACTGCGCTCTAGCTCAAAATCACTTTCGGATTGGCGTCGCTCTAGTTCCCGTTGTTCTCTTAACTTTGTTAGTTCTAGCTCTTGAATGCTGGCACTTTTTTTACGTTCGAGTTCTTGCGCCTTTAAGTAGGTCTTTTTCTCTTCTTCGGCGCGGAGTTGTGACAGCTCTAACTCCGCCTCTTGAGCCAATTTTTGGGCTTTGAGTTCGGCCCTTTTTTGGGCCAGCTCACTTTCAATCTCAAGGTTTCTCAACTCTTGATCCTTGCGGCGTTCCGCCAGTTGAGCATCAACTTCAAGCTGCTTAAGTTCTAGATCTCGCGTCGCTTCTAGCTCACACAGCTCAGACTCGCGCATTTTCTGGGACTTAAAGGAGGTTTGCAGCGCATTGAAAATATCATCATCTTGAATGTAAATATCCTGCACATCAATCGTGACAATCTCAATGCCCCAAGAATTCGCCTCATCATCCACAACCAGGGTGATTTCTCGCTTGAGAGCATCCGCAATATCCTCTTTGCGTTTGCGAATACATTCTTCAACGGCCATATTGGCGATCAACCATTTGACGATGGAACGGCACAGATCGCCCACCATGCGTGCCAGCTTGTTCTCAGCAGCTTGGCGGTTAAAGAAGTTGATTTTAGAATTGATTTTAAGCGGATCAAAAATTTGATAGATAACAATGCCACGAATCCGCACATCCACATTGTCAACAGTCAGTTGATTGGCTTGAAAAACAATCTGTTTTAAGCTACTGGGAATAATAACAACCGTATCACCAGGGAACTTAAAACATTGAGCACCTTGGCCGCTCGATCGCTTTCTGAATTTACCCTTTCGGTAATGAATTAGATATTCATTGGGATATGCCGAGACATAGCCAAAAACTTTGCTGGTGCGATTGTCGTTGGGGGAGCTAGAGGTGACTTCAATATCAGACGATAATTGGAAGTCTTCACTTTTACCGACGCTGGCATTGGGGGCTTTCGCTTGGGACAGTCTTCTGGGCTTCTTCATTGTTGGGCTTGCCTTGAGTGGACGCATCGCTCGGTATTATTAATCCGGTTGTAGCTTACCCATTCGCTCAGCTAGAGCAAAAATCATGCTTTCTTAAGACGATTTCCCAAAACCCCATTGACCCGTAAATTAATTACGGGCTGGGGGGCGCTATTGTACTCTGTCAATCCGCTTTCAACCGCCACCCTTTCCGGGTGATCTGCCGACTGCGGGCAATTACTAACGTGTCATCCTCCACATCCTTGGTCACAACCGAGCCCGCTGCAACCGTTACATCTGTCCCAAGGGTCACAGGTGCTACCAGCACTGAGTTTGACCCGGTCTTAGAGCCATCGCCAATCACTGTAGGGTGCTTGTTCACGCCATCGTAGTTAGCCGTGATTGTGCCTGCACCCACGTTAACGCGATCGCCCAACGTCGCATTGCCCAGATAGCTCAAATGGGCCGCATTTGTCTTCGTGCCCAGTTGACTTTGCTTAATTTCCACAAAATTTCCCACCCGGCATTGCTCACCAATTTCTGCATGATTGCGTAGGTGGGCATACGGGCCAACACGGCAATTCGCCTGTACCACACTGTCGGTGATTACGGAATACATAGCGGTGACATGTTCACCAATCTGGCTATTTTCTATCAAGCTACCAGGGCCAATGCGGCTGCCGGAGCCAATCTTAGTTTGGCCACGCAAATGGGTCTGGGGTTCAATCACTACATCGCTGGCTAGCTCAACCGTGTCGTCGATCGTGATGCTGCTGGAGTCAACTAACGTAACACCCGCTAGAAGCCAATGGGTCTTGATTCGCTCTTGCCAAATGGTATAGGCATTCGCTAGTTGCAGACGGTTGTTAATCCCAGAAATCTCCTGCACATCCACCACATCCATTGCCATAACGGGTTCCATCATGGCAAACACATCCGTGAGGTAATATTCCTGCTGGTCATTATCTGCACTGAGCTTGGGCAACACCTCAGCTAAGCGGGGCCAATTGAAGCAATACACCCCTGCATTGATGCGACGGTTTTGGCGTTGGGCATCGGTGCAATCCCGGTGTTCGACAATCTGCTGTACTCGATTGTCTTGATCGCAAAATACCCGACCGTAACCTGTGGCATCAGGGAGTTGAGCGGTTAGGAGCGTGGCAGCATTTTTGTTTTGCTGATGGGTATTTAGGAGTTCCGCGATCGTCTCGGGACGTAGCAGCGGCACATCACCATTAAGGATCAAAATATCGTCCTCAAACCCTTGGAGCGGAGACAAAAGCTGTTGGATCGCGTGACCCGTTCCCAACTGCTCGGTTTGGGCAACAAATTCAATCTTCTCGCGGTGGGCGAGGGCGGCTTGAACTTGCTCGGCGCAATAACCAACAATGACCAATTCTCGGCTCGGCTGAACGCTGGCACAACTATCAAGCGCCCGCTCAACCAGGGTTTTCGACCCCAGCGGATGTAAGACTTTGGGGAGTTGAGAGCGCATCCGAGTGCCCCGTCCGGCTGCCAAAATTGCGACTGCGACCATTGCTTGTTTTTAAAATCCCTAACAGTGCCGTTAAAACCCTACCGATAACTGGCCGTTCAGACAATAGGGATCAACAATGTAGCGCTCTCACTCCTCCGTAGCGTCAGTCTTTAAATCCATTTGCATCAAGCTTAAAAACTCGTCAAACTCAATCTGACCGTTGCCGTTGCGATCGATCGCCTGCATCATTGCTTCCAGTTCACTGGCTGTGGGGTGCTCACCCAAATCGGCCATCACGTTCCGTAACTCATCGATATCGATCGCGCCATTGCCGTCTTGGTCATAGCTAGCAAAGACAGCTCGGAAATCTTCAATATTATTCAATGGCGGCTGGGCAGGCGTATTCATGTTGCTGGAAATACCCTCGAAAGCATGAATGTTCGTTTGATTCTAGCGCTCCCATAAAAAACTTGCCCCAGCTTTTGCTAGGGCACAATCATTGGTAATGATTCGGGAGGGAACGAACTCACCCTGACCCATAATCCACTATTCAATCGACTAATCAATCTTTACTTCCGTGGGTTTCTCCTCAGCTTTGCTCTCACCCGAGCCACCATTGCCATTGTCGTCATGGTCTTCGGTCAAAATTTGCCAAGCTGCATTGAAGGCGCGATCCATGCGATCGCCCCATTTTTGGAAATCCTTAAACACCACATCAAAGTTCTTGCTGGCCAGGCTCTCAATGCCAGAGACTGAACTCTCAATCGAATTCCATTGGTCATCGAGGACCAAGCCGGAGTTCTTCAGGGTCTCTTGGGCCTGACGCATGGTATTGACATAGACATCGCGGGTCACATCCCCAGCGGTCTCCAATTGGGTTTGAGTTTGTCTTTTGACCGCGTCAATCAATGCCATCAAATGCTGTTTAATTTCATCAGACTCCTGGGGGAGCTTTTCATCAACGATCGCCTTGGTCTCAGGACTAACATCACTTGCGGGCGTTTCGTTCGGTTGGGGGTCGTTGGGAAGATTCGCTTCGGACATTCGTTACTCCTGATCGCGTGCAGTAAAGAGTTGTCCTTATGGTAACGATTTTGGCTTGAAATAACGGCAAATTTGCAGGGGGGTTTACCGAACGCCGAGCCCTGATAGATCTAAAACAACAAAACGCTGCGTTGCTGCCACAGCATAAACAGAGCACTACAGCCAATGAATGTAATCACCAGTTGCCGAAACTGCTGCTCACTCATTTGTTTCAAAACCTGCTGCCCAAGATAGTTACCGGGCAAGGCGGCTAAGCCAATCACTAAACCATAGCCAAAATAGGGCCAGCTCATCACCCCAAACAGGCTATAGGCCACTAGCTTAATAATGTGAATCCCCAAAACATTAAACGACTTAGTGGCCAGCACCTGCTCTTTGGTCAGACCATAGCCTAGATACAACGGTTGTAACACTGGCCCCGTCGAACCAATTAAACCAGAGCAAAAGGCATCTCCAAAGCCCACAGGCAGAAAATACCAGGCTTGGACGTTGAAACTTGAGGACTGCGATCGCTGGGAATTAAGCAGTCCAAACACCGAGGCCAACAGAAACCCGGCCAGCAATAGGCTCAACCATTCAATCCGCGTCCGGCTCACCACAAACGCCCCCAGCACCGCCCCCACCGAAGCCCCTGGCAAACACCAGACCACCAAACGCCATTCAATATGCCGCCAATATAAGCCCACCCGCTGGGCATTACCAAAGAGCATCCCAGTGGTAATCACAGGTGGAACGGCACTGGTGGAAATCAGCACGCTAATCAATGGGATTAAAATCAGCGGACTACCACCACCGATTAAACTGCTGATAAACCAGGCGATGCTGCTGGCCAAGGTAAGGATGAGGACGATCATGGGGTTAAGTTAGCCCTCTATTAGGGTCAGCATGCATATTTGCGTTGGGGTTGGCGTGATTGCTCTCGAATGCACTTTAACGCACGATTTCCTTGATCCTAAAGCAAAATTTAATAATCATGGGTTCATCAGGCTAATCACAGATAAAAAATATGGCAATTGAGATTGAACGTAAATTTTTGGTGATAGGTGAAGCCTGGCGAACCCTGGCTTCTGGCATTCGCTATTGTCAAGGCTATCTTTGTCGTGAACCCGCTCGGACAGTACGCATTCGTTTGGCGGGAGAGCAGGGATATCTCACTATCAAAGGCGCAACCCAAGGGATTACTCGGGCTGAGTTTGAATACCCGATTCCAGTGGCTGAGGCCGAAGCACTGTTGCAACTGTGCGATCGCCCCCTCATTGAAAAAATCCGCTATCGCATTCCCCAAGGTGAGCTGGTGTGGGAAGTGGATGAATTTCTGGGGGAGAATCAAGGCTTGATTGTGGCAGAGGTGGAGTTGCGATCGTCCGAGCAAACTTTTGTCAAACCTGATTGGCTCGGAGCAGAGGTCTCAGATGATCCACGCTATTTCAATGCGGCTTTAGTGACTAACCCCTACGCTCAATGGCAAATGTAACAGCCTCGTAGCGAAATCCTAAGTAATCCAACGAGACTGTTACGGCTCAAAAATCCAATGCTCTAATGGCGGTGGACTTTCACATTGGATAAGCTCAACCCCTATGACTTTACTCTTTCAACCGCCAGCAATGCCCCTAGCGGAGTTGGCTGCCCCTCCTTGGGCCGACGGCATTATCAAGGATGTGGGCAGCGATCTAGGCATCTCCGTCCTCAATCTCGTGCGTGCGCTGCTCATCCTCGCAGTGGGTTGGGTGATTGCCTGGGGATTCAGTAGCCTCGTTAAGGGGTTACTTAAACGCACTGACATCGACAACAAAATTGCCCAATGGTTTGTGGGCGACCGCGGTGACAATCCCCCTGCTATTGAAGATTGGACTGCTGCTGTCATCTATTGGTTAGTACTGCTTTTTGCGGTCATTGCTGCGCTTGATGCTCTCAATCTAAAACAGGTCTCTGCACCGCTACAGTCGCTGCTTAACCAAGTCACCAGCTTCTTACCCCAGGTGGGAGGTGCTGGCTTGTTGCTGGGTTTTGCGTGGCTCTTGGCCACAGGAGTCAAACTACTGGTGCTCCAGGCCTTGCGCACGGCTCGTATTGATGAACGCTTAGGTGAGCAGACAGGCGAAGCAGGCGGCGATCAGCTCTCGTTAGCTGAGACCATCGGTAACACCCTCTACTGGTTTATCTTCTTGCTGTTTTTGCCCTCGATCTTGAGCACGTTGCAGCTCGAAGGTACCCTTGCCCCTGTGCAGGAGCTACTCAATCAGGTCTTGGCAATCTTGCCGAATATCTTCGGCGCGGTTTTGATTGGCTTTGTGGGGTGGTTGATTGCCCAGGTGGTACGGCGTGTGGTGACGAATCTACTCGCTGCTACGGGGGTTGATCAAACTGGAGCAAAGTTTGGTTTTACCGGAGGAGAAGAGAATCAGAAGGTCTCTTGGATATTAGGGACGGTCGTTTATGTGCTGGTGTTGATTCCAGTGGCAATTTCGGCGTTGCAAGCGCTCAAGATTGAAGCGATTTCCGAACCCGCGATCGCCATGCTGGAGCAAGTGTTGGCCACGCTGCCACAGATTGCGACCGCAGCAGCAGTTCTGGGTGTAGCTTATATCGCGGGCAACTACATCTCGGAGTTTGTCACCACGGTACTAACAGGGTTTGGTTTCAATGATCTCCCCGATTGGCTAGGTTTTGCCACCCCCAGCAATAGTCCTGTGGATGCGGCTTCGAGCACTCCCCCTGAACCGGAAGGGCGCACCCCCTCGGAAATTGTGGGCACGATTGTCTGGGTGGGCATTATGCTCGTGGCAACCCTAACGGCGGTGGATATTCTGGCGATCAATGCCTTGACTGATGTGGTGGGTGGCATTGTGCAAATCGCTGGTCAGGTGCTGATTGGAGCGGTGATCTTTATGATCGGTCTCTACTTGGCTAATTTGGCATTTAAGTTGCTGACGATGTCCGGTACACGCCAAGCGAACATGGTGGGTCATGCTGCCCGGATTGCGATTATCATTTTTGTTTCAGCGATGGCGCTGCAACAGATGGGCATTGCCACGAATATTGTGAACTTGGCGTTTGGCTTGCTGGGGGGCGCGATCGCGGTGGCGGTGGCGATCGCCTTTGGCTTAGGCGGTCGGGATATTGCGGCTGAACAAGTCCGTGCTTGGTTGGATGATTTTAATCGCAATGATTAAGGTCAACGGATATATCTAAGGGCAAAGCAGGGGGCGAAACGCCCCTTGCTTTTTATATTAAGTGGATACCTTGGGACTGGAGTTTAGACAAAAAAGGAGTCAGGCAAAGGAGAACAGGCTCAATCGAGTGAAGAGATTGAACAAAGAGACAAAGAGGAAAAATCAGGGTCTAAGCAGCAGGTTTAGGGCGAGATTTGGGTTTGGAATAGCGCTTGCGAACAGTAGGAAAACGCTGGCGAGAGGTGCGAGACTTACCTGGTGGCCATCCAGGAGACTTTCCGCGAGGTTTGACGGAATGAGCGGGTGAACCCAAGGGAACTAAAAGTGTTGCAAAGGACTGAGCGACCCGTCCAGGAGTAGGGCGAGGAAGAGGTTTCTGCCAAGGTAAAGAGTGGAGTGCAACAGCGTGTCGAGCCAGCCAAAGCTGCCAAGTCATCAAAGGCATCAAAGTGCTCCAAGCCTCGGATTGTGCAGCCGTGCCCAAGTGAGGCAAACACCAATGTAAGCGCTGCTTGATAAAGCGATACCAGTGGTCAACACAGAAGCGACGCAAGTAAAGTTGCCAGAGGAGAGCCAGCCCTGGCAGAGTGATGCCTGTGCCAAGCAACCAGAGGGGACGATGAGTGCGATTGCCCTGAGCATCAAGCCGTTCAACGCGAATCAAGGTCATGGGATGCTCAGGGGTTTTACGAAAGTGAACCTGATGCCAGCATTGCAGTCGTAGGTGTCCTAAGCGCTCATCCGAGCAATCAAGCTGTTGGTGAGGAGACCACCAAGTACTGGGGTCATGCAGTTTGAATTTATCGCCATGTTTACGGGGTCGTCCTCGTCCTGAGTAGGTCGGTGGAGCACTATAGAGCACTCGGTTCGACCTGAGGCGCATCAACTTATCGCACTCAATATCAGCCGTTAATTGCACGAAGCGGGCACAGCCATATTCGGCATCCCACAGGGACAGGGGGCGTTCTTTCATCTCTTGACAGACTTGCCGCAGTTGCATCGCTGCTTTTTCTAACGGATTCTCATAGCTGGTTATCCGCTCGTGGAGTAATGGCAATGCCCAAGACCCCTCCATCTCTGGTACACAAACCAAGGTGCTGTAGCCCTGACCCAGGGTCACGGGTTTTGCGCCCAGTGATGCGGGCTGATGCTCATAGGTTCGCTCTTTTAATGTGGGTGACCACAGTCTTGACCAGGCTGTATGGTCGCCTGCCAATACCACTCGTTTCTCTCTGGGTACGTATTGCTGGTATAGCTTCATGAGTTCTTCGCCTGGGGGGGCACTCCGTTCCAGGACTTTGTATAGACTCGACCATTGGCGACGAAACAATGGTGTATAGGGATAGTTCTGCAAAGCTCGCCACGCTTCGACTCGTGATTACCGCGTCCATCAGGTCACATAAACTATCTCGACCTTTCCCTAGCACACTGTAGGCTTGCTTGCGAAATTCCTTCAGTTCAGCAACTCTTTCCATCGCATCTGAGATTGGTGGTTCTTTCTCAGATTCGCTCATTGGGTGGGCTGTTTCAATATGCCGCTCACTCTTTTCTTTGTCTAAACTCCAGTTGGGATGCAGATTTCGCTAACTATAGAACGAAACCCAAAATATTGATTTGACCCATGTCAAATCCGCTTGGCCCATTGCTCAATTTCGATATATCTGCTTTTGCTGCGGTGTTTGCATCAGATAAACTACGATAGGATTGAAATGTAGGGTTTTCGAGGTACTGTAGACCAAGACCTTTAAGGTTGTTAACCCAACTCCAGTCAGGTTGGAATTGTGAAAGTATAGGATGCTCCCATTGGTTTGGCTAGATTAGGCACAATTAAGCCTCAGCTTATCTCAGCCAAATGGCGGAAGAGGGACTGAACCTCTAGGGTTGTTGCCTCTGTAGGCAGAACGCTCAAAGCGGTTTATATGAAATATAGAGTGGCAAATGCTGCGATCGCTCTTGCTAGCGATCGCAGTTTCAGCCATTGCTCTGCATTGTAGCGAATGCATCCATTGGAGATGAGCCTTTGTGATCATCTCCAGTAGCGCTCCTAGCATGGGCAGCGGTTTAATCCCGCCAGCTTCAAGGTAAGCGCGATCTATCAGGGACTCTTCTTCAATATGAATGTGCATCTGCTTCAGTTTTTTAAAGCTTGTAACCCCAGCAAAACCCTTGATCTCTCTAACCCCCAAGACCAACCCTACTATATTGACTTCTCAGCCGTTCGTGGCGGTAAGGTTGTCGAAGCCTTAGAACGAACCATCACTCGTCTTTCACCCGATGAGCCCACATGCCAACTCTTTAGTGGCCATATCGGCTGTGGCAAATCCACTGAACTGCTGCGCCTTAAAGCGAACCTTGAAGCGAAAGGATTCCAAGTCGTTTATTTTGAATCCAGTCGTGACCTTGATATGGCCGATGTGAGTGTCAGTGATATTCTCTTGGCGATCGCCCATTCCGTGAGCGAAAGCCTAGAGGCAGATGGCTTCCACTTCAAACCGGGTTATTTTGTCAAACTCTTTGATGAGGTCAAGACCTTTTTGCAAACTCCCATTGAACTCGATGAAGCTGAACTTTCTCTGGGGATCGCCAAACTCACCGCTCGCACCAAAGACAACCCCCGACTACGCGAGCAACTGAAGCAGTCTCTTGAACCCCGTACCGAAGGACTCTTGAGAGCGATTAATCAAGAAATTATTGAGCGGGCTAACCAAGAGCTAAAGTGCTTGGGCAAAGAAGGACTCGTAGTGATTGTGGATAACCTCGATCGCATTGCCCCGAGCAAAATTACCCCCACGCGATCGCTACCAGAACACCTCTTTATTGATCGCGGTTCTCAACTGCGTCGCCTCAACTGTCATGTGGTTTACACCATTCCGCTCGATTTAGTCTTTTCTAACGACTACCAAACCCTGAAAAATCGCCTTGGTGGTGGCATTGCTCCCACCATCTTGCCCATGATTCCGGTAGAACACCGCGACAGGTCTGAGCATCTCCAAGGCATGGCTCTGCTACGTCAACTGTTGCTCGCCCGCGCCTTGCCCCATGTCAGCCCCGGCGATCGCCTTGCTCTGATTCCTCAAATCTTTGACCATATCGATACGCTCAATCGTCTGTGTCGGATTAGTGGTGGCCATGTGCGTAACCTCTTAGGGCTACTCTATACTTGTCTGCGCCACCAAGACCCCCCCATCACCCGAGACTGTGCAGAACAGGTCATCAAAAGCTACCAAGATGACATCCTCCTAGCGCTAGAGCAGCACGAATGGAAGCTGATTTTTCAGGTTTTAGAAGAGCAAACCCTTAGCGGTGAGAAAGAATATCAACTCTTGCTGCGCAGCATGTTTGTTTTTGAATACCGTGATGAGCAGGGTCGTTGGTTCGGCATTAATCCCGCTCTGCGAGAAACAGAACAATTTCAGACATTGGGGCTGATGCTTGCCAAGTGAAGATAGATCTGACCTAACCAGTTGAATCATGTCAGCTTCATCGGCTCGTTACAGTTCAAAAACTGGCCCGTTTCCGACTCGTTTTTGGAACTGAAAAAACGAAGTCTGGTCAATAGAACTGTTGGGAGCAAACAATCTCAATCATCCACATATAATCTTAATCTTGGAGCTTGAAGCATGATGAACAATATTCTCCTTCAATTGGGTTGGTCGCTTTCAGTGATTGCCACCTTAATCGGTTATGCAACCGCTGCCTATGCCCAACCCGAAAAAGGAACGGATGCAACCTACGTTGGTGCAGGTATTGCCGCTGGTGTGACAAATGGAGGGCAAACAGGCGATGCCGCCAATATCGGTGGGAATATCCAAGGCCGTTATCAGATTGAAAATACCCCCGTTTCCGTGCGGGGTGCGATTCTTTTTGGTGAGGAAACCAGCGCGATTATTCCAATGGTTTCTTATGATCTACCTGTAGCGCAAAATACTAATCTCTATGTGGGGACTGGGTATTCTTTTGTAGAAACGGAAGGTCAACCCAGCCCTTTAGGCAATGAGAATGCAATCATGTTCACCATCGGTGCAGAAACCCAAATTGGAGAAAAAGTCATTGTTTATGGCGATGGCAAATGGGGCATTGATGCTTATCGCAATAGTCCTGCCGATGCACTGAGTTTTCAAGGAGGAGTGGGTTATCGCTTCTAGTCTTAAACAAACAAGTGAATCATTAGCCTTCCGAACGGAGGGCTTTTTATTTTTTGAGAGGAAAATATTTTAGGATAAGCAACTTTTTGTATTGCAACCAGAATCACAGTATAAAAGATCTCTTCTGGACATTTATAGGCTGATTGACTAACAAAAGATCGTACCAAAACCCGAAAATCCTTCTATCCCTGGCTTTCAGTGCAACAGAATCGGAGTACTCTCGTCTTGGGGCATGTTGACATTGGATATGGATCAGCAGAAACCTTGCCAGCACTCAGCTATAAGCCGATCGCTAAGATGCCGATGAGAAAAGGATTTCCCAAGTTTTATCAGTCAATCCGATTATCAATAGAGATGTGCGCTGTTGATTAGGAAATCTCAAGGTTCAAGGGGGAAATTGGCCGTATAATAAGTGAATATAGATTATTAGGCATAAAACTAAGGATTCTTTTTTAGGCTTGATTTTAGGGTTTGGGGTGTGTTTCATCACGTACAATTCATCTTTTGCTGAATCACATTCATTTGCTACCAATTGTTTTACAAGGTGTTGTTATTTATCGCCGAGTGTTGCCAACTAGGCAAAGAAAGTCCATGATTAATCCTCCCTCAGCCCTACGTCAACTTTTACCATGGCATCTTGCTGTTACCTGTGGTATCTGTGGCGGGGCGCTTGGTGGGTCATTCGCACCTCTAGGTGTTTCAGCAACTCCCTTGGGTTTGCCCCCCCTTGATCCAGTTTTAGAAGAATTTGAGCCAGAGAATGAGGGTCAGCCCAACGATTCATCTGGTGCAGGTGGCCGGTGTTGGGAACCACCTCAAAGGCTGTCAAATTAGGACATGTCATCGACTCAAGGAATCCGATGCGCCAATAGATAAGGCGTCTGATTAAAAACACGGAGGGGGGCTGTAAGCCAGTCATCGTAAGAGTTTGGAATCTAAATAAAGGCAGCCCCTAGACTTGACTCTCCAATTTAAGCATTCATCAGCTCGATATCTCCAGACATTCTAGACTGCAGTTACTGTTATTGCTAAATGTTCATAATGTCTTACTTCTGGAAACGATGGTGGTTAGTTATTGCCTGCTTGACTTGTTGTATCACTGTTTGGGCTTGTCGGCCCAACCCAGATCCAGAAATTGTAATTGGTGTGATTGTGCCCTTGACCGGTGATGTTTCACTCACATCAGGGCGTCCAACCTTAGAAGGAATTGAACTTGCTGTCCAGATGATTAATGAGGAGGGTGGGTTTGAAATTAAAGAGCAGCGTTATCCAGTTGAACTTATAGTCGCAGATGATCAAGATGACCCCAGTCTTGCTGCTGCCGCTGCCCACCAGCTCATCAATCAAGACAAAGTCGTTGCTTTAGTGGGAATGCCGTTGAGTCGTAATGCTATTCCAGTTGCCCAGGTTGCTGAAGCAGCAGGTATTCCTATGATCAGTTCTAAATCAACCAACCCCCAAACCACAGCAGGGAAAGAATACGTGTTTCGGGTAACCTTCACCGATGCATTCCAAGCGGAGGTCATCGCAACTTTGGTCAGAGACAAGCTGCAAGTTCAGCGTGCTGCAGTTCTCTATGATGTTGCGAGTGATTACAACAAATATCTAGCAGAATCGTTTCAGACAGCCTTTGAAAACCGGGGAGGAGATGTTGTTGCGTTTGAAACCTATGTCACCGATAATCCACAATTTGAGCAATCTCTAGAAGCGATAAAATTAGCTCAGCCTGAAGTTCTCTTCCTCCCAAACTATCCGGCTGAAGTACTCAACCAAGCTCAAATGGCACGAGACCTGGGTCTAGATATTCCGCTAATTGGCGCTGATTCCTGGACAGGCTTCGGAGATTTTAGCGATCCAGCTTTAGAGGGTGCTCTTTACACCGCAGATTGGTCCGATGATATTGATACGCCCCAAACCACAGCTTTTCTGGCTGCCTATCGTCAACAGTACAATCATGTTCCAACTTCAGCTGCAGCCTTGGGCTATGATGCGATCCAACTCCTCTTTACTGCCATTCAAACCCAAGATAGCTTTGAACCTCAAATGATTCAAACTGGACTGACTCAAATCCGTGATTATCCAGGTGTGACAGGGTCAATTAGCTATGGTCAGGGCGGAGACCCTAGTAAAGATGCTGCGATTCTACAAGTGCAGAAGGGCAAGAGTGTATTTTTTGAGAGTGTTCGCCCGAAAGAATAGTTTAGACGCGGAAAACTTAAGAAAATTTAAATTGTATCTGCATCAGTTGGGAGAGCTTCATACCAAGTTGTGCGCCAAGCCGCTTCCGCTTGAGCAGTTGCCTGCTCTTTTTGAAGCTTTTGATACTGCCGAGCGAGGGTTTTCATCTTAGCCAAGCGTTCGCGTAGCTGGCTGCGAGCCACAGCCACAGTATTCTCAGCAATTTCCACTTCAGCTAAGCGGAGACGGACAGCAGTAATTGAGACAATACTGCTGTCGTCTGTGTCTGTCTCTGAAGAGAAGTCTGTCTCAACAACCAGATTCATGGTGTTGGGCAGCATAGTTGGATTACTACTACTCCCCTCATCTGCCTCGATCGCTGCTGCAAATAGTTTACTGGGGAGTTGTGTCGGCAAAATCGCTGACTGATGGAGGGTGCGATTAGCTTGCAAAGACAGAAAACTTAATGTTTCTTGGATGAACTGCTCGACATTTTGTACCCAGTGGAGAGATTCCGAGGGATTACACGGCGGCTCAAAGGATTGCTCTTCGGATGCTGCTTCATCAAATTCATCAGGACTGGTTTTGGAGGTTTCAGAATTAGAATCATTTGATGGACTTTCTGCTTGTTCACGAACTTTGTGTGCGATCGTAGCTAAATTTGCCATCATCTCTGGTAGGCCTGGCGCAACAGTTGGCTCGTCAATATTATTCGTATCGTCACTGGCTTCATGCTCTCCATTTTCCTGCTCTGACTGCTCAACTTCTGAGTCGGTAGAAAGCATAGACTGGAGTTGCTCAGAGTCAAGGGCAATAACAATGGGCTGATCCTTCGAAGCCTCTTCATCTGATGAATGGTTTTGATCCAAGCGCTCGTGTTTCTGGAGAAGTTTTTCTTTGAGTAAGCGTAATTGCTCAGGAGTAATCGGAAGTCGCTTGCGCAATCCGGAGCGTAAATTCTGGGGAGGGGGATTGCGATCATAGGGCCGTTCTAGCGCAGCTTGCAAATCTTTCAGAGCCTGGTAGCCGAGTTGCTGAAGATGCTGCTGGAAGTGGGTGCGATCGCGCTCATTCAGAGCCAAAAATGCTTTTGGATAGTAATGGGTACAGATCTGATAAACTGCCAGTACCAACTGTCTGCGTAGAGCAGTGCCGAGCACTTCCATGTAGGTTTGGTAGCTCTGGTTAAGCTTGCTCTGCAATTGCTCAAATTGCTCAAGGTTTTGCTTGATTTCCTGACCGATGCGGGTAAGAGATTTGGTCATGACAATATCCTATAAGTTTTGGAGGGGAGGAATGACCGAACTGTTTTGTGTCCTTATTAAACTCACAATAGTATCTTCGATGCTAATGAGCTATGACTAATATCAAGCTCGTTTCAAGTTTTACACAGTTCATACAAAATCCGGATTGCATACATTTAAGATAACGGAAGCTGAGCGGAGTCGTAAGCCCAAGGGCTGGCCTCGCCTACGCGGAGCGTCCCCACGGGGGATCGTCAGAGCAGCAGGGTTTTGACTCCGCTCAACCCTCAATTTTGGGTTTTGCTGTTCGGATTTCATATCGCTCAGAATTCAAGCAAACCCCTGATTCTGCGTCCTGTTGGAAAAATAAGTCATAAAAAAATTAGGGGCTGTCGTCAGTTGGATTTTAAACTCTTGCTATGACTGACTTACAACCCCTTTTCCTGTTGTTTGGGTCGGGCGCTCTATCTCTTGTCCCATCAGACTTCTGGTTTTAACTAATGACACGCTCTAAAGAGCGGACGCAGAAACCGCACCCGCTCTGTCAATCTTGAAGAAATGTGCAGCTCCTTACTTCCCTGTTGCTGCAGCAACTTCAGCTGCAAAGTCTTCTTCTTTTTTCTCAATACCTTCACCTAGTACAAATCGACTAAAACGTCGCACGCGAATATTCTCGCCAATTTGGCCGCTGACCTGTTTTACCAGTTCATCAACTGTAATGCTTTGGTCCTTGATATAGGGTTGATCAAGCAAAGAAACTTCTTTGAGGCGCTTTTGAATACGACCTTCAACAATCTTCTCACGGATATTTTCTGGTTTGTTGCCCAAATCGTCTCGGCCCATTTCAATGGACTTTTCTTTTTCAACAAATTCAGTTGGGATATCATCAACCTTGACATATTCAACGTTGGGGCAAGCTGCGATTTGCATCGCAACATTACGTACCAATTCTTGGAACGCATCGCCTCGGGCCACAAAATCTGTTTCGCAGTTGACTTCAACTAAAACGCCAACCCGGCCGCCCGTGTGGATATAACTACCAACCAGCCCTTCAGCAGCAATGCGTCCCGACTTCTTACTCGCTGAGGCAATCCCTTTTTGACGTAACCATTCAACGGCTTTCTCCATATCACCATCGCTTTCGGCCAGGGCTTTTTTGCAATCCATCATGCCTGCACCCGTTTTTTCTCGGAGTGCTTTGACGCTTGCGGCGGAGATTTTACCTGCAGCTTTGGGTGACTCGGATTTTGGCGTTGTTTTGGGAGCGGCTTCAGTGGCTGCTGATGCTGTAGCTTTAGCAGTGTTCTCTTCAGGTTTTGCTTTAGGGGCTGTCTTGGCTGCTTTCCCGCCTTTACTTGCTTTTTTCTTTGCCATGACTCTCCTCAAATCTGGAATTCGTTGTTTTGGTTCGTGACTATTCTAATAAGGAATGGGGATTATCCTTGCTTAAAACATTATTGTTTGGGCCATTGTGACGCTCGCACCGCTCTGAGATAAGGCTTGGGCTCAAGAAGTACGAACGCCACAATATTAGGCAACTTACATGTCTGAAAAAACTACTCTTCGCTATCATCCCCTGAGGCTTCAGCATCCGCGCCATCATCTTCAAAGCCGCCTTCTGCTAAAACTTCATCAAATTCTTCGTAATTATCGTTTCCGGTTTGACCATGGCAACCTTCATAGATTGCATCAGCCAAGGTACCGATGATTAGCTTAATTGAGCGAATCGCGTCATCGTTAGCGGGAATGGGCATATCGACAACATCTGGGTCACAGTTGGTGTCGAGCAAAGACACGATCGGGATATTGAGTTTTTGGCATTCCAAAATGGCATTATACTCTCGACGCTGATCCACAATCACCACCACATCAGGGGGACGACGCATGGATTTGAGTCCACCCAGATATTTCTGAAGTTTACCCAGTTCTCGTCGCAAAACTGAGGCTTCTTTTTTGGGACGTTTGTCGAGGTTGCCACTTGATTCAAGCGCTTCTAGCTCCTTGAGATAATCAATGCGCCCCCGAATGGTCTCCCAATTGGTGAGCATTCCCCCCAGCCAACGCTGGTTAACATAGTATGCTCCGCAACGGGCTGCTTCTTGAGCAATGATGCCTGCGGCTTGGCGTTTGGTGCCCACAAACAAGAACTTTTTGCCTTTAGCCGCTAAATTGCGCATGTAGCTGTAGGATTCTTCAATCAACTGGGCGGTTTGCACCAGGTCAATGATATGCACCCCATTGCGCGAGGTGTAAATATACTGATCCATTTTGGGGTTCCACCGTCGAGTTTGGTGGCCAAAGTGAACCCCTGACTCTAGCAAGTTTGCAAGAGAAACAACTGGCATTTTTTATTTTTCTCCTTAAGATTCGGGTTTAACCTCCATCTGAGTTGTGATTCTGCCGAGGCAGAACACCCGAAAGCTCAGATGTGCGTTTTTTGGACAACTTTCCCAGGGTAACATAAGTTCACCTTACTCCCGATGCCAGGTTGTCCCCCCCCCTTTTTGATCCACCAACACAATCCCTTGGGCTTTGAGTTCATCCCGAATGCGATCGCTCTCAGCAAAGTCCTTAGCCTTACGTGCTACGGCTCGTTGCTCGATAAGCTGCTCAATCTCAGCGTCCCCAGGCCCTGATTCGGTACTAGTTCCAGCGGCAGTTGCTTCTAAGCCAAGAACCTGTGCCAGCTCTACCAACGTGGCCCAAACTTGAGCCAGTTGCTGGGCATCAGATTCAAGCTTACCCCCATGCACTAATACATTGCGCTGGGTGCGCAGTTCTTTGGCTAGCTCAAAAATGATTGCCAGACCCCCAGGTGTATTAAGATCGCTGTCCATCGCAGTGGTGAATCGTGCTTGGACTTCAGCTTGACATTCAGGGGAGTCAGGCCATCCTAGTTGCTTGCCATAATCCGAGCCAAAACGGAGAGCTTCGTTGATCGTATTCCAGGAATTTTCAGCGGCGGCGATCGCCTCAGCAGTGAATTCTAAAGGCTTGCGATAATGGGCTTGGAGCACAAACAGACGCAACACCATCGGCTCGGTAGGGCGCTCAAGCAAGTCCCGAATCGTCACAAAGTTATTGAGCGATTTCGACATCTTTTCCGCATCAATGCGCACCATCCCGTTGTGCAACCAATAGTTAGCCAACGGCTTTTGGCTGGCGGCTTCCGACTGGGCAATTTCGTTTTCATGGTGGGGGAAAATTAAATCTCCGCCTCCCGTGTGCAGATCAATTGTGTCGCCAAGAATTGCCCGCACCATCGCCGAACATTCAATATGCCAACCGGGCCGTCCAGCACCCCAGGGCGAATCCCAATGGGGTTCGTCGGGTTTAGCCCTTTTCCAAAGGGCAAAGTCAAAGGGGTTTTCCTTTTGAGCTTCGGCTTCACTGACCCGGCCACTGGCTCCTGCTTGTAGGTCTTCGAGTTTGCGTCCTGAGAGTTTGCCATAGCTACCAAAACGCTCCACCCGATAATACACATCACCCCCCGCCGGATAGGCGTAACCCTGGTCAATCAGGGCTTGAATTAAGTCGCAAATCTCAGGGATATGCTCCGTGACACGAGGATAGACATCCGCATCCATCACGTTTAAGCTGCGCAGGTCGGTAAAATATTCGTCGATATAGCGATCGCTCAATTCCTGCATGGTTACGCCCCGCTCTTGGGCTCGCCGCAGAATTTTGTCGTCAATATCTGTAAAGTTTTGCACATATTGCACGTCATAGCCCCGCCACAGCAAATAGCGCCGCAGCACATCCCAGACGATATACGATCGTGCATGACCCAAATGGCAGAGGTCATAAACCGTCACGCCGCAGCAATACATCTTGACCTTGCCTGGTTCGAGAGGAGTAAATGTTTCAGTTTGGCGGGTTTGGGTATTGTAAAGGGTTAGGGTCATGCGGTCTGGAGATGAGGTAGACGAGGCAATTTTAGCTGATCATGTTTCAATAGCGTGGCGGTTCGGTTTCTCGACAGTCCCCTCGCTTGCCTGTGGGCAGAATCGCTTCACACCAACGGGTTTGTTCAAATTGGGCGCGATCGAAGCGGGCATCTTCCAAGTTGGCATTGCTGAAATCGGTGAAGCGCACATTCGCGCGTTCGAGATGAGCCGCTTGCAGGTTCGCGCCAATAAAACTGGCTTGGATGAGATTTGCCGATCGCAATACCGCTGCCATAAACAAGCTATTCTGCGACTGTGCCCCCAACAGCACTGCAAACTCTAGGTTCGCCTCGTTAAAATTTGCCCCCTGCAACACCGCCCGCGTCAAATCAGCGCGATAGAGATCCGCCCGCTGCAATTGGCTGTTGGTTAAATTGGCTTCGGTCAAACTCACACCAATCAAGTCCACACCACGTAAATCGCTCTCTGAGAGATTCACTCCCCGGAGTTTCACATTCTCAAATGTTGCCCCTTCCCATTGGCTGCCCTGGAGATCCGCTCCCACCAGATCCACATCGGTAAGCTGAGCCTCCCGCCAGTCACTACCTGCGATCGCACTCCCGGTCAAGATAATATTGTGCAACTGACTTTGGTTAAAGATGGCCCCCTCTAGTTCCGCCTGCCGCCAATTGAGCGATCGCAACTGTGCCCCGGTAAAATCTGCCCCGGTAAAATCTGCGCCCTCAAGCTGAATGGCTAAAATCGTCGCCCCTGCAAAATTCACCCCCTGCAAGTTGGCTCCTGTTAAGTTTGTGCCCTGCAATGTTGCGCCACTTAAGTCTGCTCCACTAAGGTCCAGCCCCGCCAAGTTTGTAGAGGAGAGATTCGCGCCGCTGAGGTTGGCATTGCGCAGGTCAAGGCCTTGATAACGCCAGTCCAAGCCCTGAAGTTCACAATCGGGGCATTCGACGATCGCATTAGGGAATTGGGCGAGGGTTGGTGCTGTAAATGAGAGTAAGGAGAACAGGATGAGAGCCGTTGGCTGGAGGACTTTCATGAGCATAGAGAGGAGAAGTGCTTACACAAAATGACTGATAGAGAATTTGCAATTCAGAAAGTCCGTAGCGCGGGCATCTTGCCCGCCCCAGATTCATCACCCCACATTCAACACAGCCTGCGTCAACGATTGCTTTGGCTATGGCAGGCGGGACGCCTGCGCTACGGATGAGACTTAGATGAGTTTGGGCTTTGATATCTCAATGTTGACTAGACTTCACGATTAGCGATTCAAGTCCCCAGTTTAAACAAGCTATTGTAGAGTTGCCCAACTTCAGTTCAAGCCCATGTCTGCATCTGTCATCTATCGTGCTGCTTGCCCAGAGGATGTTGCGGCGATCGCTCGGGCAATTGAACGAGCGGGTGATGGCTTTCTGGATTTTGCCTTAGAGCAATCCAAAGAAAAAAGAAGCCCAAGCTCAAGGAGGAAAAGGGGGAATTTCAACAAACCACTTTTCGAGACCCGGCAAACGGCGGATACTTTGTTCTAAAAGGGTCATAGCCTGGGGCAGTAA
>JAAHHN010000133.1 GCA_010672165.1 Spirulina sp. SIO3F2 | reverse complement strand
ATCTAATAACTTTTCTTGGATCAATTCCTGAACTTTTCCTTTTTTTGAACTCATTTTTTTACGTGTTGTAAGACTTCAAAAATAATCAAATTCCAAGGAAGTTACCGCACTTGTTTTATCCAATGGCCAAAACCGTTCGTAGGCGGTGTTAGTGCGAAATACGAGCAATAAACCGAGAACCAAACTCGGTACAATGCTGCTTTCAATCGGCAAGGAAACCGGCCAGCCCCTGGTGGCCAATCCTGAGACAACGAGGCTAAAAGCACAGCATAAGAGCACTCGCGGCGCGATCGCTGGGAGCACAGAAGCGGGAATCTGAACCAGCACCCGAAACCATTCACGTTTTTCTTCAGTGGCCATGATCGTCATGCTTTCACTATACGACTTCCGGATGTTGGTGAGAGAGATGAGTCGGGGTCTGCGATGGCGGCTGCGAATAATTATCAAAGGGATGCATTTGGGTGCGGGGTGTTGCTGGCCAGGCTTCTGTTGCTGCGAGGAGTTGCAATGACGCTTCCTTGTGGGCAGCAGCCTCAACTTCATCGAGAACCGCATCCAGAATAGCGATTGTGGGGTCGAGGATACAATCACATTGCATTGCATCAAAGCGTTGGGCGTTTTCTGACTCAATCAATAATGCTTTGGCCGCACGCACCAAGTTTTGGATTTTACTGAATTCTGTCATTTCGCTGAATATTCTCTAAAGCAGACTATTTCAATCATACTCAGCGAATTTTGAGCACCAGGATAACTTGGTTATCAGCTGTATAGAATTGTAATCTGACGGCCCAATCAGAACTTCATGTTATGTTTCCTCAGCTTACCGCTGCGTTGAATACAACAGGCTCCTTGGTGGTTGCCATTCTGAATGTCTCAGTTTCTACCCCTGAGGTAAATCCGAATTGCCTTGATTATTTAGCCGAGTGGCAGCTTAAGCCGGAGTCTCTCGAATTTCAGCATTGTCAACCGGCCACCCAAGTGAACCATCCCACCAAGCTTACAGCCATTTACCACGTCCCAGGCTCCCATGCCGCTGGGGTGGAAGACTTTCTCCATCAAGAATTTGGTATGGCGCGGATTCGGCATATTTGCTGTAGTTGGCACGGGCATCCCTGGGGCGATTATCGAGATAAGCAGGGTCAATCCTATAATGTGCTGATGTATTCCGAGGAGACTTTGTTGCAGCAGCGCTCAGACTGGCCGCAAATTTCCACGTTTGAGGTGGTGGTTGAACCCGTTGATGCGTAGAGTATTTGCGTTGATCACGCACGAAATAGACTTTAGCTGAGGTGTAGGTTTCCCTAAGCGAAGGGCGATCGCCAATACGGATTTGCTGTTCGCTGGCGTCTTTACCCCTTAAAAACAATGCAAAGTCTCCATTCACCGGGTGCACTGGTCGGCGATCGCTACACCGTTCAGGGCAAACTCGGCCAAGGTGCAATGGGAACCACCTATGCGGCTGTGGATATTCATACTCAACAGGCTGTTGCCCTGAAAGCAGTTTCCTTCAGTGAAACCCAAGACTGGAAAGTGCTGGAGATGTTTGAGCGTGAAGCGCAAACCCTGGCGCAACTCTCCCATCCTTGCATTCCCCAATATTTGGGCTGTTTTCATCTTGATACGCCCCGCGATCGCCATCTTTATCTGGTTCAAGAGCGCATTGTTGGTCATTCTCTCGAAACCTTAATTCGCAATCGTGGCTGGCGGCCAGATGAAACCCTTGTTCAAAAAATTGCGCTCCAGGTTCTAGAAATTCTAGAGTATCTCCATACCCACCATCCCCCCGTGATCCACCGCGATATCAAGCCCCACAATCTCATCCGTACCCCTGACGGCGAGATGGTCTTAGTGGATTTTGGGGCAGTGCAGCAGGCGTTTTGCCATACCTTGAGTCGTGGCGGAACGTTTATCGGCACGGTGGATTATATGCCCCCCGAACAGTTTCGAGGAGAAGCAACGTTCGCTTCAGATTTATATAGCCTGGGTGTGACGCTGTTGGACTTACTCACTGGCCCTAACACCATCGCCGAATTACCCACCAAACGCCTGAAGCTGGATTTTCGGGAAGCGGTTGAGATCTCAACCGCCTTTGCGGATTGGCTCGATCGCCTCATTGAACCCGCTACTGAAGACCGCTTTCAATCCAGTCAAATTGCCAAGCAGGTTTTACTAGAACCCAACATAATCACGGATAAAACCCAACACCCTGAGTCCAAGCTTGCTCCCTCATATGCCCTAGAGCTTGAATATGCAGAAGCTCCATCCTTGCTGTTTGAGAGCCGCATTCGGCTCTACAAAGCTGATGATTGCTTCGAGGTCATCATTCCACCTGTTTGGGATGGAGGGTGCCAATTGATCTGCTGTTCGATATTAATTGGATTCTGCATTATTTTCAAGGCATTGTTCGGCATAAAAATTTTGCTCTCTATACTATTTTTGTTGATCATATTCAATGTATTAGATGAATGTCGTTTGCTCTGGTCATTCTTTGGATATTTTGCACTGCGGATTGATCCAGATCATTGCCAACTCTACTGGACTTTTTCTTTCTTAAAGCATGTTATCTATAGACGGACAAACAAATTGATAAAAGTGGGAATTGCTCAAGATAACCTTGTTCGGATTTCAGCGCCTGTCTGTGCATTTTTCTCTGATTACCTTCAAAGCCCTCTCATCTTTGGCACTTGGCTTAAACAACACGAAAAAGATTTTGTCGTTGCTGAAGTGAATCAGTTTCTGGAAAATCTAAGGCGACAGTCATCTTGATTGTGTGGGTCAATGGCTTGACAGTAGAAGAGTATACAGAACCTGAGTACAAGACAAAAAATCAGAAATCGCCTGAAACTCTCATAAATTCGTAGGTTGGGTTGAGTGTCGGCGTAGCCCGTGCAGCGCACGTTAAGCGTAGCTTGCTTCTCGTAGAGTAACCCAACACGATCGCTGTATACCTAGCTGGTGTTGGGTTTCCTGCGTCAACCCAACCTACATCCTGCAACTTTTGTCCTGTACAGAGATACAGAACATACAATCTAAGCATTGAAGTAAAGTCTCTCTAACCAGGGATAATGTCTAATTCCTCAAGATCTGAGAACTATCTATGTCAAATTGAGAGTTTAAGCCCAAGACTGTAACTCATCCACCCAATAACTGAGCAAAGCGGTCATTTGCGATCGCCGTGCTTCAAAAGTCGCCGCCACCCAAATCAACAGCAAACCCACAACAATCCCAATCGCCCACAACAGAAAAGACTGATCAGCCACAAAAAGCCAAAGCTGACGTATCACTTTGAAGCCAAAGCAGAGCGTACCCACATAGGCAAAAGCCCGTACCCGGAGCAGAAGACCCAACAGGATCAAGACCAAGAAAAATCCTGCTGCGGCAAATCCCCACAGGAATTGAGCATCTGATTCCACCAGAGCACTGAGGCAGATTAAGCCTGTGGCAAAGCTGCGAATCAGATGGCGCTGGTTACGAGCAGACGCATCTTGGAGATGGGGCTCAATCTGAGCAAAGTAGAGCAATGAACCTCCGACCAGACAAGCGATCGCAAACATCCCTTGAAGCTGATACAGACCCAGCAGTCGCCAAGTTGCCCATACCCCTAATAACACGCTGAGATAGCTGATACGGGGACGCTTTTCCTGGAGTGCAAACCAAGCGTATAGTCCGCCCGTGATCAGTAGACTTGAGATGCCAATCCCGGTCATTGTGGCGATCGTAACCCCGAGCGGTAAGCCCAGCGCGACCCGCCGCCACGGTCGCCTAGACCAGCCCCAAGCTGGCCAAGGGAGATGATAGAAACCTACAGCCAACAAACAAGCCAGCGCACTGCCCCATTGCAATAAAAGGGACAGGGGTATGGTGAGATAGAGACCATAGCTCAAGGCTGCGATGCCATTCAAAATCCCTACATAAATCCAGTCCTCGCGTCGTCGTCCCTGGAGCAATCCGTAAACCGCCAAGGCACTGACTACGCTAATCCAGATCATTTCTCCCGTTGGACTGATTCCACCTGTGGGGCTTAGCCCGTTGAGGAAGACCCAAAACGCTAAGCCATTTGCCCCCAACCCATGCAGATGGGCAATGATCTTCAGCTCACGGATTGATAACTTCACTAGCCAGGCTAGCCGGGGTGCGAGGCAATATTCACACCAGGCAATCACAGTGGCGAGGAGAGCAAACATCAGCCAGCCATCCGCAGGGCTGTCTCCCGCCGCCTGAAGCAGTTGATAAGTTAGGAGTTCATATAATCCCCAACTCAGGCTGGCCATTGCCAGGAAGGGCAGGCCCTGGAAGCCCTTGTGTCGCCGACCAATGCCCATCACCAGCAAGCTAAAGATCAGGGTGTAAATGCCTGTAACGGCAGTAAACTGATGATGGCCCAGCACCATCCCCCAAAAACCGTAGAGCAAGGGAATCCATTGATCGCTGGCCCGATACGCACGTTGGGTGCGCCGTACCCAAAGGGTGTCCACACCCAGACTTAGGGCTGCCAAGACCAGGTTAGCGATCGCCAGTTTCACAATCGAGGTATCCCACAACAGAAGCACACTGGCGGCCCATAGTTCGACCCCCCATTCCACCTGAAATCGACTGAATTCAGAGGGATGTCGCCAATGGTGATAGGCGATCGCCAGGGTCGCCACCCCCATCGCCAGGATTAGATGGTACGGACTCAGCTCACGGCTAACCAGTGCCATCGTGTCGCTATAAACTAATCCCAGCCCCAGACTCACAATCAACAGATTTAGAGAATTGAGCATCCAGGCCCAAATATTCAAACCTTTGCTATACCAGCGTCCCCACCGATAACGCTTAACCTGATCTTGCAAAAACCAGAGCAGCAGCGTTGTTAAGGAAACATAGCCAAGAAATAGGCCGATCGATGCTTGGGGTAGCTCCCAGAAAGCAGTAAAGAGAAAAGCCAGCCCAAAGCCAATCGTAACGCCACCCGCGATCGCTCTCTTGAGAATATGGGTATTAATTACCATCAAGGCGATACTCAGCCCCAACCCCAGAAAGCGAGTTGGGGTTTCGGCAAACGTGAAGGGTTGAGCCACAATCAAGGCCACAATGTTGAGACAGGCTGCTAAACGAGACAATCTGAAATCTGCGGGATGTTGGCGATGGTGATACGCGATCGCCAAAGTTGTCACGCCCATCGCCAAGATCAGATGATACGGACTCAGCTCACTCCGGGTCAGGATGATATTGCCACCATAAAGTAATCCCAGACCCAGACTGACAACCAACAGATTAAGGAACGTTAGTGTCCAGGCCCAAAGCTGCAAACCCTTGAGATACCATTGTCCCCATTGATAACGCCCAACGTGGTCAGATAAAAACCACAGCAATAGGATTGTTATGGCAAGGCAACCGAGGAACAGGCCGATCGATGCTTGGGGCAGTTCCCAGAAAGCCGTAAAGAGAAAGGTCAGGGCAAAACCAATCGTCACGCCACCCGCGATCGCACCCTTGAGAATCCGGGTATTGATCGCCATCAACGCGATGCTGACCCCCAACCCCACAAAGCGCGTGAGCGTCCAAGGAAAAGTGAGCGGCTGGGCAAAGATCAATGCTAGAAGACTGAGTTTGGCCGCCAAGCGCGACTGTTGCCATTGCGGGCGATCGCCTAACCCCGTCAGCATGACAGGCGTGATCAGCCATAGCACCTGCCCAGATAGAGTCTGAGTATGCCAGCCCGATAGGGTTTGAGTATTCCAAAGCACATAGCTAATCCCTGAAAAAAACAAGCCCAGATGCCAAGCGCTCTCCTGCCATCGTGAAGGCTGACCCCAGCCGCTGACCCACCATTGGCCAACCATTGCTGCCAAGAGGAGCACATTCCAAAACCCCATACTCAGGTTGGGTTGCACCAGATCAACAGTGGTAAATAGCGCTGCCCAACCCACAATTTGGGTGAGATAAAGCAGTACTGGCTGGGCATGGGGACGACGCGCGATCGCAACACCGAGAGTGATTGCTGAGAGGATCAAATTAAGGGCACGGGTCAACGGATTTATGTAGCTCAACGCCGTTAAACAGAACCCAAACCCCAACGCCAACTCTTCTGCGACTTGGGTCAGTTTCCCAGATCGCCGCTGCCGCAGCTTGTGCCCCAACCAGAGAATAAAGAAGCAATAGGGAAACAAACCAACACCCCAGAGAACAATGGGCATACCCACATCGCTGGGTGCCCAGTTGGTGGCAGTTCGCACCACCTGCTGCTGAAAATGATCTGAAACCAGTTGCCTCAAGGGCCAAAGGGCTTGCAGACCTATGCCCAGTAGACAGACCAGATCTACGCTTTGGGAGCGTCGGTGGAGTCGTTCGCCCACAATGACCAAGGCAAGGCCGCTGATAATCAGCGCCTCCACAGAGAACGCGATGGGGAGCGAAGCCCCACGCCCGAGCAGCAGTAGCCCAACGCCTAAGCCAAACCAAACATTCGGGGAAGCGCGACGGCCCAACCAACACAGCAGGAAACCACCGAGGGCGATCGCAACGCTCATATGCGAGAGCGGCAGATGTGCCACCACCAAGGCTCGAAATAAAAGCACCAGCAGTCCACCCACCACTGCGATCCGGCTCGGTTGCAACCATCCCCACGAGCTGGAGGCTGGGGTTTCTTTTGATATTGATATAAGGGAGCGATCGCCCCACTTGTAGTCTTGATAAATCAGGATTAAACCCGTGACCACCATGCCACTATGGAGTGCGAGTCCTGGCCAATCGGAGTATCCCCATCCCCAATGCAACCAACTCAAACCGACACTATTCAGGATACTCAGTTGCGCCCAGGCCGGGGATGATGTTGTGCCTCGATTCAGGGATAAGAGCACTACCATAATGACCGTCAAACTAAAAGCGGCGCTCACCCCCACCAGCCACCCTTCTCCACTGCGGAACAGGTTGAGCTGATCGATCATCCAGAAATTCACAGGAATAAGGGTCAAGGTGGTGCCTCGTAGCATACGAGCCGTCAGTTGCAGCTTAGGGCGACGGTTTAAGTCATAGGCAACGGCTGCAAACACCAACGTGTAGGCAAATAACAGACCATATTGCCCTGCCGGGGTAAGGTAGCGCCATCGCGTTGCGGCGAGCACCCCCGAGGAAACCACCACCATAAAGACGCCCAACAGCATCAACCACAGCACATTCAGCTCTGTTATAAACGACTGCAAAAGTTGCGTGAGCCGATCCGAGCCTTGTTCCTGGGAGGGTTTGAGCGCAGCAATAGAGGGCTTTTCATCCCTTTTCGATGGCGTTTGAGAGGGTTGTATTAAGCGATCGGCTGCTTGTTGTGGGGATGACTTGAGAACAGGAACAGAGGACGGTTCAGCCTTGATCGACGACGTTTGCGATCGCGCTGGTTTAGGGGGCGTCACCCAAGCAGAAACCCTGGGTCTTCTACAGGTCAGGTTTTGCTGGCAAAACGCTCGAACCTTGGCATCCGAAATTAATCCAAGTTGTAGCCATACTTCCAACCCCTCTAATAGTTCAGGGTGATTTCGCTGAACCTTGAGATTAAGAGAAAGCTCGTTATACCGATCTGAATCCATGGGTTTCAAGGATTTCTAAAAAATCAGGGGAACATCGATCGCAATTTTTGGGCGCGATCGGGAACGCCTGGTGTGCTGATTTCGTCATTTTCCCGCCATTTGGCTGAAGCGATGTAGGCCAAGCGGACACATTTACATCTGGCTATAAACTTCGCCGACAGCATCCCTGTCGTCAATCCAACCTACTTCAACTCATTTAAGAAATTAGCAACTGCCGATCGCCACAAATCCCCATCAACACTCATCAACTGCTGATGTCCCGCTGTAGGGAAAACAACTAACTCTTTCTTCTCAGTGAAATTCTCCACGATCGCTTCGACTTCACTGACTGTTGTCCAGTTATCGTTTGCCCCTTGAAAAACCAATGCCGGACAGCGCACTGCACGGGCAAACTCAATCGGATGATGACCAAAGCCATTAATACCTCGCTGCAAACTCGCCCAAAATAGGAGCAATTCGGCGGTGGGGAAAGCTGGGATCTGGCGATAGCGTAAACGACTTTTGACACCATCGATTAAACGAGCAAAAGGCTGCTCTAAAATAATCGCATCGGGGCTGATTTGGTGTAGAGCGATCGCCCGGAGAATCGCAGAACTCCCCATCGAAACGCCGTAGAGAATCAGTGGGAAATGGGAGTGCTCTTGACTAAATTGATTGGTTTTGAAGTGATTGAATACCGTTGCTACATCTTGAGCTTCATTGATGCCCACAGTGATTGTCTGACCTGTTGAACCACCAACACCTTGAAAGTCAGTCAGTATGACATCAAAGCCCAAACTGACAAAATATTCGGTTTGAGCGAGGAGATGACTTTTAACACTCAAGTTGCCGGAAAAAGCTAGGATTGTCCCTTTTGAATTTACAGGTGAAGAAATTTCCCAGGTTTCTAAATGTTGGGATGGACTTAACGCGATGGTTTGGGTTGTATAGGCCAGACCGCGATCGCTCGGTGTGATCGTATTACTGGGTCGAGGTCGACCAAGGCTAAGTTGTCCTGGCGATCGCACCTGAGTGACATGGTAGGCTAACAGGTAGAGCGGCAAATTGGCACAGAGGAAAGTGATAAGCAGTCCAATACACCATTGTTTTTGCCACTGTCTTGGCCATCGAAAACCCTGCCATTGGAGTCGATCGCGTTGCATAACCCAAGCGAGTCCCAAACACCCCAAACCACCGAAGATGCAAAATTTTGCCACTGGAATCAAGGGGAATTGCCAAGCATTGAGCCAACCCAGCCAATGCAAGCCCACTAAAACAGCAATCATTCCGAGGGGGGCTAGCAGTAAAATGCAACCGAGGTTTAAAAGGAGCGATCGACAACGCATAAAGAGTGTTCATTGGCTAAGTGCAGGAAAAAAAATCAGACATGGTCTAAAGCCCTGATAATTTCGTAGGTTGGGTTGAGTGATTAACGTAGCTTACTTCTCACAGAATAAACCAACACATTCCCTGTAATTCTCGCTGGTGTTTGGTTTCCTTCGTCAACCCCAATCTACATCCTACAACTTTCGTCTTGTACAGAGGTTCATTGGATATAAAAATAAGAAACTGGATTTCTACTGCTTTAAAAGCTACGGACTCAAAGCATTCAAAACCCAATTCCAAATTGGCTTTAGTTATTGCTAATAATCAATTAATCAGACACTGGTTGTATTTTCCCGGCAATAATTTCCTCGATATCATCCCGCAACTCTTGCGCTTGCTCATCTAACGGCAGGTCGTTGGGATCGTAGCCAAAGGGGTTTTCAATCTCCAGCCCAATCTCCTCAATGCCCAAGAGGGCAAAGGCAATAACTCCCACCGCCAGAGGCGTTAGCCAGCCAAGTGTGGCTACGAGCTTGAAAGGAACTGTCAGGAAATAGAGAAACAAGAGGTGCTTGAGATGGATTGCATAGGCGAGAGGCAAGGGAGTGCCCAAGATCCGTTCACAAGACCCCATACTGAGTGTAAGTTGATCAAGAATTTTATTCAGTTCCGTAAACATGATGTCGCTCAATTTACCCTTTTGTCGCATTTTTTTAAGATAAACCGACAGCCATTGGGTAATACGTAAAGGCATATGGTTCACCTCTTGCAGCTCTTTGGTTTGCCCATCTGTGAGCAATGCCTGCATTGGTGCATCTACATTTTCACTCCGCAAATGTTGCTTCACCGATGCGAGGAATAGACCCACAATCCGAGTGTGGGCAATTTTCTCTTGCTCGGCGGCTTCATCGTCAGCATCCACGTAAACCCAGATACTCCGGGCTAAACTCCGGCTGAGATCTACAATGTCGCTAATAATGCCGCTGCCTTCCCAAAAGCGAGTGTAGGCAGCATCAGTTCTAAACACCAGCAACAAACCGAGAACCAGTTCTGGAATTAGACTGCCAATACTATCTGAATCAATGGCACTGAGGGGAAGACCGTTCTGATTAGCTAGCGATACAAGGGCTGCAAAAATGACCAGCACCAAAACCTGGCCAAACACACCAGGGATAACTGAGGAACGGAAATCAAAAATAAGTTGAAACCAATTGCGATCATCAACGCTCATAACGTTAATTCCTTAAGTAAGGGGTGATGTGAGGGGGTATCGGCCATCTATTTTCTGGGATGGGAGCGCCAAATCGGATGAAATTGTTGCAATCTGTAGTGTTTACAGGAAGTTGGCTCAAACCCATTGGCAAAATTTTAGCGTCTCAGTCACGAGAGGTTCCAATCGAATTCAACACCTTGCTCATTAATCGCCGCTCGCAATTGCCGAAAATAAGCGTTAGAACGAACCATTCGATGCACAGGCATCTGAATTGCTCGGGGCAAGATTGCAGCGATCCGTTCAGCGCCTTTCGGGTTCATGGAATGGATAATCACGCGACTGTTGCGGTTTCTGGAATTCTGGAGCGTTCGGGCAACGGTATCTCCTTCAGCATCACCCTTGATGTTGTAGTCCAAGGAAATAAGATCAAAATCATAGGCATTGAGTAAAGCGATCGCCCGATGGCTGCTCTCGACCAACACCCAAGCCTGATCGCGGTAAAGCTGGGTCAAAATCTTTTGGCGATCGGGGGTGTCTTCGACGATTAGAACTCTGAGGGGTTGTGTCATTGAGGCTACACGATTCAGATTCACTCAGCTTCCAAAATCTCAGTCACTGTCAACTTCAGCTCTGGAAAGACCTGCGAGACGATCACCTCAGTCTAACTCCGCATCTTCAATTTGGGGTTGCTCTAACTTCAAGGGGGGTTTCACCGTTTCTTCTTTGGGCTCCTCTAGCCGCAATGGTGCTTTGACCTTTTCGAGTTCTGGCAGCGCCACCAAGCGCTCTTTGGCCGTTGGCTTTTGCTTCGGCATTAAAATCGGCAGCGGATCGGGCTTCTCTAACCAGTAGTCGGCCACAGGCAACGTTTGCTCTAGATCTTCCAAGGGGCGAGGAATTACCATTACTGCGCTAAACTCACCAATGCGCTCCGCTTCGTGCATTCCCACTTCTACAGCCACCGCCACATTCGCCACTGTGCCTCGTACTAGGGCGGTACAGAGCCCATCACCAATGGTTTCATAACCCGCCAAGCTGACATCAGCCGCTTTGAGCATGGCGTCAGCCGCCCCCACCATCGCCGGGAAACCTCGCGTTTCTAATAGTCCCAGTGACTGATTACTCAGACGACTGTAGCCCCGTTGTTCCTGTTGCAGCTCTTGAAAATGGGTACCAATCGGAAAGATCACTTCCAGATTCGGCATCGGTCGCGCTAGCACCATCTTGGAGACGAGTTGACCAAACTGTTCAGCAGTGCGAGCCCCTTCTTCAACGGCCAAACGCACATCTGCCGTCTTCCCTCGGACAATTGCAGTACAATAACCTGCTCCAATTTTCTCATAGCCCACCAGCGTCACGCCTGAGGATTTGAGCATCATATCCGCCGTGCCGACGATCGCCGGGAAGCTTCGCGTTGCAACCATCCCCAGCGCACTCTCCATCAGCATTTGGCGACGATCCGGTCGGCGGGGATCTTGGGGGTAATTTTGGGGGTGTGATCGCGCAGGAGTTGAGAGGAGCCGGGATTTGATCTCAAGTTGGGACATTCCACTGAACCGAATGAAGGTTGCAAGGCTAGGGGTTGAGGCTCACATCACTTCATCATCATCGCTGCCGTATTGAAAGCCACTTCAATACATGGGTTGGGTAATCAAGAAATTCTGATGCTTCAGTCCTCTAGGTATTAGTGTATCCTTTCCTGAGACGCTCTGGTTTCAGCTTCCCTAATCATTCAGATTAGGCGCACCTAATCCATAATTGAGCTTCAATTCTCAAGATTTTGCGCCAGTTAGATGGAATCTTCACCTGAATCCCCACCCCCCCCCGTTGGTAATGCTCAAAACAGTAATGGGAAAGTCTTGTGGCGTTGGCTTGGAGGACTCGGATGTGGTTGCCTAGTTTTAGGATTGGTGGTGATGTTTGGGTTGCCTTTGCTCTTTACAAAAGCCAACAAAGCTAAAGTGGCAATCCCCGAAAGTCACATCAGTCGGCTGCTCCAAACGCAATGGCTCTACCATGCTGAAACAGGCGAATTTGCCCCTTCGCTGATGATCCTCAGTCAGTATGGGAATCCCTTAGGGGAGCTCCGAACTGAGGATGATTTGTATCGCTACGAAATTCTGCCTTCAACTCAACCGCAAACTGCTGTTTATTTACTTGCAGTTCCCCACCGGAGTAGAACGTTGCTGTTTCGCTTCAAAAGCTACAGTGGAGCCCTTTTTATCGTTCCCGTCCCGGATGGTGAAAAACCGACCACTACGGTGCAAGCTGTGTGCCAGAGCAAGCGCCCTACGACTCGACCCTTAGAACTACCTACACTCGCAGCCAATCAAATCGACGTAAACTGTCCTCCAGGCTCAATTCAATTGCAGTCTCTCTGAGAGCAGTTATTTTCTTATGACCCATTCTTCAGCCCCAGAAATTCAAGCACTTTTTAACCGCATCGCCCCGGTCTACGATGAGCTAAACCAGCAATTAAGTTGGGGACTCCATACCGTCTGGAAAAAGATGGCGGTGCAGTGGGCGGAGGCCGCACCGGGCCATCAAGCATTAGATATATGCTGTGGCAGCGGGGATATTGCCCTGCTGTTGGCGCGGGCAGTGGGGAAAACAGGCAGCGTCACGGGGGTAGATTTTGCTCCAGCTCAGTTGGCGATCGCAGCCGAGCGCGGTCAAGCCAGATATCCCGACCACAACTTAACTTGGCAAGCTGGGGATGCACTAGATTTGCCCTGTCCAGACGCCCATTTTGACTGCGCCACCATGGGCTATGGCCTGCGCAACGTCACGGATATTCCCCAAGCGCTCCGAGAACTCGAACGGGTGCTCAAGCCCAGCGCGAAAGCCGCAATCCTCGATTTCCACCGCCCAACTCAGCCTTGGGTGCAACAATTCCAAGCCTGGTATCTCGATCGCGTTGTCGTGCCCACAGCGGAACAGTTTGACCTCAAGGCAGACTATGCCTACATTGGCCCCACAGTCGATCGCTTCCCCCAAGGCCCAGAACAGATTGAGTTGGCCCGGCAAGCAGGGTTTGCCCAAGCCCAGCATTACCCCCTCCTTGGCGGCATGATGGGGATTCTCGTCGTGCAAAAGGCGGCGGCAAACAGCGTAGTATGAGATCAGGTGTCAGCTTAATCTTGCTGTGGATTTCTCAACCCTAGGGTTTATTCTTATCCCGCCGCTAGCCGGGGGCATTATTGGTTACTTCACCAATGACTTGGCGATTCGGATGCTCTTTCGCCCCTACAAGGCACGGTATCTTGGCAAAACCCGGCTTCCCTTCACGCCCGGTTTGATTCCGCGTAACCAGGAGCGCTTGGCCCAGCGGGTGGCGGACACAATTATGGAATCGTTGTTAACGCCGAGCGAACTGGAGAAGATCACTCAGCGCCTGCTGAAAACCGAACGGGTGCAAACAGCATTGCTCTGGCTGTTGCGGCTGGCGCTGAAGCAAATTCAAGCGGAACAGGAAGAGAAGACAGCCAAAATTCTGGCGGATATTCTCCATGACTTGATGACTCAGTCGTTCCCCCGTTTGCTTGATCATCTCGCCCATCAAGATGATTTCCTTGAAGAGCAGATGGATCACCTCTTTGAGCGGGTGGTGTTGGAGTTACGACTCAGCGATCGCCAAGCGCGACAACTAGCAGATAGCTTGCTGCGGGATGTGTTGCCGCCGGATATATTGCGTCAGGCATTGATTGAATTTCTCACCGATCGCAATATTTTGGTGATTGATGAGGGCTTCCGGGAAAAGACCAGTGGTACGGCCTGGGTGGTAGCCAATTTGTTTGGGATACAGAATTCTCTAATTCGGTTGCGGGCGTTTTGTATTGATGAACCAGAAATTGCCAATGCTCGGTTACAGGAGTTGATTTTATCGCTGGAGATCCGCGATCGTCTCCGGTTTTGGTTTCAGCAGGTTTCATTGCAAAATCTACCCGAATCAACCCTGGAGCAGTTGCGCCAAACCACCAAGGAAACGATTCGCACCTATCTGCAAACTCGGGGCGGTGAGCTGTTGATGAGTCTCAGCGATTCCATTGATTGGCCGCATTTTTCGGGGTTGTTGGTGCAGCGGTTGCGGGACTCGGATGTGATTCATTCGTCGCTGGAAGTGGTGAGTTGGGAGCTGGCGTTGATTTTGGAAAATTACCTAGAAGAAGAGTTAGAAATTTTGGTGGCGAAGATTTTGCCGATTCTCTCGTTGGAGAAGTTGATTGTCGATCGCGTGATGGCTACAACGCCTGAGCATCTGGAGGCGACGGTGCAGGGGATTGTGCGGAGTGAGTTGCAGGCGATCGTGAATTTGGGGGGGATTTTAGGGGTGGTGATTGGGTCGTTGCAGTCGATTTGGTTGTTGGTGGGTTAGGGCGGGACAGCCTAGTACCGCAGGGCGGAAGTTCAAAGTGCAGAGTTCAAAGTTCAAAGTGTCTGTATGACAGATATTGGGTGGATTTTGAATAGGTGGCTTATTTCTGCCGTCGAGTACTAGTTCGCCCCCAACCGACCGGATCAATACAAAATTTGAAACATGACTCCATCACTGGGATTTTTCGGCCACAATGCAAACGGTTATTGAGTGAGTTGATGGGTCTGGCGGTGAAGGTGTGGAGCGGTTTGGTGGCGGGTGTATGCGTCGCGGGGTTGCTGGGTGGGGCGAAGATCAAGTCTAATTTTGGTTAGGATTTGATGGTGTGATTGCAGGAGCAGCGTAAACCATGCTTGCCGTTAATTTAGATGATGAAGCCGAACAATACTTAATTGAAATCCTGGCCCAGGAGCAGGTTCCGAGTCAGGAGTTGGTCAAAAAGCTCCTAAGGGATTATCTGGCTGCCCTCAAACCCTCCCAGACTGTGCTGGCCAGAATGGGGAATTACCGTCAGGCGTTCTTCGATGGTGAGGTGGATTCGTCAGCGCGATCGGTGCGCAAACGTAAAATTGCGGAACATCTGCAAACTCGGCAGGCCAGGCGGCAGCAGCCATGATGCGACCCAGCCTTTATGTTTTGGTGGATAGTGGGGTATTGGTAGCGTTTTATAATCACCGCGATTGCTATCACGATTCAGTTGTTGAGTTTTTGGGGGGTTGTACTGAGCAGCTTGTGACCACGGTGGCTTGTGTCACAGAGGTGATGTGGTTGTTGGCTCCAGATGTTCGGGTGCAGAATCATTTTTTGTCTGCGATGGAGCAGGGGGTTATCCGGGCGGAGCCGTTAGTGGCGGCGGATTACCGACGTATTCAGGAGTTGAATGAGACGTATCAAGATTTGCCAGGTGATTTTGCGGATTTGTCGTTGGTGGCAATTTCGGAGCGGTTGAATATTGCCCAGATTGCGACGCTGGATCAGGATTTTGATGTATATCGGCGCTATCGCAAAGCACCTTTTGTGCGGGTGTTTTATCCGCTTAACCCCAATCAACCGTAGGTCTGAGTCTCCCTGCCCCTAACCCACCACTGACCAATACAAATTTTGAAACACGACCCCATCGCTGGAGTTTTTCGGCCACAATGCAAACGGGTTATTGAATGAGTTGATTAGTCTGGGTTAGGAGGTTTAGCGGTATGCGTTTGGCGATGAAGGTGTTGGGTGGGTTGTCGGTGCTGTTGGTGTGGGGACAGGCAAGTGATGGGATGGCTCAGACCACTCAGGTGATTGAGGGGGAGATCACGACGGAGGAGAGCTATTTTCTGGATCAGGATGGCAGTTATTACAACGTCCATTGGTTAGAGGGCCAGGCGGGGGAGCAGGTGGTGATTACGCTGGAGAGTAGGGCGTTTGATGCCTATTTGATTGTGGCGGATGAGGAAGGCAATAAGATTACTGAGGATAATGACAGTGGTGGCGGCACCAATGCACGAGTGGTGGTGACGGTGCCAGCAAATGGCATCTATGGTGTGTTGGCGAATACGGCGCAGGGCGGGGAGACGGGAGCTTATCGGTTGAGCTTGGAGGTGATGCAGGGGACAGGAACTGATCACCAAGCGACTGACTCAGACGAAGCATATCGATTGTTTGAGCAGGGACGTCAGCAATATCAAACAAGCCAGTTCAATGCAGCATCGCAGTCTTGGCAGCAAGCCCTGACCCTCTACCGTCAAATCGGTAATCGCCAAGGAGAATCCGCTTCCCTCGGCAGCCTGGGTAGGGTCTATGATGCTCTCGGACAGTATCAACGGGCGATCGACCTCCATGAACAAGCTCTGGATATCGCCCGCGACATCGGCAATCGGCAAGGGGAAGCCGCCTCTCTTGGCAACCTGGGTGGGGCCTATGATGCTCTCGGACAATACCAACGGGCGATCGCGCTCTATGAACAAGCTCTGGATATCACCCGCGACATCGGTGATCGGCAAGGGGAAGCCTCCTCCCTTGTCAACCTGGGTAGGGTCTATGATGCTTTCGGACAGTACCAACGGGCGATCGCGTTCTATGAACAAGCTCTGGATATCGCCCGCGACATCGGCAATCGGCAAGGGGAAGCCGTCTCTCTTGGCAACCTGGGTAGGGTCTATGATGCTTTCGGACAGTACCAACGGGCAATCACGTTCTATGAACAAGCTCTGGATATCGCCCGCGACATCGGCGATCGGCAAAGGACAGCCGCCTCTCTCGGCAACCTGGGGAGCACTTACTTCTCCCTCGGGCAGTACCAACAGGCGCTCACGCTCCATGAACAATCTCTCGTAATCGACCGCGAAATCGGTAATCGGCAAGGGGAAGCTGCCTCCCTCGAAAGCCTGGGTAGGGTCTACTTCTCCCTCGGGCAGTACCCGCAGGCGATCGCGTTCTATGAACAAGCTCTGGATATCAAACGCGAAATCGGCGATCGGCAAGGAACAGCTGTCTCTCTCGGCAGCCTAGGAAGCGCCTACTTCTCCCTCGGGCAGTACCAACAGGCGATCGCCCTCCATGAACAAGCTCTCGATATCACCCACGACATCGGCAATCGGCAAGGGACAGCTGCCTCCCTCGGTAACCTGGGTAGGGCCTATGATGCTCTCGGACAATACCAACGGGCGATCGCCCTCCATGAACAATCTCTCGTAATCGACCGCGAAATCGGCGATCGGCAAGGGGAAGCTATCTCCCTCGGCAACCTGGGTGGGGTCTATAATGCTCTCGGTCAGCACCAACAGGCGATCGCCCTCCATGAACAAGCTTTGGATATCGCCCGCGACATCGGCAATCGGCAAAGGATAGCCACCTCTCTCGGCAATCTGGGAAACGCCTACTTCTCCCTCAGGCAGTACCAACGGGCAATCGCGTTCCATGAACAATTTCTGGATATCGCCCGCGAAATGGGCGATCGGCAAGGGGAAGCTGCCTCCCTCGACAATCTGGGTATTGCCTACTTTTCCCTGGGTCAGTACCAACGGGCAATCGCGTTCCATGAACAATCTCTGGATATCGCCCGCGAAATGGGCGATCAGCAAGGCGAAGGTGACTCACTCAACAATTTGGGCGCTGCCCTCCAAAATCTCGATCGATACTCCAAAGCCGAGCAACAACTTCTAGCAGCGGCTCAAGTCTATGAATCTATTCGTGCTGACCTTGGTGGCAACGACACCAATAAAGTCTCAATCTTTGAACAACAATCCCGCACTTACCGCGCTCTCCAACAAGTCCAAATCGCCCAAAACAAAACCATCGCCGCTCTCGAAACTGCCGAACGCGGTCGCGCTCGTGCTTTCGTCGAACTCCTCGTCAGCCGTCTGAATACTGATAATTCTAAAGTTAATATCACTCCTCCTAATCTCGCTCAAATACAACAAGTTGCCAAAGCCCAAAACGCTACGCTTATTGAATATTCTGTCGTTTACGATGATTTTGATCTTGACGATAAACCCGGCCAAGAATCCATCCAAGAATCTGCTCTCTACATCTGGGTCATTCCCCCCAACGGCAACATCAGCTTTCGCCAAGTCGATCTCACTCCCCTCTGGCGCAATGACGACCTCAGCCTCGAAGATTTAGTGCAATTCACCCGTGACTCCCTCGGTGTCCGCGGTCTTGACCTCCGCAACCTCAACCGCCTCGTTGCCGTCCGTCCCCGCGATCCGCAAAAACAAAAACTCACTGACGACGACCAACTCCTCCGTAAACTCCATAGCCTGCTGATCGAACCCATTACTGACCTCCTGCCCCAAAACCCCGAAGATCGCGTTATCTTCATCCCCCAAAGCAGCCTCTTCCTCGTCCCCTTCCCCGCCCTCAAAAACGCCACAGGTGAATACCTGATCCAAAACCACACCATCCTCACCGCCCCCTCCATCCAAACCCTCAGCCTCACCCGCACCCAAAAACAACAGTCTCCCCTCGGCAATGGCGCACTCATCGTCGGCAATCCCACCATGCCGAGCATCGCCCCCGATTTCGGCGAAACACCCCAACCCTTAACCCCACTCCCTGGCGCAGAACAAGAAGCTAAGGCTATTGCAGACTTACTCGATACCAACGCGATCACTGGAAATGCCGCCCATAAATCGGCAATGGTTGCACAGATGCAAAACGCGGAACTGATTCATCTGGCCACTCACGGCCTGCTCGATGATATTCGGGGGATTGGAAGCGCGATCGCTCTCGCCCCCGACCCCAACTTCAACCCTGAACTTGGACAGGTGAATGGTTTGCTCACCGCCGAAGAAATTTTTGATTTGAACCTGAAAGCCGATCTAGTGGTGCTCTCCGCCTGCGACACTGGACGCGGACGGATTACGGGTGATGGTGTAGTGGGACTCTCCCGCTCCTTTATTGCTGCCGGAGTGCCCAGTGTTCTGGTTTCCCTCTGGCAGGTACCTGATGCTCCAACCGCTCAATTGATGACTGAGTTCTATAGCCAGCGAGAGCAAACGGGAGATAATGCCCAAGCCCTGCGGCAGGCGATGCTGGCAACAATGCAGAGTCACCCAGAACCCAGGAATTGGGCGGCGTTTACCCTGATTGGCGAAGCAGATTAGGGGCTGTCATTCGTTAGATTTAAAACGCTTGCTATAACTGACTTACAGCCCCTTTCCCTGTTTTGGGGGGCAGACGCTCAATTGCTTATCCGATATGGCTTTCATACCAAATCCGCATAGCAAAGGCTAAACTCTTCCGTAGGGTGGGCATTGCCCACCAGATATGGCTTTTGAGCGATCACAAGGCGAGCATCATTCTTACTCCATACAAAACGGATTTGGTATCAGTACTCGCTAATAACGCCCCTCTAGCCTGAATAATGACAGTTCCTAACTCCACCTTGCCAAACTAATGGATTATGGTTTATTCCCTTTTGAGCCAACCCCCCAAGTCTCTGCTCCTTGCCGTTCTTCTCACTCTTCTGCCCACGGCTGCCTGGGGCCAAGCTGAACCCACCGCGTGGCAAGTCACCGTTAACAGCAACGCCGACACCCTCGATCGCAACGACGGTCAAGTCACTCTCCGGGAAGCGCTGACGTTTTTGAATGGCGATCGCCCCCTCGAAAAGTTCTCCCCCCGCGAACGCCTGCAAATCGTCCCGAAAGCAGGCAAGAGCCGCATTCAGTTCCAACTCCCTCCCGACCAAACCACCATCTCACTCACCCAAGTCCTTCCTGAAGTGCAAGCTCCGGGTGTAGTTATTGATGGCAGCAGCCAAATGCAGCGACAAGTGGATGAAGTGGGTACAGAAACCCTGATTCCTCTGATTGCGCTCACCCCTGCCCCTGAAGCGGTTGTTCCTCAAGGCTTAATCTTGGTGGCTGACGAGATTCAGGTCAAAGCGCTGAGCATTTATGGCTTTAACCAGCCGCATACTGCCACTGCTGGCTCAATCGTTGCTAATGTGGTCGTTGCCCATCCGGGCGCACCGCCAAGCGCTTCCCAAGGTCGGGATACGCCCTACTACTTTCCCTTTCGAGATAGCGATCGCGCCCCCCAGAACATCATGCTAATGGGCAACTGGATTGGTCAAGCCCCCAATCAGCCCCCCGAAACCCCTCGTTCCGCTCATGGTATTTATATCCTGAATGCGGAGAATCTCTCAATTCAAGACAACGTGATCGCTCATCACCAGGGCGCAGGGATTGTTACAGGCTTTCGAGCAGAAGGCACAGCCATTGAACGCAACGTCCTGGAAGCCAATGGTACGGCTGGGCTGCCGGATGCTATTCGCCTTGAAGGCCGAGTCGATCGCACCCTCATCCACTCGACCCTGCTGCTCCAGCAACTCCGCTAGCCGCTCGTAATAA
>JAAHHN010000132.1 GCA_010672165.1 Spirulina sp. SIO3F2 | reverse complement strand
CCGGGGGCAGATCCCGCAGCGTAATGCGCTGGGGTGTGGGCAACGCCACCTGCCAGCGGGTGGGAGAAAGCCCCCGAATTTCAATCTTTTGGGGATCGACCTGATAGTTGGGGTCAAGCTCGATGGTGAGGCGGCTATTGTCCGCATCCACCTGTTCACTTTGAATGGAGGCGATCGCACCGCCAACCCGCTCCTGAACAGCCTGCTGGGCTAAATCAACCCCGGGTAAATCGATCACCAGACGCGTGGGATTATTCAGTAGGCGGGCCTTAGGCAAAACCGATTCATCCGTGACGAAAATCAAGCGGTTTTCACGGCGCTCAAACTCCCAGGACAGCAAACGAGCTGCCTCTGCGGGTAAACAAAAACAGATCAGTGTCAAGGCACTGAAGAACCATCCGTAGGGCTTCACGTGAGTTAACGATTCCTTTTAGAGTGTTGATGAGGTTGCTTCGATTATGACCCCGCTTCCACTGTATCGGGAGATTCTTCTGGTTCCCGAAAAACAATCCGTAACAAAGGGGGAGCCAAGAATGTGGTTGAAATCACCATCATGATAATGGCAGCCTCAGTCGCCGATGATAGCGCACCACTTTCTGCACCGACCCCAGCAAAAACCAAGCCCACTTCGCCCCGAGGAATCATGCCGACGCCGATTGCCAGCTTTTTGAGATCGCCTTGGCCAAACACCGTAAAGCCGGTAATGACTTTACCCACAATAGCCACCGCAATCAGGAATGCTGCAATAATCAGGCCTTCCCGATTAGCTGGGATCGCGGGATTCAGCACACTCAAATCTGTGCGAGCCCCCACCACCACAAAAAAGATCGGCACCAGCATATCTGCCACTGGGAGGACTTGTTTCTCTAAGTCATTGCGGTTTTGGGTTTCTGCCAAAATCAGACCTGCTGCAAACGCCCCCAGAATCGCTTCGAGTTCAATCACTGTCGCCACATAGGAGAGAGCAAACACAAACACCAGCGCCAACAGCAACAGTTCGCCTCGGGTCTGCATCCGAGCGACTAACGTTTCATAGATGGGGCGAATCACATAGCGTCCCAGCAAGATTGATCCCACCAGAAAAACCGCTGCGCTGATGATCAGGTAGATGATATTGCCAATTTCCACTTCCCCTGTCTTCGCCAAACTGGCCACAACCGCCAGCACGATAATACCCAAGACGTCATCTAAAACCGCAGCCCCAATAATAATTTGTCCTTCTGTTGAAGCCAGTTGACCAATCTCCGCTAGTACCTTAGCTGTGATACCAATGCTGGTGGCGGTCAAGGCTGCCCCCGCAAAAATCGCTGGGATGGCGGCAATATTGAAAAAATAAATTAAGCCCAAGGTGCCTGCGACGAAGGGCGCAACCACACCCACCACAGCGACGATCGCTGCTTGGGGACCTACCCGCAGCAGTTCATCGAGCTTGGATTCCAAACCAATTTCAAACAGCAGAATAATCACCCCAATTTCCGAGAGAACGGAAATGACTTCGCTTTGGGATTGGAAAACTGCTGTTGCGGTCTCGGGGGACAGATGACTGGTGAACTGCAAAAACTGCATGATCTGGGAATCAGCAGCGATAGTGCCTTCTCCGGGGAACAGAATTAAATGCAGGGCAGAAATCCCAACCAAAACGCCTCCCACGAGTTCACCCAGCACAGGGGGCAGATTGATCCGAGCGCAAAGCTCACCGCCCAGTTTGCTGGCTGCATAGATCACAATCAAACTGACCAAGACCCCTGCCAGCACGAGAGCGCCTTCCGGTTCGGCTGCTCCAGACTCGGCTTCGGCCGTTGCTAAAATTGCTGTATTCAAAAGCGGCTGCTTGAGGAGTGCCGCCGCACTTGGGGCGATCGCGCCCATTAGTCCATCAACCATCTGTGGGTTTCGTCAGAATGACATGTCTTAATTACTCTACACGCTAATTCACCAATTCTCTGACGCTGAACGCTGTGATGATTGCTACAGAAAACCGAGGAAAAGGGAGATTTTGTTAGTTCCAAGCGGTTTAGCTTGCATTATTCATGACTCTCATCCAAAACCGCTGGGCATTAAGCTTAATCCATTGGCAGGCGGGACGCCTGCCTTATGAATAATCCAGGTTAAGACGATGTCGTGCCGTGCCATCGCTCAACTGACGACAGCCCTTAGCCACGTCACGACTCTCATTGGACAGAGAGCAACTCTAACTGTTGCCGAACTGCCACCACTAATTCAGCCAAACTCGCCACCATCGGCACACCGTAGCGCTGACAAACAATTTCTACATTTCCTTGACGCCAAAACCCCTCTGGACAACAGACAATGAGCTTGCCACTAGCGGCAAAGAGCCCCAATTCGAGTAAGGTGATTGGCGCTTGGGTCTGGGGAGCAAAATACATCATGATGAGCGTGGCTTGCGCTTGGGCAGCCAGCTCCCATTCCACCTGTGCCCGAAAAACGGGGTTACGGCTGCGTTGCTCCCAGGTAGCATCCCAGTCATCGCGGCGCGGATTGAGCAAAATCAGGTCTTCTCCTTGGAGCGATCGCGCCACCTGAGCCTGCCAATCTACTGCCTGACCCATTGCAATCGACCCGGCTAAGAAGACGGAGGGAGCATCAAAAGAATGCGGCAGAGGCGTGGGGGGCTTGATGACTTGCAGCATCAGCGAAACAGCGTAAAAGACATCGATTGAAAACCCCGAATATAATTGGGATACCTCACTAAATGTTTTGAACAGGTGTTGGAGAAAGCATCCTGATCGTCAAGATGCAGTGACCGGACACCCCGTCTTGATGAATGGAGTGAACTGTATTGACTGTCCGTGCCAGAAATCCCTAGCTCAAACTTTCATTCCATTATGCGCAATTTTCTTCACCTGCCTCGGCCGCTGACTTCCCGCTTCCTGTGGTTGTTTACTCCCTTGGCTGTGTTGGTCGGCGCAGGTTGTGGACTATTTTACTATTCCGAAACCAAGGCCTTGCGACAATCTGTGCGCCAGAGCCAAACCCATGAACTCGAACAAGAACAGCAGTTTATTACCAGTGATTTTGAAACCGCGATCGCAGATTTGCTCGTCTTAGCTGATCATCACGAACTCGCCCATGCGATCGCTCATCCAGGAGATGTCAATCATACTCAAAGTCCGGCCTTAGACCATATCCAAGCCGTGCTCTTGACGTTTATGCAACGCAAACAGCTTTACGATCAAGTGCGAGTACTCGATCGCACTGGCCAAGAAATTGTCCGCATTAACTATCAAGATGGCATGCCTAAGCTTGTGCCGTCGGCAGATTTGCAAAATAAAAGCGATCGGACTTACTTTAAAATCAGTCGCACCCTCAACCCTGGGGATATTTATCTCTCGCCCTTTAATCTCAATATTGAAAATGGTGTGATTGAGCGTCCATTTAAGCCTGTTCTTCGTTTGGCAACCCCCATCTTTAACGACCAAGGAGAATGGCAAGGTGTCTTGATTTTTAATTATCTCGGGAATCGTTTACTCATGAGCTTAACCCGACAAAATGAGCAACTCCCGTACACCATTCAATTGATCAATGGTGATGGATATTGGATCAAGCATGATGATGCCGCTAAGGAATGGGGGATGGAATTACCGATTCGGCAGCATCAATCGGTTCCCCAGCAATGGCCAGACGTTTGGCAGGAATTGGAGCGAACGTCCCGGGGGCATTTCCAAACTGCGACTGCGCTCTATACGTTTCGGACAATTCCTGTGCTGGACATTGCTCAAGACTACAATCCCCAAGGCAAAATTGTGGTGGATCAAGCAACAGTACAGACCTATAACTGGCAATTAATTGCACTGATGCCCAATGCAGTATTAGCGCAACAAATGCAACCGCTGCGAACCCGAGTGCTGTGGAGTGGGTTGGGAACCCTATTGATTCTGGCTCTGGGTGCTGCCACTGTTGCTGCTGCACGATTTCGGAATGAACAAGCCCGTCAAGAACTAACGCAATCGCGGCGTGAACTGATGGCTCATCAGGAGCAAGCCTTTGTCCTCAAGCAGCGTCTCTCTAGCCAAATTCGTGATTCTCTAGATTCCGACGATGTGATTGTCACCGCCGTAACGGAAATTTTTCAACTGCTGCGTAGCGATCGCTGCACCTTTTCTTGGGTTAACGCCGAGACCCAAACCTGGCAAGTCGTGCATGAAGTTAAGCATCCCCATTTGCCGTCGGTCTTGGCTCAAAACGACATTCGTATTCCTTTGATCGAACAATTAGCAGCCTGTGAACTTCTAAGCATTGATGATACAGCCAGCGTTGCATCTCCCAACCTCCGCCAAATTTTGGAGGAACGAGGTTATCGGGCTGTGCTTGCCAGCCGGATCATCACCCGTGCGGGCAAAATGGGGGTTGTGCTCTGTGGGGTTGCCCATCCTTATCATTGGACGGTGACAGATATAGAACTGCTTGAAGGCGTTGTGGAGCAGGTGGCGATCGCCCTCAATCAGTCCGAACTCTATACCAGCGCTCAAACGAGTGCCCAAGAAGCGAAAGCCGCTTTAGCCCAGTTGCAGCAAACCCAAACCCAGCTCATTCGTAGTGAAAAAATGTCCAGCTTGGGTCAATTGGTTGCAGGTGTTGCCCATGAAATCAACAATCCTGTCAACTTTATCTACGGAAATGTAACCCATGCCACAGGGTATACCGAAGATTTGCTGCACCTCCTACGAGAATATCAAGCCCATTTCGAAACCCAACCCCCGGATTTGATGGAGTTGCTTGAAGATCTTGATTGGGACTTTCTGCAAACCGATCTGCCGAAACTCTTGACTTCAATGCGGGTTGGGGCTGAACGCATCCGTGAAATTGTGAAGTCGTTGCGTACCTTCTCACGTCTAGATGAAGCTGAACAAAAGGCCGTGGATATCCATACGGGTCTGGATAGCACCTTAATGATTTTAGGCAGTCGCCTCAAAGGCACTAAAACTCAACGACCGATCCAAGTCCGTCAAGACTATGGTGAATTACCCCTGATCGATTGCTATCCAGGTTTACTCAATCAGGTGTTTATGAATCTTATCGCTAACGCGATCGATGCCCTGGAAGAGGCGGATGAATACTTTGCATCGGCCAATGACCTGCAACCCGCCATCACAATTCAAACACGCTGGTTGTCTGAACATCATGAATTAGAAGTTCGCATCCAAGATAATGGCCAAGGCATGGACAATGTCACCAAGTCCAAATTGTTTGATCCCTTCTTCACCACCAAACCCATTGGTCAGGGGACTGGTCTTGGGCTCTCGATTAGTTATCAAATTGTAGTTGAAACCCATAAAGGCACGATTGATTGCCTCTCGAAGTTGGGCGACGGCACGACGTTTGTGATCCGATTGCCGCAAGAAGCTGAGGTAGTAGAGCGATCGGCCGCCTCAATCGCTCAAAAATCTTGAAATTCTATGTGTTGTATATAGTCGGTAGCTATCTTTGTCCAGTTTTAGTTCATTTGCTCTGCGATCTTCCAGGCTGTCATCGCTACAGGAACTCTACGTCTCTCAACCAACATAAGCTTGCTATAGCAGGATATGATCGAGGGTCTTGGCTATGCCATAAGCCAACTCATGAGCTTGTGAGGAAAGAGCATTTGAAAATTCCATTAAAACGATTAATCCTCGGTCAATACCGACCATTTTGGGTGCTAATAACTTGGATAATACTCTTTTGGTTAATTTTGTATATTAACGGCTTTCCCCAGCCGTTTGGTGATGATCTTTTCTATATTGGTGCTGCTATTAATTTGGTCAAAACAGGCCAGTTTGTTAACCCGCTTTTGGCGATGTGGGCACCGCAGACCGTTGAACGTTTTTTGGTGACGCCTCCTTTCCACTCCTATACCTTAGCCGGGTGGATTACTTTGTTTGGCGATCGCACCGCTAGCTTACTATTCTTCCAATACGTCTGTTATGTCGTCTTCTCGATTTTTACCGCCGCAACTCTGAGACATTATCGATTTTCAGACCATTCAATTCTGGTGCTGCCCATCATCTATGCAACTTGGATGTCACTGGTAGGTTTACGTCCAGACGCTTTGGGTATGGCTTATCTGGCGATCGGTCTATGGTTTCTTCTCCAGGATTCAGTCTGGCGATATGGTTTGGGATTTAGTTTTCTAGGAGCCGCCTTAGGAACCTTACCGATTCTGGTTGCCTATGCGGTGCCGTTCAGTTTAACGATTATGGTGTTGAATCTGCGACAACACCATAAACTCAAATTGCAATATTTCTTGAGTCGATTGGCGGCTCTTTTAGGCGCGATCGCTTTCATTGCTGTGCTTTTACTCTGGGCGATTGATTTTGAATTGAACCAATTCCTTGCAGACATGGCTTGGCATGCCTCATTTCGAGTTCCTGATTCTGCTTATATTATCCCTCAAATTCTTTTTGATATTCGAGTTGGGTATGGTGAAATAATTTATGGTTCACTATACTTTACCCTAGCCATTTGTCTCTACCTGTTGCTTCAGAATCGAAACTCTGACAAGAAAAAACTGTTGTGTTTTTCGATGGCTTGCATCATGGCATTAATTGGTAACTTGTGGATTTATGCCAGTACATTGAGAATGAGCTTCAATTTTTTTTGTTGGCTATTGGTCACCGTGATTGCCCTCAATCTCAAGATGAACAAAAAGGTTCGCATAGGACTTTGGGCATTATGTCTGGCAACATTTTTGATTTACCAAAGTCAAATGATTATTGCTGGGATCGGTCAAGTCAAACTGGATAACACTCAATATCAAACCATTTTGAATTGGGTTGAAGCTCATCCAGAGCGTGATTATCTAGTAGATGAAGTATCTGCTCGGTTTGTCTTTGACTATAACTTTCCCCCGAATACCAGCGACTGGCGATTTTTGAAGGTTCAATCTGTTGGCCCTGCTTCCGTCACGGAAAAGTTGCCCAATACTGCTTGGATTATCGCTACAGATAAAGCTGCCATTACCACCGATCTGCCAGACTACGAGCGAGTGACGCTGTTTGGGCGTCGGTTTGGTAGCATCCCACGATCGCCCTACGATGTGATGCTTGTAGAATAACGGTGGCCTAAAAGGGAAAAACTTAATACGATCGTGCCACAGCATGGGGTAGAGTAAGCACGGGCAAAGCCTTGGCCAATCAGCATTGTAGTCGCTATTCCTGGCCTAAAATGCTCGATAATCTGCTATAATTGAACAAGAAGTCAACCAGGCACAGAATTAACGCACCTATGGCATCTGAACAATCTCAACCCCAATCCACGCTTGATGAAATCCGCGCCACACGATTAGAAAAAATCGAGCAGATTAAGGATGCAGGTCTCAATCCCTACGCTTACAAATGGGAATCGAGCCACCACGCTGCTGAGCTTCAGGCTGCACATGCTGATTTACCCCCGGAAGCAGAAGTGGATGTGCAAGTGGCGATCGCGGGTCGCATCACAGCCCGTCGCATTTTCGGTAAGCTTGCCTTCTTCACTCTCCAAGACGAAACGGGCACAATTCAACTCCACTTCGAGAAGAAGCGCATTACTGCCCATATGGCGGATTTAGACGGCGCATTTAACCTGCTCAAAAAAATTACCGATGTGGGGGATATTATCGGTGTCAAAGGTACCATTCGCCGCACTCAGAAGGGTGAGTTGTCGGTCTATGTGACTGACTACACCATGCTGACCAAATCCCTGCTGCCCCTGCCAGACAAATGGCATGGCCTGACGGATACTGAAAAGCGCTATCGCCAGCGCTATGTGGATTTGATCGTTAATCCCAGCGTCCGGGAAACCTTCCGTCGTCGCGCCAAGATCACCGCAGCCATTCGCCGTTATCTCGATGAACAGGACTTTATTGAGATTGAAACGCCGGTTTTGCAAGGCGAAGCGGGTGGGGCAGAAGCACGACCTTTTATCACTTACCACAACACCTTGCAAATGGATTTGTATCTCCGGATTGCGACAGAACTCCACCTCAAGCGCTTGATTGTAGGGGGATTTGAGAAGGTGTTTGAGTTGGGGCGAATCTTCCGCAACGAAGGTGTTTCGACCCGTCATAACCCAGAGTTCACCTCGATCGAAATTTACCAAGCCTATGCCGACTACAACGACATGATGACCCTGACTGAGAATCTGGTCACAACGGCGGCTCAGGAAGTGCTAGGAACGCTCAAACTGGACTACCAAGGCACAGAAATTGACCTCACTCCGCCCTGGCGACGGGTCACGATGCATGATTTGGTTAAGGAAGCGACTGGGGTTGATTTTGCTCAGTTTAAAACTGTGGCAGAGGCAACTCAAGCGGCTGAAGCAGCAGATATTGGTGTTCCAGAGGCTTGCTCGTCAGTAGGAGAATTGCTCAATTCTGCCTTTGAGCAAGCGGTCGAAGCAACCCTGATGCAGCCCACATTTGTGATCGATTATCCGGTGGAAATCTCGCCACTGACCAAGCCCCATCGCTCGAAGCCCGGTCTGACCGAACGGTTTGAACTCTTTATTGTGGGTCGGGAGACTGCAAACAGCTTCTCAGAGCTAACTGACCCCATTGATCAGCGCGATCGCCTCGAAAAGCAAGCGGCGAAAAAGGCGGCGGGTGACCTGGAAGCCCATGGTGTCGATGAAGATTTCTTGGCGGCTTTGGAATATGGTATGCCCCCAACAGGTGGTTTGGGCATCGGGATTGATCGCCTCGTCATGCTGTTGACCAATGCCCCCAGCATCCGAGATGTGATCGCCTTCCCACTGCTCAAAAATACCAGTGCAGCAATTAAGGAATTTGACTACGACTCAGAAAAAAAAATCCTGAAAGTGACTTTCAATAATGGCAGCACCTATCATTACAATGATGTACCTGCCGAGGTGCATGAGGAGTTAAAGACAACGCCATCTGTAGGTCAGTTCTTTAATGCCAATATCCGAGAAAAATATGGCTGCGATCGGGTAGTTTAGAATGCTTAGGTAGACTAATTTGTGAAATTGGGTGGGCATTGTCCACCCAACACAATGTCTTCGTTAGCAATTGAGATTATTAATCGTTCCATCAGGCATTGTTGTATTACAAAATATCGTAAATCGCAGATCCGCTCCTCCTAAATTCGCCCCTTCCAAATTTGCTCCCGTCAGATTTGCCCGCATTAAAGTTGACCACAGCAAATTCGCATCCCGTAAATCGGCATTATTTAACTGACTGTTGAGGAGAAATGTCCACTGGAGATTAGCGGCTTGGAGTATCGTGTCTTGGAGGTCAGACTGGTATAAGTTGGCATGCTGTAAGTTGGCCTCTGCTAAATCCGCGCCCGCAAGATTTACATTTTCTAACCGTTTCCCCTCCAATTCTGCTGCTCTAAGATCACATTGTCTACATTCTCGGGTTAACTGGAGTCGCACTAAATCTAGTGGCTCAACTGCCATCGCATGACTTGATGAGTTGAGTAAGATTGAAAACATAAAGCTCAAAATCACAAACCACTTTATCATTATTTTAAAAGCCTCTTTGATCTCAAATAAAACTAAGTTTTTGGCATGGTCAGCTTACACCTCAATACAATCAAATTCTTACGTATACAAAAACTAAAAACTCGTAAAACTCACACTTTCTAAGTAATATTCTACGCAACTGAACTGTTTCGTCTATTACTATCCTCAACTATTCAAGTACCTTGTAAATCGACTAGCGTTTTTTGTACAGCCCATTGCACCATTAAAGAACTATCATCGACCCTCGTTTGTAGAAACTCCGCCATTGAACGCTGGAGAGCTAAATCAAGATTCGCAATAACATTGATGACATGGAGCCGAATGGCTTCCCGCTCATCTTCAAATAGTTCTTGAAGTACTGGCAAAGCGACGTCTGACTGACCCCATTGGCATAATGCTTCTGCGACGGTAATCCGAACAGTGGAGGATGGATCATTGAGTTGATGAAGCAAGGCGGCTTGGGCAGGTGTAGCTTGAGTTCCCAACACAACACACCCCTGCGCTGCCCAATAGCGAACGCCACTATCGGCATCGTTGAGCCATTGGATTAATTGCGTGAGATTCTGGGGATTTGGTTGACTGGCAACTTCTGCGGCGGTCATAATCCGTGTGATGCTATAGGCAGATGGAGATTGTCCCAGCTCAAACGGACTCTGGCCCTGCGATCGTGCCATCATTTCCGCTTCCGGCAGAAAACCCACATCTCGAATTTGTAGTCCCCAAGTACGGTTCATTTGTCGCAGGATGACCAGGATACTTTGATAGCTCGGATGCAATGCTAGATTGTTCACTTCGTGGGGATCAGCCTCAATATCGTAGAGTTCTTCTGTTGGCTTGGTTTGGAAAAATTGGCGCTGAATTGGGTCTAATTTCCCTGCCTTATATAAGGCTTGCCACGCCTGCATCGATGCCATCTGCCATAAATAGGTTAGGTGTTGGGCATAGGGGCGATTCGGCAGGTAGTTGTGAATATATTTAAATCGCTTTGTGCGTACGCCCCGCATCATGTCGTAACGCTCATCCATACGACCCCGAAATAAATAGACTGAGCTGGGTTCGGGGGTTTGTTGTGCGCCCAAAAACGCCTGACCTTGCATATAAGCGGGAACAGGCACATTGGCTAAGCTGAGCATTGTGGGCGCAAAATCCACAAAACTAACGAGGCGATCGACTATTTCGCCAGGAGCAGCCGGGGCAAGATGTTGATATTTTTCCGGAAACCGAATAATAAGTGGGACATGAACCCCGGCATCATAAATAAAGCGCTTACTCCGGGGTAGTACTCCCCCGTGATCAGCGTAATAAAAAACAATAGTATCTTGGGCTAGATTTTGCTCTGCGAGTTCAGTGAGAACTACCCCAATTTGCAAATCTAATTTTGTGATTTGATCATGGTATTGCGACCAATCTTCCCGAAATTCGACAGTATCTGGATGATAAGGCGGTAGATGAATCGTTGCGGGATTATGGCGTAACTCAACCCGCTGATGCAGACGACTTTCGTGACTAATATTAAAGTTTAGAACTGAAAAAAAAGGTTGGCCCGGCGATCGCTTTGACCATAGGGCTTCAAAGCTGGACTCATCCCAAGCATTATTGGCTGGGCTGCTGGTATTGTAGTCTTCTTTGGGGTTATTGCTACAGTAATAGCCCGCTGCTCGCAAATATTCGGGAAAGAATTTAATGCTTGCCGGAATTGGGTTATGGCTACGCATGTGATGGGTTCCCAACGAGCAAGCATACATCCCTGTGATCAATGTTGAACGGGCAGGGGAACAAACAGGAGCATTGGCAAAAGCATTGGTGTAGCGCACCCCCTCAGCTGCAAACTGATCCAGATTGGGGGTATGAGCATCCAGATTTCCATAGCAACCGAGTAACGGACTATTATCTTCACTCACCAGCCATAGCAGATTCGGGCGCTCAGAATTGGTGTTTTGAGCATTTACAGATCGCACAAGCAATGGAGCCAAGGCTGCACCACCCATGATTTTCAAAAAGTCTCGTCGAGCTGTCATATTACTCTCTCACTATTGGCGAATCATCCATGCTATTGATCCGCCACCCATACCGCTTGATTTTGACGCTATGGCTTAAAATTTAAACAAAAATCAGGAAGAACGCCCATCATGATCGTCAAAAACTTGATTAAGTTCACAAAGCTGTTAGTCATCACTTCGATGCTGTTTTTGGCTGTTCCCGAAGTTGCTAAGGCAAATGACGCTGAATCCGCGATCGCGCCTGTCCCCAGAACCAGAGCCTATCCGTGGATGTCGATCTCAAAATGGTTCGAGTTACACAGTGAAGATGTGGCGATCGCAGAAGCGGGCGAAGCCAAACTTCTCTTCTGGGGCAATTCCATCACCCAAGGCTGGAGTTGGACCCAAGTTTGGGCTGAACAGTTTGCCCCGTTGGGCGCGGCTAACTTTGGCATTGGGGGGGACACAACCCAAAACCTATTGTGGCGTTTAGACAATGGTAGCGTCAGCGCCCTTAATCCTGAAAAAATTGTGCTACTGATTGGCACAAATAATTTTGGGCTCTCTCACCATGATCCTCAGGAGGTCTCTGATGGCGTCACGGCGGTGGTCGATAAATTACTCACTGTATATCCCGAAGCGGATATCTTGCTGATGGCAATTTTTCCGAGGGATGAAAATGCCGAACATCCCACTCGCGCTAAAATCCGAACTGTCAATCAATCACTGCAACCTCTCGGTGATTTAGAACGGGTTACGTACCTGGATATTGGTGAACAATTTCTTTTGCCAGATGGCACCCTCTCGCAAGAATTAATGCCAGATTTTCTGCATCTGTCTGAGGCTGGGTATGAGATTTGGGCAGGGGCAGTGCTGCAATGGTTAGATTCGTTCGCGGACTAGAGACGCTGTTTATGGCATATCAGTCTCGAATTTTCGGTTGGTGAAGCACAGGGTTTGATGCGTTGTAGCACTCAAGCAATACTTCCCCGCTTACGTGCCTCTTTGTACGATGTACTCACATTTCGCAGCCCCGTCTTAATCATCTGCTGCTCTAATAGTGCAAAAAAGCGGGTGCGATCGCCCCCCCGCACCACTGCCAGATTATGGGCTTCCGCGAGCGCCACCGGGTAGCCATAGCCTTTGTTCACCTGCGCCAACACCATACCCAGCACTTGCTCAAAGCGTTCCGTGTCTTCGGCCACCCAAGCAGGCATTTCCACCCGCGCGATCTCCGCTCCCACATTCACATAACAGGCCACAATCCGTAGATGCTCTGGATAGAGATCCAGGATCTTCGCACTACTGCGCCACCGTGCTCCTCGCTGTCCCGGTTGCAACAATGCACCCCAGAGGGTGGTATCTCGAATCGGGTCAATGACTTGGCAGGGGTAGCGCGATCGCAGATCGGCTGATTGCTCGGCGGTTTGGGCACAATGGCGCAAACAATCCGGTTCATCAAAGGTGCAAGCGGGTAGTCTTAGCAAACTCGTGGTTTCGCCACTGCGTGATGCGCTTAGATAGCCCACAAAGGGAATTCTCGCCGCATAAAGCTGTTCCCAAGCGGCCAAAATCGGCGTGAGCAAACGCTCCCGAGCCGCCGTGGGTAGGGCATCGAGAAACCAGTAAATCAAGGAGCCGTCCACCATGGCCACATTGGGGGCATCATGGGGCCCTGGCGGCTTAACCCAGCGCACTGCCATCTCTGCAAGCATTTCCACCTCCGCGATCGTCCGCCGATAGCCCATCCATTCTTCGGTGCGAATGCCCCATTGTCGCCCCTCATACAAATCAGCATTTTGGTAGAACACCTCCGGCAAGCTATCGAGCAGGGGATGAAGACTCTGGCCATAATGGAGCATAATTCGCCCCACATTGATCAAGTAGCAATAAGCGATTTCATGATGAGAGGGAGCAATCTGGGAGCCATCAGTAGCAAAAACGCTGTGTTGAGCGGGGGGTTTAGCCACCGCTTGAGCCGTCTCAATCGGGTCGAGGGGGGTGGCAGGATGGAATAGAAAGCGATCGCGCCATTGCTCATATATCTTCTGCCAATGGCCAGGATCAGCCTGGAGGGTTTGCACCAGGTCTAGGGCTTTACTGAGGCGCTGATTACTGGCCGCATTTTCGGTTTTGAGGTGTTGGCTCAGGGCGGGGAGCTGGCCCGCCAGTTTGGTGAGATCAAGCATGGGCGATCGCGGGGCAGAACTGCGTCCGGGAAATGCGTACGTCAGTCCTGATTTTAGGGGATATTCACCCAGCGGGATCAGAACGTCAAAAGAAAACCCAGCGCTACAGCTGGGTTACGAGTGATGATGAGATATAGAGAGCAGCGAAATCGAAAGGCTTTATATTTAGCTATTGACTGCAAAAGTGTTGAGTCAACGGCAAGTTGTCAACAGGCTTCAGGCGATCGCAAACCAGCCTCGTCGAACGGAATATAGAATCCGGTCGAGTGCATCGCGTTCTTCGTCGTTGAGCTGCTCATTGAGGAGGGCGTTGAGCAAACCGTAGCGATCGCTTTCCGTCAAGGTTTGGGTTTTGGCGAAGTTTGCGAAGATGGTGGAGATAGAACCGGGGAGAAGTTGAGGATCAAACATGAGTCGTATTGCGTTGCTCTCTACATTTCCTAGTATGCGGTTTTTGCTGATCCAGTTCCGTGATGGGATCACGGTCTGAGGGGTGAAGCTAATCAGGGGTGGGGGGTGATATACAGGAAGGGTGGAGAGCGATCGAAATGGGGTTATGGCGGTGAGCGCGATCACGCTCTAAATTGCTATGCCAGTACCAAAGTACTTTCGACGTCACTGATGCCAAACGCCACAATTGTGTCAACGTTGTCTCGCAAAACCTTAACCACGGTCTGCAGCGAAAGCTAAGCAGGCTCGGATATCTTCTACAGTGAGTTCTGAAAAGTCAGCGAGAACCTCAGCTTCAGTCATGCCCCCCGCTAAGTATTCCAATATGTCATAAACCGTAATCCGCAGTCCTCTGATGCAGGGCTTACCGCTACGTTTACCGGGTTCAATCGTGATGATACTTTGATAGTCCATTTTGGAAGGAGAAATTAGTTTGGCACAGGGTTAGTTAAGCTCAACGAGTTTAGATACTGTTGCTGTCGATTAATCTAATACATGCAAGGCGGTTGAATTAGATTGCGTCCACCAAGGTGAGCACCCTCTACATGGCAGGGAGCTGATGGTGGCAAAGCCTCAACACATTGATTCGAGCAGGCATTAACCAACAAAGGTAAAACGTCTGTTGCAACCCTGAGCGAAATCCAAACCTGCTTGACGCAGTTGGTTTCCATTTGTTGATTACAAACACTACACCTCAGTGAAGAATCAGTCTCTAAAATTCCGAGGTTGGGTAGTTGAGGAAAAGGAAGGCGGTGTTTATGGTTGCCGTACAATGTACGGGTGCTCACCCTACTATTTTTAAGCTGCTGACAGCGAGTGATTTCGTAGGGAAACCAATGAAGACTATAAGAGACATAAGGATCAAATTTTTTTAAGTACGTCATCTCACCAATCTCTGGTGGAATACGCACCAGATGGCTACCATACAAGAATAAATGCTCAACAGATTTCAGTTTGCCAATGCTTGGCGGCAGCGTAATAATCTGACGCCAAGCCTCTTCACCCAACTCACGTGCTGGGGCAAACTCCTTATGCCCATCGGCAGCCGCAGTTTCAATTAAATCGAGCAACTGTCGCCACGCATCACATTCTGTATCTTGTTGCTCCAGATGAAATCGAGCGCGGGTGACACGTTTACGATGTTCAACAAAACAGTCACACGGTGAATATTTATTGTTTACTGGACGTCTCATGAGACTTAACCGTACATGGTGATTTTGTCTTTAACTAAGGGGCATAAACTCGACCTAAACTGTGATCTTCATCAATCTCCACCACCCAATCTGTGAGCATTGCATTCTGCGTCAGCGGCTCAATAAACAGCTCAGGATGGAGCGCCTTCCAAAAATAATCCACAAAATCGCTGATTTGGGCATCGCTCATCCCCGATCGCCCCGTCGCTTTCATCCGCTGCTCTGCTTGAGTCCGCCAGCGCTTACTGAGGCGATAATCTACAGGTTTAAGCACCAGGAGGCGATCGAGGCGATGCCAGAGCGGCACATAATCAAATAACTGCTCATTCATATCTTGAGCAAAAGTGCGATCGCCCTCACTAACGATCGGTTCCGGCAATTCTCCTGCAAATGCGGCAGGGCTAACGGGTCGCACCCCTACAAACCAACCCTCAAAAATCACAATTTCCACCGGATCAATAATCTCCGGTTGAGCCTTATCACCTGCTCCCCCACAAGCCGACTTATCAAACCGAGGCACAACCACCGGCCGACCCCGTTTTGGCTGTCGCAGCTTATCGAGCAGTTCAATACCAATCGCCACATCATGGGTTCCTGGTGGCCCCCGCCAAGCCAAACGAGGGTCAGCCTGCTGGATTTGTTGGCGCTCGATGTAGGACTTGTATAAATCATCGAGAGAAAACTCAACGCTGCGATAGTCCTCCATTTCCAGCAACAGGTGCAAGATCGCCGCTAATGTCGTTTTACCTGTGCCCTGGCCGCCAAGAATACCTTGAACAACCGGGCGCTGGAGTTTTTGGTATTGGGCAATCAGATCTTGAGCCAGGGGCAGCCAGAGCCGCCAGAGCGCTGAAGCGATCGCCGTTTCTGAAGTCAAACCCAACTCCCCACAAAGCTGCTGTACTGCCGCCCAAACTCGTTCACAATGGGCCACCCGTGCCGCGATCGCGGCCTCAGTCATCACACCACCAAAGGCGTCCTGCTCACGGGATCGGGTAATTAGGGTCTCAAAGACAGTTGGCAGAGTAGGCACCAGCAGGAAGGGGAAAATAACAACATTCGAGGCACATTCTATATCAGTTGCCAGGTCACTGTTTGTAATACGCAGTTAACTGTTGTGAAGCGACGTGAGCGCTGTATTCCACGATGCTCTAGTACCGCGAGGCGGAGTTCAGAGTTCAAAGTTCAGGGTTCAAAGTGCTTGTACAACAGGCATTCTAGGAATTTTAAATGGCTTATTTCTGCCGCTCTGTACTAGTGCTCTGTCAACTCTAAAAATCAGGTTTGTGCGTAGGTTGCGGTTGAGGCACGTTCGCGGAGCGTCTCCGAAGGAGATAACCCAACAGCGACAATGCTTGTGTTGGGTTACTCGTCGAGAAGCAAGCTACGCTCCACTCAACACCAACTTACAGTCAAGGCTTGACGCTGCACTAGCCTGCATTATTCATAACGCTCGCCTAAAATCACTGGGCGTTAAGCTTAATCAAGTGGCGGGCGTCTCGCCTGCCTCAGCTCTTGAATCTTTTGATTCAAGCCTGCCGAATAATTGGTCGTTAACATGGCGACCTTTGGCTTTTCGCGCTCCACTAGACGCATTAAAGCGGTCTGCTACCATAGCTCCTAACGTCAGCGCTTCAGGTCAACCCAACACCAAAACGAGTGAATTGAGCTTAGGGTTGGCTGCTGCCATCTCGCCATCACTGATTTTGAATAGTAGGCTGTCATGACGCTCCGTAATTGGGTTCGCTCCGCAAAACGTTGGTATTTGGGCACATCAGACCGGGCTCTAGATGAAGCCTATCGGGCAGCGCTGCTGGTACGGGCGATTGAAAATGAGCATTTTGATGGGCAAAAGGTGAGTGCTGAGAACAGCGACTATTGCGATCGCGTTTTGGCTTATTTCCAAGCAGAAGTTAAACAAAATCTAAAGACAGTGAAGGTGCGTCTAGCGGAGTTTCGGGCGACACGGGGTTGGTTAACAGAGCCGAGCGATCGCGCCCTCAGCTATGATATTGCCCTCAAAGAACGTGCCGCCGTTGTCATTGAAAAGCTGAATTTCATTGATGAGGTGCTTAATACCTATGAGCCGCCACAAGATGATCCTAAACGAGCCGTTTCGTTGGTGAAAGTTGAACCGGAAACGCAGCGGCCAGTGCTCCCTACTCCCACTGAACAGAAGCCCATCAGTAAACGCCCCAAGTCTTCTCCTTCAATTCAGTCAACCACCAGTGCAGTCAGCAAAACGGGGGCGATTCCTCGCTCGTTTCTCAATACATTTAGTCGTGTTCAGCAGAAAATTCAGCCGCAATCGAAGCGGAAAGTTTTAGAAGAACTTGAAGAGTCTTCTCAACGCGCCTTTACTTCGGTAAGATTTTTATTCTTGTTGGTTATTGTGCCCTTGCTGACTCATCAGGTCACCAAAAACTTTTTCATCGAACCTCTCGTGGAGCATAAGCTGTTTAGTGCTCAAAATGAAATCATTTTTATCAATGAAGATCTTACGGATGAAGCACTTGAAGAGCTAGATCATTTTGAAAAAGATCTCCGCTTTAAAAGTTTTATCGGCCTCGCGCCTGAAATCTCAGAAGCAGAGATGAAAGAAAAACTCAAAGAAAAGTCTTTGGAGATTGCTCAAGAGTATCGTCACCATTCTGCGAATGCGATCGCCAATGTTTTTTCAGACTTATGTTCATTAATTGCTTTCGCTTGGGTGATCTTGGTTAGCCGGAAGGAAATCCAAATCTTGAAAGGTTTTATTGATGAAATTATTTATGGTCTCAGTGATTCAGCCAAAGCGTTTTTGATTATCCTTTTTACCGATATGTTTGTGGGGTTCCACTCCCCCCACGGTTGGGAGGTGATCCTAGAAGGGATCTCACGCCATTTTGGGCTACCGGAGAGCCGGGACTTTAACTTTCTGTTTATTGCCACGTTTCCGGTAATTTTAGATACAGTATTGAAATATTGGATCTTCCGCTATTTAAACCGGATTTCGCCCTCAGCAGTGGCAACCTATAAGACGATGAATGAATAGAGGGTCAATGGTGTGTAAGGCGTGTCATCAAACTTAGATGACAGCCTGTTCTCATTCGCCCCAATCTAGCGATCGGGTTGTTAAGATGCTGGACAAGTCCAAACATCATCTTCAACGTCCCCCCAACTCTCCTGTGAGGCTAGTGCCATGAGTAATTCTTCCGCTTCAGATGCCCGCCACCATGTGGTGATTGTCGGCGGTGGTTTTGGTGGACTGTATGCCGCGAAAGCCCTCGGCCAGACCGATGCCAAGATCACTTTGATTGATAAACGCAATTTCCATTTGTTTCAACCCTTACTCTATCAGGTGGCCACGGGGACAGTGTCTCCTGCTGATATTTCCTCACCCCTGCGGTTGGTGCTCAGTAATCAAGCCAATACCCAGGTACTTCTCGATGAGGTCACAGATATTCACCCTGACAGCCAAACCGTAAGTCTTAAAGATGGTGAACTGCACTATGACAGCTTAATTGTTGCCACCGGGGTCAGCCACCATTATTTCGGCAATGACCATTGGCAACCCTATGCACCGGGTCTTAAAACCGTTGAAGATGCCCTCGATATTCGGCGACGGATCTTTGTTGCCTTTGAGGCCGCAGAGAAAGAAAGCGATCCGGCTAAGCGTCAAGCTTGGTTGACGTTTGTGATTATTGGTGGTGGCCCTACCGGGGTTGAGCTGGCAGGGGCGATCGCGGAGATTGCCAACAGTGCCCTCCAAAAGGATTTCCGCAGTATTGATACCACCCAGACCCAAATTATCCTGGTCGAAGGTCTCGATCGCGTCCTCCCCCCCTATCCCACTGACCTCTCTGCCAAGGCTAAAGATGCATTAGTTCGCCTCGGCGTCACGGTTGAAACCGAGTCTTTAGTCACACAGGTAGAAGCAGACCAAGTCGAAGTTCGCCAGGGCGAAGGCTCAAAAACAATTCCTACCCGGACGGTGCTCTGGGCTGCCGGAGTCAAGGCGTCCAGCTTAGGGACAGTGCTGCATGAGCGTGCGGGAGCACAGCTTGATCGCGCCGGCCGAGTGATGGTTGAACCGGATCTCAGCATTGCCAACCATCCCAACATCTTCGTGATTGGTGATCTGGCTCATTTTGCTCACCAAGGCGATCGTCCCTTGCCGGGCATTGCGCCAGTAGCTATGCAGCAGGGTCAATACATGGCGAAACTTCTCAAGGGTCGTCTGGCAGGTCAGGCTAACCCACCTGCGTTTAGCTATTTTGATCTGGGTAAGCTGGCGGTGATCGGCCAAAATTCCGCAGTGGTGGATCTCGGCTTTATGAAGCTTTCCGGCTTTGTCGCTTGGCTGATATGGGTCTTTGCCCATATCTACTATCTGATTGAATTTGATAACAAGCTGATTGTGATGATCCAATGGGGTTGGAACTATTTCACGCGGGGGCGGGGGGCTCGCTTGATTACTGGCGAGAGCGTATTGCCATTGATCCGTGATGCCTCAAAGAGTACCAAAGGGTTAGCGGAGAAAGTGGGTTAGCGTGTTCCTCGAAATCTGGTAATTCCGTAGCGCGGGCATCTTGCCCGCCACAAATTGAAATAAATATGTATATACTATGCCAACAGTGTGCCCTGCACACAAGCACGATCGCGCCTCACACCCTCTACATTTGACCCTTGTAGCTCAGCACAAAGCAAATTGGCCCCCATCAAATTGGCCCCCGCGAGATTCGCCCCCCGCAGATCTGCTTCTTCGAGGTTTGCCTCACTCAAGGTTGCCCCCTGAAGATCCGCTTGACTCAAGTTCGCCCCTTTCAAGTTTGCACTGTTGAGGTTTGCCCCCCGGAGATCTGCGCCCCGGAGATCCGCACCTTGCAAATTTGCACGGGTTAAATTGACCCCGCTCAAAAACGCCCCCGCGATCGCTGCTTGAGCCAGTTGTGCTCCCATCAGATTGCAGCCCCGTAAGTTACTCCCCCGCAAGTCAGCTGCCTCAAAATTGCACTGCATCAAATTCGCCCCTAAAAAGGTAGCGCGGCCGTCAACCTGTGCCAAGTCCGCCCCTAGCAAATTTGCCCCCTCAAACCGTGCGCCCTTGAGGTTTGCTA
>JAAHHN010000131.1 GCA_010672165.1 Spirulina sp. SIO3F2 | reverse complement strand
TCAATTAACAGTTTACGGTTTTTATATCTAGGTTGGCTGTTAATCATGATTAACAGCCAACCTAGATATCAAAACCGTAAACTGTTAATTGAGCTGTCCTGATATCTACTTGATACTATTGCATCCATGCAATAAGCCCTGTAAGCCTCATATAGCAAGGCTTGCGAGTGTCTAGATATCAAAAACCCAAGATTGTATTCTGTTAATTAAAGTCTCAAGTAGATATAGAAAGTTCAAATTTCCGTACCCACTAGCGTACATTTTCTGAGCCTAGATGCAAGTGGGTTCAGAAAGGACGAACCTACATTCAAGAATCCTAAATCTCATACAAATCAAGGCTTAAGCTCAGAATTATTTCGATGAGGGTATCAAAACAGACACATAAACCCACATAGTCAAATCTTGCCCTCAACATACCCACATGCGAAATTTGGTATCTACAACTGCATAAGAGCTTGGTTATTTAATTAAAATTCAACTAAAATGTATGAGAAAATACATCTTATTTGTAATAACAAGATACTTGCGTAAAAAACGAAATAATTGAATTACTTTTGCACCTATCAGCAGACAATGATAGCGCTGCTGCTTGGACACCCAACACAACAGCCTCCAGAATCACAGCATCCACCCAGAACAACCCCTGGCAAGTGAGCACATCGGTAGGCTGAACCATGCCTCAAAACCAGCGTAATCACCTCTAATTTTCAATTTCCCCACAACCCCCATAAAATCGCCCTATTCCCGGCTTTTAAGTGGGATGTGCCGGGATGAAGCGGGATGTAATGGGATGGCTCACACAAAACGTGAGCACCACAAACCACCACACCAGCTCGTCAGTAATGTCTCTCCGGTGCGATCGACCATCAAACTAGCCTGCACCGCTTATAAGGCTTTCCAGCCAAGCGTTTAAAAGGCTTTTGGGTATTCATGGATCGACTCACGATAAAAAACGGGAGCCTGGACTATCCTGGACTATTCCGGAAGTACCCGGATAGAACGCATGAGCCGACAAGTGGTGTATTAAACCCTGGACTACCCTGGACTAGGCTGGACTATCCCGGACAGCACAAAGCATCACTTGCTGAACTTACCAACAAATGAGATTAAAAAGTCAACAGCATATCTAGGAGCTTGCCTGAATTTGCCTGAATTTGCCTTGACTACTAACCAGTCCTAAGCGAATACTCACCGTGATAGGCAGCACTCACCGCAGAATCGTACTGACACAAGTCCATCTGTACGTAGTCGTTTTTTTCTTCAACTCCTTGCTCTTCGCAAAAAGCATCCATTATTGACTCTGTTCTTTGTATCGGTTCAGCAGCGGCCGCCCCTTCTAATAAGAGATCAGAAAGAGGGATGGCCCGCCGTTGATAGCCATCAGCCAGCAACCGCGATGCCCGCCGCTGTAAAAGGCTTTTGAGCCATTCGAGGTGCTCCATGTCGAGATGGTAGATTCGCACCCGCACCCCCTGGATCGTGCCCCTGATACTGGTGGTTTTTAGCCCGAAGTGGGCCAGCACCTGACCAATGACCTGTACTGGACTCCAATCCAACCCGATGTTTAAGCCAGTCGCTTGGTAGATGTGATCACGGTATTGCTTGAGCCAGTCACTCCACTGGCAAGCCCAAGCGGTGTCTTTGTGCCAGCGATCGCCATTTTCAGTAGACTCTGCTGTTTGCATGAGTAGTTTGTCGAGCTGGGCATTGATGACCCCTTTGGTGCTGAGTTCAGCACGGGGTAGGTCATGGGGAAGGGGGGGGAATTTATGGCTCATTTGCTTGTCCCATTGTTTGGTGTCTTTGGCACGGGCTAGCCCGTCGTAGCAAAGGTTTTCTAGTCGAGCAATGCAGCGCCGCATCCGCCCATTGCGATCCTGTTCAATGTCCTCCAAGGTCAGGGCCTCGGGGTGGATGAGGTAGTCGTCACAGAGCTTGTATCGCTTCAGTTGCAGTGATTCAGCATGGGTAAGCCGTTGCTGGTCTTCCAGTGCTTTGGCCTGGTCACTGCTGATGATGGGAGCGTTTAAGATGTCCAGGCGATCCCGTCGTTTGATTTCGCTGCGCCAGTCACTCCACAGTTGACGGGCATCCTCTACTGCTAAGGTCAGGTCAGGATTCCCCATCGTGACGGTGTGACCTGCTAGCTCTAGCTCAGTACGGAGATAGACCCCGAAGTGCGTCATCGCCTGATTTCGCTGAGCTTTGACGGTGTAGATGTAGTTTTTGATGGGGTCGTAATTCTCATCGGTCGGGATGGTGCGGCCGGTGACTCGCTCGAATAAGTGGGTACGAGATTCGGTCTGGTCACGGTAGGCACTGGCGTAAGTGGCCCCAATGGAATCACGCATTCCTTTGGCGGCAGCGTAGATGATGCGGGGAACGTTGTCCCGTACCCGTGCCAGTTGCTGTAAGGCATCTTGAGGACTGATGGTTTTGCCTTCAAAAATGCCCCCCACAAACTGAAAGTACCGGCCCTCGATGGAAACACCGGAAGTCATGGAGGGGGAGTAGATGAGTAACCCGATGTCATGCTCGATTAACCAGCGAATTTTATCGGCTGCACTGAGGAATTCTTGCTGGCGTTCGTTGCCGCTGGTGTCTTGGTCGATGCGCAGGATTTGTGAGGGGTCTAAACCAAGGGCATCCCCCATGATTTCGAGGATTTTACAGATGGCCCGTTGGTCGGTGGCAATGGCCCCCCGTTGACCCTGGCTAATACGGGTCATAAATTCGCTAATGACCGCGCCACGGGCACGGGATGCTGAGCCGTCAACGCCAGGTGTTCCGGTGTAGACGGTGACAGGGTAGCAATTCCCCTGATAGTCGTTCTGGATGATGAAGGGGGCCTCACTACGAAGGGTAGCCAAGAAGTCGATTTCAGCCTGGGTGAGGGTTCCACTGGCGACAATAACCCGACGTGCGTTTTGAATCAGGGCGATCCCCCGCTTAATCAAACCTGGTCGTATCCCGTTTTTCCCACAGGTTGCACCAATCAACCAGTGTTTGAGTCCTTGGTCAGCTTCATCTAAGACCAAGTCATATTCCCCTGGTGGGAAATCAGCTAAGGGCACTTTCAGGAGAGAGTCCCAGCACAGTCCGATGCGGGTGGTGGGGAGTCCATTCGCCCCAATAAAGCCGCGATACCCCTCGACTTGGTCAGCATCACCGATGTAGTCCAGTCCCAAGACTGTAGATTGACCACGACCCAAGCTAATGCGGTGCAGTAGGCTGATGACCCGCTCTAATTGAGCAACCGAGCCTTTGATGAATTTGGTCTTGCCTGTACCCAGTCCAGAGCTGATGATGACCAGGCCGGTTTGAGGGATGCTCTCGGGGTGAATTTTGCTTAGACAAGGGATGTTAACTCGTAGGTTGGGTTTATATTCACCCAAAGGTTTCCCGAGCTGGCGTAAGGCGTCCCAGGCTGAGAAGGGCATCGCTTGACGAATGGCATTATCAAAGGCTGCTGCACCTGTCTGGGCGATAAAGTCATCTAGCCCCTTGCCCTCGTCAGGATGCCATTGAACGATGTGTAATGTGCCCTTGGCGCGTTGGGTGGCGATGCCTAAGATGCGAATACCTTTGGTGACAGCTCGCTTGGCTGTGAGCTTGTTGTCAGCATCAAAGGCTACGAAGCTCTCACGACCCTCTAGAAAGGGCTGTAAGGCGTCCGATTTACCGCAGGCACATCCGTAAAAGGCAATGGCGATATGACCCTGTGAGAGGGCTGCTAGGGCTTTCTTAGCCCCTTCGGTGATGATGAGGGGTAAGTCTGTTTTGAGGAACCACGGCCAGAATCCCCCCACTTTGTTGACCTCTCCGGCTGTGAGGATGGGGTCAAACCCATGCCGCTGACAGATGCGGGTCAGGATTGCAGCGGGAATGGGAGGGGTGTAGATGGCGTTCCCGGCTTCCTTGGGGGCTAGGTATTGGCCTGAGCGTTGGTCATCGCGGGTTTGTCCTAGGTCACGTTTGACTTGCCATTCTGTACCGTCTTCGTTGTGGAAGATGAACCCGTATTCGTTGGGTTTATGGGAATGTCCGAAGCGGGTGTAACGCCGATTCAAGGCATCGTCTAGGGGACTGCCGAGCACCTCATGGGCATAGGGGTCAATTTCTAAGTCAGCAGAAAGGGTGACGGCAGTCCCGATAAATGCGGGGTCGATTGCGCTAGCGGTGAGTTCAGCGGTGAATGAGGGGTTAGACATTGGATTTACCCTCCATGTATTGGCTTAAGTATTGGCTATGTCGTGATCGCAATTCCCGCCTGATGTGTGCCCATGCGTCATTGCCTGTGAGTTCTTGGGTTCCGGTGGGGGTCTTTATGACGACCCGGACTACAGGTTTGATGTAGCTAATTTTCTTGGTGATAGTCGGTTTTGAGATTTTCATGATTTCGTCTCGTTAGGGTTTACAGGAGTTGAGGGGTTTGTAAACCGTCAGGGGGGACGAATGATGTTGATGATGGTCAGGAATCCAAGCGGGCTGTCACAGCGAGAGCAGCGCAGGTCGTAGCTCCCTGGCTCGGATGTGGTGATGCTTTGGAATTGAGGGCAGCCGCAGTGACACGTCCAGCGTTGCCCCATCAGTTGGAGCTGATAAGCGGCTTGGCTTTGGTTGGGGCGATGAGTTCTCATGCCGCTGCCCTCCACCAATCAAGCTGGATGGGTTGGCGGTTGGCCTGAGCAGATTGAAGCAGAGCAAAAGAGTTCGACCTGATGTAGGGAATGGGTCGAGTGATTGTCAGTAAATTGCTGACAATCTTGTTTATGGTTGCTGTTTTGTCTTTGTTTGAGCTACTATAGTGCTCAATGAATTTGACCTTCATTAACCCTTCTGGTCTCGTGCTTGGAACCGGAAGGGCTTTCGCTTTTGGAGGGTCTGAAGAGGGTAGAGGTGGCGGCTACATCCCTGTGAGGGGTTGGCTTGTACGGATGTACACTTTGTGCAAGACCAATTTTTTATTGATGTTTCCTAACAAGAACTCTGAGAGTCTATATGCGAGGAACTTGTAGCAACCTGATAAGAGAGAGAGGGGTAGAGTCTTTTGAGTGCAAGGGGTTTAGGATTAATCCTTACAATTATTAAAACTTGCAAACAAGGTTTTCTTTCTCTTCTCTCTTGTATCTTTGAAAGCCAAATAAGGTAAGCTTGAGTTGATATTTAACTTACTGTTTGGCTTTGCATTTGCGGCCGGTCGGTTCAGAGCGCCAACTCCGAACCCCTTCAGACCTGCTCCAGAAGTGAAGCCACTTCCTTATGCAATGCTATGTACGGATGTGCTGACGGGGTCGTCTACACGTCTTGATCGATTATATGAATAAACTGGGTCATGAATGACCCTAATTTGTCTTTTTGTTGTCGGATAGTCCTCCATTGTTGAAGTCGGACAAATTTATCAAACTATCTGTCGCACGATAAAAAGTTATCGTCAACGTAAAGAAGTTAACCTCAACGTCATGTTTTGGATGTTCAGGTAAAAAAATTACCTTTTGATGTGTGACGAGTTTCCCAATGTCCGAATGTACACTTGGTACACAAAAGACCCCACAGTACTATTTACTGCTGGGGTCTTGCTGGCATTGGGGGTCATCATTATTTCTTTGCCTCTTTAGGTCGGATTGTTCACAGTGACTTTGTTGGATTGAAACTATCTGATGTTGATCCTACACCGAAACATAGGGTTTTGGGTTGAGACCAGTGCTTGCTACTAGCGCTATCTATAGCGTGGTAGTGTCTTTGTCCTGATGTCTAGGTTGAGTGATTGGGAAATCTCAAATTACCTATTCTGCTGGATGTGAATTGGAAAAGCAACTTTTGTTAAAGGCTAACTTTAGTTGGAAAAAGCCAACTTATTGCACGAATGTCCGATTTATTGCATGTTCACAAAAGTGCAGTTTATTTGACAAAATGAACGTCTGGTTTACATTTGTCGCGTTAGGCTTGCATCTGTCGCACTAGCTTGTCGAAGTCAAGCGAGCTTGACCAAGTCAAATAGTTGAAAAGTTGAAACCCAGAATCAAATGGTTTTGGATCGGGTTCCCAGTTTTAACCTGCTCTTCATATTTCCAACTTGGATCTAAAAATTACCGTCGCGTCTAAGTGGGCTACTGCCCTCATTCCTCTGGGAGCTTATAGGGATCAATGCCGTTTTGCTTGAGCAGCTCTCCAAAGTAATCCCGCTCACGCCGAATGTCATCACCTACAGCAAGCTCTTCCCCCACATCCTTGAGCACTTCCCACATCTCATTGAGTTGAGACTGTAAGCGTTCATTGCGCTCGAACTCACTCCGCTCTATCCCGAAGGCTTTATCAAAGCGACGTTCTAAGGATTCGGTGATCAGCGCCATGCAAAGCGCCAAGGCTTGTTTGTTGCCTCGGTACGTTTGCCAGAGCCAGTAGGCAGAGACAGCGCCAAGGGAGAGTGCTCTGATGCGACTCCCACCTGTTGCTTGGTCTCCAGAGTCAATCTCAACTAAATTTTTCTGATCCGTGCTCTCTTTGCCCAGTAAGCGTTCTATGGCTTTTGAGCGCAAAAAATCTGATGCGTTCTGGGTTTTGAGTCCTATCATTTCTGCTGCCTGCTTTAGGCTCAATCGATAAGAGCCATCAGGCAGCATGAAGCCGTCAAGGATGTGATCGCCTAATTGGATTTGGGTGCGTTTTGCTTTAGTGGCCATCCTTCTCTTTCTCAATTCAAGTTGGTGGGGCGTAGGGATCATGCCCTATGCGCTTGAACTCTTCCAGCAGGTAGTCTCGCTCACGCCGAATTTCATCATCTAGAGCCAGCCCTTCCCCCACATCCTGAAGGACTGTCCACATCTCATTGAGCTGAGACTGTAACCGCTGGTTGCGCTCAGACTCGCTGCGCTCTATACCAAAAGCCTCATCAAAGCGACGTTCTAGTGATTCAGTCATCAAGGCTACGCATAGAGGAACAGCTTGCTTATTCCCCCGAATCGCTTGGTAGAGCCAATAAACTGACACCACATTGAGCGGTAAGGCGTTGATGTTTGGATTCCCTCGGTATGAACCCTCTGTGTCAACGGTAATTCGCTCAATTTTCACGGGTATTTGATCCCCACCCAGTAAGGATTTCAGAGCTTTTGAGCGCAAAAAATCACGGGTATTCTGCTCTCCTTTTCCGACCATCTCAGCCGCCTGAGTCTGGCTCAGCCGATAGGAGCCATCAGGCAACATGAAGCCGTCAAGGATGCGATCGCCTAACTGAATTGTGGTTCGTTTGGCTTTGGTGGTCATGGGTTGTTCTCTTCTTGTTGATCGTCCAGTCGCAACCGTCCTTCTCTCTCCTCTGAGTCGGTTGCGACTTTGATTATGTGAGCTGCCATAGCGCTCAGACTCATGCCGTCCTTATCTGCCCACGCTCTTAGTAATTCGTGAGTCCTGTCTGGCAGGTTCGTTAGCAAGCGCTTGCTCTTCAACTTTTTCCCAATGACAGACGCTCCATTAAGTGGGGGGTCAAACCACTCAATTAGCGCTTCTTCAACAGAATTCAGTAATCCCAAATCATCAACAACTAGATAGGCGATTCTAATTCCTCCCATCTCTTCAAGTTGGTTAGTTCGGTGATGCAGTGTCCAACGTTGCTGAAGGTTTACTGACCGTCCGATATATTGCACTTTGCCCTGTGAGTCGAGCGCAAAGTAAATACCAGCAATGGCAGGTAAGTCTTGGCGATCGCCAAGTGGAACTGATGGTAGGGATGCAGGGGTGATTGATTTAGGGTCGATCATTTACTCCTCTAGCGTTAGCTGTGGCAATTCAGGACGCTTCAGGATTCCTCTAGCCACCAATGCTTCTATGAGCAGCATTTCAACTTGGGCATTTACAGATCTTCTTTCGTGTTCAGATAGCGTTGTGACAGTGTCAGCAATGCGTTCATCTATGTAAAGATTCATCCGCCTCGTGGATTTATCTGCCTTTGATGTCCTCCCAGCTACGGACGCTCCATTGAGTGGAGGATCGAACCACTCAATTAGCGCTTCTTCAGTAGAGTCCAGTAGTTGGGGGTCATCGACCGTTAGATAGGCAATTTTCACTCCTCTCATTTTTTTGAGTTGGTCAGTTCTGTGGTGTACTGTCCATCTCTGCTGAATGTTCACAGACCGCCCAATGTATTGGACATTGCCCTGCGAATCGATCGCAAAGTAAATACCTGCTATGGCGGGTAGGTCTTTGCGTTCAGGCAATGGGACTGAGGGGAGAGCTGTAGGGGTTATGTTTTCGGGATTAATCACCACTATCCGCCTCCCCTAGCCAGCGCGATTCTAGCTCCTCTACTGATATCCCTTCTGTTTTAGCCACATATTCCATTTCAGTACGGATTGCTGGGGCCTTTGCTTCTATCTGTCCTGCAACTAAATGACCTGCATAAGTGCTTTTAGGTTTGCCATGCAACTTTGCCCAAAAAGTCAGCATTCGCTCGTCATAGTCGGAGATGGTTATCAGCAGCCGTTTAGAATCATTGCTCATCTGTGTCGATTGAGTAAGTATCTGTTCATTGTCGCACATTCATACTCTTCCTCCAGTGATTGGCTGGTTATATCGCTGTGATAACTCAAAAGATATCATAAAGCTATCTTTAAAGATATAAATGAGCTATATTTTGTTCATGAGCTGCAATAAAAGCGCAACCAAACTGCTCACCAACTGATGAGTAACTGCCGTTGCCGTGCTACCCACTCGCAAGGAGAAGCAAAATGGCTAAAGAGCTTGACCCACAAGACTTTTACGACCGAACCGAACCAGGAATAGACCCCCCTGACAGCGAACCTGTAACCGTTACTGCTGAACGACTGCCAAACGACTGCCAACCCCCTGCAACAGAAGAGTTTGCACCTGCAAACTACCCTGTCAGCCAAAGCGAATTCGAGCGCTTGACTGGAGTCAAACGCCAGACCTTTGGCAACCACATCAAAGCCATTGATACCCATCTGGGTCGCCTGGGTTCATGCCTCGATGATCAGCGGCGTGTGACCGAGCAAGGGGCTAAATGGCTTAAGGGATATTGGGAAGCGACCGACAAACTCAGCTATCTGGATGAACTCAAAGCCCAGCTTCAAGACGAGGCAATGAGTGGGGGGTCATCGTTAGCGATCACCACCGCTGCCAGCACCACCATGAACTCTGCCATCGTTGCTGAACGGGAGCGCGTCACGGCTTGGAATGCTAACCTTGAAAGCCAGGTACAGCAGGCGATGGAGAACCTGAGAAGTATCGCCAATGCCCAGCATGAAGCCGTAGAGATTTCTGAAATTGAGCAAGAAGCCTTAGATCATCAGCTCGACTTGGAATGTCTCTCAGAGATTGCTGCTGAAACTCAAACTCGCACTGCCAAAAAAGCCAAACGCAAGGCAGAACTTCGTGTCCAGCTCGGGTTAGCCGCTTAACCCGAAATCATAACCGTTACGAATTAGCCCATTTCAAATCCGCAACCGTTACGGATTTGACCTCGAAAATCCCAACCGTTGTGAATGTGCCATGACACCCCCTCAACACCCCAGACCGAACAACCACAACACCCATAAGCTCAACTTCACCAATATCCACAAAGCCAAAGCAGCAATGGCCAATTGGATGGAGATCGCCCGAGAAATACAACAGCGAGACCCATCAAAACGATGGCTGCAAATCTTGCTCTACAGCAAGCCGCTTTATCCACTAATGCCAATCCCAACCCACATGCCCACACCCACCTACGGGTTTCCCATCCCATTCCCCTCAGACCCACGCCTACCCCTTGGGACATGGGTCGAAACCCAACACCACAACGAGCGCCCAAAGTCCGACGATTACCAGCACTTCAAAGAACAAGGCATCATCATTGGCTACCTGTTCAGTCATCCTGTTTGGACACCCCCTGGCTATGTCCAAGCTCTCAAAACAGCAGACAACCAAGCCCCCCAAGGCTGGGCTTATGAAGTCCTAATCTTCCGACGCTGGAACGATAATCAACCCTGTTGGTCAATGGGCCGTCCCCAAGTCGAGGCCATACTTGCAACCGACATCACCCCCATCGACCCAGTCCAAGCCTTCATCGTTTTAGAACCCGATGCCATTGCCGCCATGTTCTGGGGAGGAGTCCTAGAAGTGCTAGAGCAAAAAGGCGCTCAAGTCCGTATCCACAGCACCCCCTACAGACTAGAGCTAACCGCCCCTAACGACCATGCAGCAGACCGACTCTGGAAACTCAAAACAGATATCGCCCAAGTCGCCAACATCTACCACTTCCCCCCGAACATCTTTATTCGTACCCCTGGCGAATGCTCATACAGCTTCACAGCAGACCCAACCCCCAGCTTCAAACTTGGCAACCAACACATCAGCCTGAAGATGCCCATCACAACAACCCCCCAAACCTCAACCGACCAAGACCTACGAACGCTTGAACGCCTGTTTGCCTCACCCAATGTTGCAGCCATCACAGCCCACGACACCAACACCTGTCTGCTGATTACCCCTGGCGGCTCTGACCAACTCATTTGGCAAGCTCCCCAATACAGCGGCTATAACTGGCTCTGGTCTTGGCGTGACAGCATGGATGACTATCAACGATTGAGGCAGACCCTCAAACAAGAAGGGAAAGCCCACGGCTTTGTGTACCGCTTTCGGGATGTCAACAGCGACCTAACCGAATACATCAGCAACTTTGAAATGGTTGAAAGCTTCCAAGGGGTACTATGCCGAACCTGCTTTGACCTGGAATCCAAACTCATTGAATCAGCACGACCAACCCCAACACGTTGAGCCAGACCAATGACCACAACCATCACCCCCGAACTCAAACGGCTAGACACCCCCAGATTCAAAATCATGGGTAGCTATGCCGCCAAACAATACGACGGTCAATGGTGCGTAACCTGGCAACCCAACCCCTCACCCTTCTATAAACCAATAGCCATCATTGCCCATTGTCGAAACGAAGCTGAAGCCAAAGGCATCAAACGGTCTTTGCAGAACAGTCTCAACACCCAACGTCGTAAGCACCAACAGCAATAGAGAGCGCCAGCTTCCAAACCGCACTCTCTACCGCTGTTTCAGAACCAAACGGCCCTCAATCTCAACTCATATTGAACCATGTCCCAACGATTCGATCTCCCAGACGGCGGCTATGTTGAATCAACTCAAACATTCCGCTACTACCAACCCCAGCCAAAACCCAGCCCCTCATCCTCAAATGACGATCGCCCATCCCTGTCTCACCCCTCCTACTTCTTGGGCTTCTTACTCGTCATCTTTCTCGCCTTCATGATGGGAGTCTCCGACTAATGAACGACTCAATCAAAGCCCTCTCCTACATGGGGCTAGGCATCGTCGCCACCATCACCGCTTGTCTGGTTCAGCACCTGCTGCGCCTCATCACCGGCCCCACACCACTCCCCCATCTAATCGGCATCCTTGCCGTCATCATCGGAGTCGTCGGATATACCTGCTACCCAACCCGATCCCCCCGGTGGATGCAGTACGGACTCATCGCCTTTGGACTCTCCAGCCTGCTGTCCTGGCACTGACCCCCACCCGTTAGCAACAACACCAGGGAGCGCTCAACCCGCTCCCTCTTTAATTTTGAGGGATAGACAATCATGACCATCTTCAACACCATCAACCGACCCCTAACCCAATGGGACGACGGGCAGCGGTGGACAACGATCGCCAAACTCACCAGCCTCTACATCGGGGCCGCCATCCTCACCACAACCTGTAACCTCACCCTCTCCTGGGACTCAATCCCCCAACGCCTGCTTAGAGTAATCGGTACAGCATCAGCCTGTGGACTCGCAGCCCTGACCCTCAGAGAGAATCGAGACCTCGTCAGAATGGCCAACATCACCGCCACCCGACAAACCGCCAGAACCCAAGCTGCTAAAGCCCTAGCCAATCAAGACATTGAGCAACTCCTAACCGGACTGCAACAGCTCACCCAACCCTCAACCACACCAACATTCACACCGGCCCCATTCCCCATCGGTGAATTCTTAGACGCCTCAACCGGAATCTGCATCATGGGCAACTCCGGCTCAGCCAAAACCTGTGTTACCAAATACCTGCTCGATCACATCAACAGCCCAGCTCTGGTACTCGACCCCCACGCTGACCAATCTCACCCCGAATACCCGTGGGGAAACCTCCCTGTGATTGGTTCCAAACCCGCCATCTTTGAGCAGATGGAACGGCTGATGCAACTTATAGAAGCCAAAGACCGAACCCCCCTAACCGTCGTCTGTGAAGAATGGACAAGCATCTACGCCTACGCCAAACGCCAGAGCCGAACCATGAAACGGCTAGCAGAAGACTTCATTATCGCAATGGCAACTGAAGGCCGGAAATTCAATAAACGGCTCATCCTAATTGGTCATGCTGACAACGTTGCACTCTATGGTTTAGACGGTTTAAGTGGACTACTGCATAACTTCTCATTGCTCCGTCTGGGAGACATTGCAACCCGATATTGCAAGACCCTAGAAAACCGAGAAATCGCCCAATCCGTTAATGCCACAGCCTACCCATTAATGTGGGGAGACCAGCAATTTCTGCACCCAACACATGGCGCGTATACCCAACGTCGGAAAGGTCAAGCACCGATTGGCTTGGCGACTACGAAACCCCTATCAACCCACACCAAAACCAACCCCAACAATCAACCTCAACCGCAGTTCAGCGTTGAACCCTCGAACCGTTCAGACCAAAACCTGAACCTTGATGTTGAACGGCTGAACCGACTGCTAGAACTGGACTATGAGGAACCCGAACCCCTTGAACCGTTCAGCCTGCCAGTCAACCCCCAAGTGAGTCAGCTCCCCCTGAACCACCGTGCTGAACTGGAGAAGGTGATCCAAGCCGGATGGAGTAAAGCCCGAGTGACCAAAGAGTTTTTTGGTACAAACAAAGGCGGGGGGAAGCCTTACAAAGCCGCTTGCTTTTGGTATGAGGAAGTTAAGGTGTATTTGTATTGGTTTTTTGTGCTGAGGGCAAGGTTTCCAGTCTTCCTCCATTCTTTGTCGTGATACCGAATGTTACGACTTAGACTTCTTGGAGTACAAAGAGTGATTTTGCTTATTCATCAGCTAATAAACCTCTAGTGCAGCGTCTCAATTAAAAAGGGGGGTTGCCGACCTTGGAAAGACTTGTTGTTCAAGAGTTTCAGGAAACAGTAACCCCACATCTTAGAGTTGACGTTGCACTAGCCTGATGTAACTTTTTAGAAGTTATTCTTTCTCTCGATAAGATTATTGTATTTTCTGATATCTTCTGATAGTTTCGGCGAACTGAAATAAATGTCTAGTCGTACAGTGATTTTTCTTTATATGATTACTACATAGCAAAAGTGCTTATTGTACATAGGTGCATCGGAAAGCTTTTTTTATCTATATAAAACTTTATATAAAACGCAGTGTCTGTCGACTCTCTCTGATTTCTATCAATTTTTTACATCTTTCTTGCTGTGTGACTTTCATCGCTATTGATATCTATGAATACTTGTGTATTGAAAGTGTGGTGATGAGAATTCATAGAAAGAACTGGATTTGTTGTGTGAGTCAAAGAGTAGCCTTGATTATGATATTCATCCTGGTTAGGAAAAATGTGTTCAAGGATTTTTTGTCGTATATTGTCATTTAAGAGAAGAAAAACGAAATAATCGGAATATTTTTTTGCTTTACGTTTCGCTCTGAACTTTTGGGTTGAGAGCCGCTTTTGCATGTTAATATTATTGGCATGGTTGACTAAAGCCATAAAAAAACAGTTGAGCAGGTATTACCTTGCCAACCGTTTTGTAATTTCCGCTTCTATTTTACTATGCCAAATCACCAGCGGTCAAACCGATTGTTTTGGTGTGTCTTGGTATTGCTTGTCGGATTTTCGATCGTTGCTATCCGTGATGAATCGTACCGTCCAGCATATGCCGACTTAGCCAAGGTATGGATTGGAGGGTATCTAGTTAGCTTGATGCCTCCCAGCTCCCAATAATCGGTTTTCTAAGGAGGGGGTCTACTCCCTCCTTTTTGATTAATAAATTTATTTTTTCTATATAGTGATTATATTTTCTGATAGCTTCTTTGGATTATTTTTTGGTCTAGCGTAATTCGTTGAGAAGCCATCATAATATAGTTGTCAATCGAAAAAATCTACTCAATTATGATGAACTTCAACTTAAATGCTCCACCCTCACCACCACAAATTCCTACCATAGGTGGTTTGCCTCCCCAATACCAAAGTATATATCTTTCTCACGCCCAGAATGAACATTCGGAAATGACCAAGAAGCGTCTTTCAGGTTCTACATTAAAGAACTATGAAAAAACCGAACGAAGGGTAGGTATTGTTGCAGCAGTTTCCCGCTTTATTGTCGATGTATTTTATTGACTTCAGACTAGGGGCTGTTATCATTTAGAATTCAAAGTCTTACTGTGAATGGTTTACAGCTCCTTTTTCCCTATTTGAGTTAGGTATTCTATTCTTTGTCTTATCAGGTTTCTACGGTCAAATAATGACACTCTTTAGTGCTTGGTGGTAGATATTTAGATGACTACCTACGTTTCTCAATCTTCGATACAAGAATAGTTGAGAATTCTAAAATAGTTTCTTACAGCTAAGCTCTTGTTGAGTTGGCTGTTTTTTCCTTTTTGCGGCTGTGATGTAACTTATCTCTCAGTGCTGCTTGTAAAAGCGCAAATGGCTGTAGAGAATCAAATGGTTTGAGATCTCAAACCATTTGATTCTCTATTAACGAATGTGAATACAAGCCAGAGTTACAGAGTCCGTAACATCCGAAGTTTTGTCCAATGCTTGGCCCTGCTAAACTAACAAAGTCCAGAACTAACAGACTCACAGACCATGCCCAGAATCCTGGCAGTCACCAACGGAAAAGGTGGAGTCGGTAAAACCACCACAGCCGTTAACCTGGCTGCGATTCTTGCCGATAAATGGTCAACCCTGCTCATCGACTCCGACCCCCAGCAATCTGGAACGTGGTGGGTAGAGCAAGGCCAGGAATGGGAATTTGACCTAGCAACTGACAGCGACCCCGCACTACTGAGCCAGCTCCCCAACATCACAGACTATGAACTGATCGTCGTAGACACCCGTCCCGCTCTCGACTCCGACGGATTGCAAGCAGTGCTGAGTGTTGCCACATTCGCCATCCTGCCAACCCAACCCGCTCCGATGGACTTAACCGCAGCCATCCAAACCGTCAAAGAATCAGTTGCTCCCACAGGTGTGGAATATCGAGTGCTGCTGACCAAAGTAGACCCCCGTAGCCTGAACGAAGCGATGGAAGCCCAGCAAGCTCTCTTAGACCAAGACATCACAGCGTTCAACAGCTTCATCCGAGCGTACAAGACCCATGAACGAGCACCCCATGACGGTGTCCCCATCACTCGTATGAAAGGGAGAAATGCAGGGATCGCCGCATCAGACTACCGCAAAGTTGCCAACGAACTAATGAGGGAATGGAAACCATGAGTAAGAAGCGACTGGCTGCCTTAGTGAAGAGCGAAGCAGATAAGCCCACCACAGCACAAAAAACAGACTTACAGACTCCGAAACAACTAGAGTCTGAAACTACCGATATACCAAAGTACCTAACTCTGGTGCGGAAAGAAACACGGCTAAGAGAAGACCAACTCGACGAACTAACCCGGCTAACCCGTCGCCTCAACCGTGCCCGGAATGGTGGAGAGCGGCTCACCGAGAACACCCTGATTCGAGTTGCCGTTGACCTACTGCTCTCCCAATCAGAAGCCCTGAGCGGCAACACTGAGCACGAACTACGAGACTCTGTAAGTTCGTGACTTTGTCGCTTCTGTGGTCAACCCTGATTGACTGACAAAAGATTCAGTCAGGGGAGTAGGCAGAAGAGTAGACCTGAAATTCAAGACGTTCAGAGCGAAGCTGATGCCCAGAGCGAGAAGCCATAGCGGGTACAGGCTCAGAATTAGAAGAAAAAGCCACGTGGCGAATCAAACGCCAGCCCTGGAAGAGAGCTGCCCGAACCCACTCAAGACCAAGGCGAAAATAGCTATTGCCACGAAACCAATGAGGGTCAACCCACCGACGCCGACCAGAGTGAACCACCTCAAGACCTTGAGCCGAGACATAGAGAGTAGCCAGAGCCAGAATAAACAAGAGACGGGAAAGGACACAGACAGAACGGAGTTGAGAAGACTGGAGTTGCCAGCCCCCCGACTGGTCATCCCGAAAGGACTCCTCAATATCAAAGCGGAGACCATAGTCTGAGAAAGTGTGGAGGCTGGTGGGTTCATCGCTGATAACAGCCCAAAACTGCCCGTTGACATTGTTACGACCGAAAATGACATGGACTGGGCCATACCATTGACCTTTATGAAGCTTGACGTTGTGCCAGCAAAAGACCTGACCGGGTTGGAGATGAAAAGACTTAGGTTGGCTCCAGCCCTTGCTTGAACGCCAGAGCCAGACATCGTTTTTGCAGCGAATGCGATAGTGCCAACCCCAAGTTTTTACCAAGGTCATCGTCTTCGTATGGACAAAGCCTCGGTCAGCTAGCAGTATCACTTTCACCCCAGGCGGCACCAATCGTGCGGCATCTTGAAGCAACTCCCGATAAGCTTCTGCTGAGACTGAAGCACTCGGATGGGCTAAGACTCGCCAACCCAGTGGTAGAGCGCGACCCCGATGCACTACCGCCAAACGAATCAGGCAATACTGCTCCCAAAATAATGACGTATCCAAGCTCACATACATCACCTCATCTTGCCAATCTGCTAAGGCTGCTTTGATAATGGGTTTGTAAAGTCGATGCACGTTAATCCGGCTATTTCCCAGCCAGCGCCTGACTCGCCGCTGCTTGCTTTGGGCATACTGTCCTCGACAGGGTAGGTAGGGTAGCCATTTTGTTAGGTTGACTTCGCCGCTTTGAATCACGGCGATAACCATTCCTATACAGGTGCTCAGGTGGCTCAGATGCGCCCACGGGATTTCTTGACTCAACCAGTTTTTCAGGGCATTGTGAAGGCGGGAGTTTTTTTCACAGTTCTCCAGGGTTTTGTTGTGGTAACTCAATTCTAGAGGACTGGCTCCCTCTTCTGAATTCTCTGTATCCCTTTCTGCATCTGCCTTTCAATTTCTTCTCAAACAAGTTTTGTCAGTCAATCAGGTGGTCAACCTAGTGATGGTCGGTCTGCTGACAACTTTTGATGTCTAACGCCCCACCATCTTTGTTCAAAGCAACCTTGATTTCGCCTTGATAATTGAACCCAATTGCAAAGCCAGCAATGGCAATAAAGATGATGCTAGCTACTAGAAAGGGAATTGCCAAAATATTTTGGGTTTGGCTTGTATTTGTGCGTGTAAAATTGTTCATTGTTTTTCACTAAAACAGCAAAGAACTTCTTTCGTCATACTTGAGCTAAGTCTGACCCTCTCGTTGGCTATAGGCTATAGCTACGAAGGTTTTTCAGAACTCTTGTGATGTCCAAAGAAGGATTGAGTGATGCGCTGGTTTCCTAGGCGAGCGCATCACTTTTTGGTTATTTGCAACCAGATGCTTAGATATACTTGAAATATGTAATGAGAGCTTTAAGGCAAGTTTAAGGTTGATTGTGAGAAGCTCAAGAGGATGTTAAGAAGACAGGGAAGTAAGTCATTGAGGGTCTTGTCTGGGCTTGAAGCTATTCTGTCAATTCGCTCATTTTTGGTAATAAGTATTAATTTACTGCTTATCCATTAGAAGCCCTGAACTGCGACACCGAGTACGAACTACGAGACTCTGTAAGTTCGTGACTCTGTCTCTCTGTTACTGCTTGGGTTGCTGTCGCTCAGCCAACCAAGCATCAATCTGAGCTGAGCGCTTCTTGCCCTGTCGCACCTGAGCTAATGCAGCCTTATTGAGTTCAATCTCTTGGCGCAACGCTTCACGATCCAAAGGTTGGTAGGTCTGTTGTAGATTAGTAGTCATGATCCAAAAGCTCCGTTTTTGGGTTATGGGGATGAGAAGCGGCCACTTCTCATCCCTCTCTTGTCTAGATACCATAATATCGTATCTGGATAATTTATGTATCTATTCAAATACAGAAAAATCCTATTTATAAATGTTTATGTCCAAATACAGGATAAAAAATATCCAAAAATATTTGTATCTAGATATTAAATCTGTTATACTGTACCCATACAGACAGCCAGGGAGTCAGACCAATGGCACGGGAAAAAGAACATCAATGGGCACAGGACATTTACGAAGCAATCGCCCCCCTCCAGACCGAAGCCGAGATCGCCGCCAAATGTAAAGAATTCGAGGACGCCTACTATCAAGACAACCAAGGTGAACCCCTCGAAATCGGTTCAGCAGCCTGGAAGAAAAGACGTAACTCCCTAGGGAGCAAGATGAGTCGCTCCGGTCTGAACAAACGAATGAAAACCATTCCCCGAACCCCAACCAACAGCGCAACCTGGATTGGTGGACTCGGAGAAAAATCAGAGCGTCACCTCTTCTTCAAATACTTTGGACTCAGCAAACACTACTTCTACCCCCTCAACTCCCCAGAAAGAAAAGCCCTTGAACAGCAAGGCTGGAACAGCCGCAACGCATCCAGCAAACGCACAGAGCGACTAGAAGAAAGCGTCGAACTAGACCCCACCCCCTTCATAGAAACCGCTCAAACCCTCTGCCAGCACCATGAAGACCAAGCCATCGCAGCCGGACTCATCGCAGCAACCGGACGACGGCCCCATGAAATCGTAGCCAGAGCCAAATTCAGCCCAATCAAAGGAAACAACCACGCAGTTCAATTCACCGGACAAGGCAAAAAACGAGGGAAGAAACCCACCTTCATCATCAGCACCCTGCTACCAGCCCCCCTAGTAATAGAAGCACTGCACCGTCTGAGAAGAGACCCACACATTCAAGAAATCATCACCGACGCCCGGAAGAACTACCCCCGAGACATCACCCGTCAAAACGACTCGATCGACTCTCGTACCAACAAGCGAATCAACCGAATAGTTTGTGAAGCCTTCAAAGACACCCTACCCATACGCTCAGAAGAAGAAGACCAGCAAAACTGCACCATGCTCAGAGCAGCAGCAGCAGCCCTAGTAACAGAGAGAGACTGCCAAGGGTCAGTAGGAATGAAAATGCTATTTGCAGGGCGTCAACTGGGACACATCGACCCAGACGACGAAAACACAAGCGACCCAGAGCGAGTTAAAAACAGAGACGCCAAACTCCGCCATGTGCTCACCACCATTGGCTACATGAGTTACTACATCACCAAAGAAGTCCCTCACCCATCAATGCCCAAACCCACCCCAGAGCAAACCCTAACCAGCGAAGACCGAGTCAACTTCAAAGTAAACCCCAATGACGCAGACAAACTGAGGGAATGGGCCAAACGATGGAGCACAGGAAGGAAAACCCTGACCCAGTACGAAACGATCGCCATAGTTGTAGACCTTGCCCAGAAAGCCTTAGAGCATGAGGAGAACGAACCCATGAGCAGCAGCAACCCAGCCATTGAAGCATTAGAGCGCCAGAACGAAAACCTGACCCAGCAAGTAGCCGAACTAAGCGGTCAAGTCAGCGCCATAATGCAAATGATAAAGCAAGGAATAGAAACACCTGAAAAAGCATCAAAACCTGTTCAAAAAGAGCAAATTAAGCCAGAGTCCACACCACAAGTTAAACCTCAGTCTGTTAAGCGGAGTAGCGTAGTGCATGACTTCTCCGTAGTGAACAATGAAACACTCTGGAGTGAAGACTACAGAAGGCTTAAGGGAGCATCAGAAGAAAGATTAGAGCGCTGCCTTAAGGGAATGATGCACCATAACAACCAGTACCCAGCCGGAATCAACACCGAACAGAAGTGGTTCATCGGCTTCTCCTCAATCAAAGCCTTAAGCGGTGCAAGCAACTCAAAGATTCTAGCTCTAATGTCCACATACAAACTGACAATAGAAGAGCACAACACCAAGCATGGATTGGATGAAAAACACAACATAATACACAGAAAAAAGCGAGATATAAAAAAGACCATCAACCCACTCGACCCAACGGAAGCGGCACAGATTGAATAGCCACTATCAAAAATTATGCAAGAAAGAGTAGAGAATGTTGACATGATAATCTACTCTTTCTGTTTCTAGGTACTAAAAGAAAAATCCATGTATCTAGATACATAAAATTAAGTACCTAGGTTTTAAAAATATTCTCTTTCCTATACCCACTAATCCTATATTTATACAGCTAAAAGCCTTGCCATATATAGCTTTCAGCTCATTGCATCCATGCAATCTATCCTTAAGTAGATACCAAAGCCATGAAAGCGGGTACGGAAAACTATGTACTCACATCGTCTGTTAATCATGATTAACAGACGATGTGAGTACATAGTTTTCCGTACCCGCTTTCATGA
>JAAHHN010000130.1 GCA_010672165.1 Spirulina sp. SIO3F2 | reverse complement strand
CTTGTCGTTGATAGCAATAATGACATCACCTCGACGGAGGCCACCAGCCGCCGCTGGTGTATTCGGCAGCACCCGCCAGACTAAAACACCATCCACTTCTGGAATAAAGAAGGTGGAGTTGGGATCACTGTTCTGCTCACGGGCAGCTTGAGCCGTCAGATCGCGCATTTCAATCCCCACATAAGGATGGGGAACTTCCTTGCCTGAAGCTAAAGTATCTTTGAGTTCCTTGGCTTTGTTGATGGGGATCGCAAACCCGATGCCTGTCGCGTTGGCGCGAATAGCGGTATTGATGCCAATTACTTCACCGCGATCGTTGAGCAGGGGACCACCAGAGTTACCGGGGTTAATCGCAGCATCCGTTTGTAAAAAATTCAGACGCTTATCGGGAATCCCCACCTGCGCGGAGGAACGGTCAAGGGTACTGATGATGCCAAGGGTGACGGTGTTGTTGAGACCCCCTGGACTGCCAACCGCGATCGCCCAATCCCCTACCTCTAGCGCATCAGAATTACCGAGCGGTGCAATGGGTAGATCACGAATATTGCCGTCTATTTTCACCACGGCTAAATCAGTAACGGTGTCAGTTCCTAGAACGGTGGCCTCAACAGTTCGGCCATCTTGCAACGTAACCGAAACCTCATCCGCACCACTGACCACATGGGCATTGGTGAGAATTACACCACTGCGATCGATGATAAAACCCGAACCTTGACCCTCAACCCGTCGCTCTTGGGGCACTTGCTCAAAAAAGCGATCGCCAAAGAAGTCCCGGAAAAAGGGATCATTAAACGCGGAGGGAATCTGGTTAGCTACAGTACGAGCAGTATCAATCCGCACCACGGCAGGGCCAGTACGAGCGATCGCGGCAGTAACAAAACTACGCCGCCCTGTCTGCACGGTATCTTGGGCCAACAAGGTGCCATTGGTTGTCGCTAGATTGGTCGTAGCGACATTGGCAGTTTGCTCTAATGGTGGAGCGGGGTCAGCTTGGGAGGAGGCAACTCGCAATGTGCCAAAGGCAAGACAAATCCCAACAATCAGGGCAACTAGATGAGTGCCAAGCCGTCGAATTGCTGTGGGGATACGCATGGGAAATCTACTTTCTACTCAACTCTTGATATTGTCTATCTTAACGACTGGGTTGCAGGCATGTTTGCTCCCAGCCCTCTGGTTTATCTACAAACCGTTTCAATAACAAACAGGCAACTCCGGAGGAATTGCCTGATTAGATAAGATGTAGCTTTAGGGAAGGGCGCGATCGCTTAAGCAGCCGGATAGACGCTAACTTTCTTACGAGACTTGCCTTTGCGCTCGAACTTGACAACACCATCCACAAGAGCAAACAATGTATCGTCCTTACCAAGACCAACATTGTTGCCAGGGTGGATCTTGGTGCCTCGTTGCCGTACCAAAATGCTGCCTGCTGTGACCGTTTGACCGCCATAACGCTTAACACCAAGACGTTTAGAGTTCGAGTCGCGGCCGTTCCGTGTACTACCTGTTCCTTTCTTATGAGCCATAATTCTTAGGGGAGATAAGGATTAGATGAAAAGTTAAATCGTTGAAAGCGCAAACGCCAATGTGAAAGATGGATTTACCCTTACTCTGAAGCATCTGTGCCTACCGCCGCAACTGCGGGTTCATCAGCTGCATCACCATTCAGATTAATGTATTCACCGACATCTGCTGCTGCGATCGCCTCACCATTGATGTTGATAGCACTAACTATAAAGCGAGTTTGCTCTTGGCGATGTCCACGCTTTTTACGGGTCTTCTTCTTGGGCTGCATTTTGTAGACAATTACTTTCTTGCCTCGAAAATGCCGCAGAATATAGCCCTCAACGGTCGCACCTTCAACATAGGGCTGCCCGACTTTGATCTCATCGTCATCGCTGATTAGCAGCACCTTATCAATACTGTAGCCTGCTCCCTCATCTTCATGGAGCAACTCCACATCATAAAAACGACCGGGTTCAACGCGCAGTTGTTTGCCCCCTGTCTCAACAATTGCATAGGTCATGGATTTATTCCTCTTAGTCAGTCGCCGTACAGGCCGCGCCAGTTTGGAGTGAGCTGAAGTCCTCACCAATTACCGCGTTAAAACCTGATCCGAGCCTTTCAAGCGCGATTTACTACTGTACTGGAGGATCTGGGGGTCTGTAAAGTGATCGAGTTGGGGCGATCGAGCCGCTCAATGCAATATTTGCAAAGTGCTCTTGCTCCAATTCTAATTTTTTGTATAAATTGATACAGAAAATATGTTATTGTATTGATGTAAGCAAAAAAGCCCACCTCAATGGGTTCAAAATTGGAGGTTTACTAAAACATGAGCACTCAAAATCAAGCCCGCGCCATGATGATGCGTCATACCAAGAGCGTGCGCAACCGCCAAGAATCCATGCTCGGTCGTACAGCAGCTGAAATTGGACTCGATATCAACCCTGTTGATTTCCGCAATTCCGTCCAGGGTAAACCCAGTGCTGCTGCTCGTCGCAGCTATGATCGCAGCGCCTCAGCCATGAGTTAGATCACTGTGTGAATCATCCGTTCTCTCTTTGCTTCTCAAGTTACTTCCACTCATTAAACAATCGGAGATTTAGGCAATGAACACTCACAATCAAGCGCGTGCGATGATGATGCGTCATACCAAGAGCGTGCGCAACCGTCAAGAATCCATGCTCGGTCGTACGGCGGCTGAAATTGGCCTCGATATCAATCCTGTTGATTTCCGCAATTCCGTCCAGGGTAAGCCCAGTGCTGCTGCTCGTCGTGGTTACGATCGCAGCACCTCAGCTATGAGCTAGTTTTAGCCCCTCCAATTCCCTTCAACCTTCAAACTTGCTACGGCAAAGCCTCCTTCCCTAACACTCGTCCTCTTGGGAAAGGGGGCTTTGTATTGGGTATTAATCTCCCAAAAATGAATATAGTCGGGCAAATTGTGCCGACTTTTGGCCATTTACGCTAAGATAATTTTCCTTCTAAAATTTGTAGTGAATTTAACAATCTGACGAAATTGCCAGCTTGGTAATTACAGTATCAGGATTGAGTCTGATAAGGCTCATGTACCGATCGCTTTAATCTCTGGATTCAGAGTTGCAATACAGTCCAACACAATTTTCCATCATGATGCTCAGTCTACTGATTTTCTATTCCCTAGTCAGCTATATCTTTTCTGGTTCAGTGTGTTATTTGGTTGTAAAAGCGAATCATACCAAGGCCAAGCGTTTAGCTGCCCGGCGTGAGCGTCTCGTTGCTTCAGTGTTTTGGCCGCTATGGTTGATGCATTGTGCTCGGCAGTAATTTGAGTACTTAAGCGAATATCTGTATCTCCCATGTTCTCATCACCATTACGGTCTAGGCAATGTGAGGCATCTGTTTTTTTGACATTTGTTGAGGAACAGTCTCCGGTCGCATCTGCCCCCCGCGATCGCGTACAGTAAAGTTCAAGGCCATCTGTCCCCTGCTGTACTGATGATGAATCTGGGCTCCCTGAAATTTTTATCCAGCTTACGGCGCGATAATCGCCAATTCGCGGTCATTGGTTTGGGCCGCTTCGGACGAGCTGTGGCTTCTAATCTCTGCAAGATGGGCCATGAAGTTTTGGGGGCAGACATGAAAGAAAAACTGGTTTGTTCTGCCCTGAATGAGAAAGTCGCCAGCCATACGATTCAGCTTGACTCCACTGATCCCAACGCCCTTAGAGAAGCGGGGATTCTGGAGTTTGACACGGTGGTCGTGGCGATCGGCAACTATGTTCAAGAGAGCATCATCACCACCCTAAATATCAAGGAGGGTGGTGTTCCCCATGTGGTCGCCAAGGCATCTTCTGAGATTCACGGTAAACTGCTGGAGCGGGTGGGGGCTGATCAGGTTGTCTTTCCGGAATATGAAGCGGGAGCAGCCCTAGCCTATACGCTCACCAAGCCTGCAATTCTCGATCGCTTTGACCTTGACCCTGACCACAGCATTGTGGAAGTGCTGGTTCCCAAAGAATTTTATGGCAAAACGATTGCCGAGGTTCAACTGCGGAGTCGTTATGGTTTAACTCTCCTAGCTGTAGGTGAAGACGAAAAGAGCTTCGAGATCAATCCCTTTCCCAGTCGGTTACTTAATGAAGGGGAAGCGATGGTGGTATTAGGCTCGAATAAAGAATTGAAGAAGTTACCGATTTAATCACCATCATTTATGAATATCACTGTCGATTTTCCAAGATACCTAGGGGATAGGCAATATTGGTGGCACGGTAGCGCTGGATGCTTGGGTCAATATCGTCAAGGTTAAGTGTGATTGAACCTTATCCCATCTTTCTACGTAAACTGCAAGCCATTGCTCAGCGTCCCCATGCACCGTTTTATACCCCTGGTCATCGGCGGGGTAGAGGCGCATCGGCAGCTCTCCGTGATCTGTTGGGAATGGCTGCTTTACGGGCTGATGTCCCAGAATTACCTGAACTGGGGAATCTCTTTGCTACGGAGGGGGCGATCGCTGACGCCCAAACCCTAGCTGCCCAAACCTTTGGGGCCGAGAACACCTGGTTTCTGGTCAACGGTTCCACCTGCGGGATCATTGCAGCAATTTTGGCTACTTGTGGGACAGGCGACAAGATCATTGTGCCGCGCAATCTTCATCAGTCTGTGATTTCGGGTTTGATCCTCGCAGGAGCAGACCCTGTGTTTGTACAGCCGCCCTACAATGCTCAGCGCGATATAGCGTATGGTGTTACCCCTGAGGCGATCGCGGCTGCCCTGGCCAGCCATCCTGAGGCGAAAGCCGTGCTGGTGGTTTATCCGACTTATCAAGGTGTTTGTAGTGATTTGGGCGCGATTGCTCAATTGGTTCATGCCCACAATTTGCCCCTAATTGTTGATGAAGCCCACGGTGCCCATTTTGCTTTTCACCCTGAACTGCCGCCCAGTGCGCTTAGTTTAGGTGCAGATATTGCCGTCCAGTCTACTCACAAAACCCTGGGAGCCTTAACCCAAGCGGCAATGCTCCATCATCAGGGCGATCGCGTGACTCCCCAGCGCCTGAGCCGAGCCTTGCAATGGGTACAAAGTACCAGCCCCAATTATTTATTATTGGCATCTCTAGAAGCAGCGACAGTGCAAATGGCCGAGCAAGGTAACGCTTTAATGACGCAAACTTTAGCCTTGGCCCACTGTGCCCGCGAAGTGCTGACGAGCCTAACCCCCCTTACAAAGGGGGGCAGGGGGGATTACAACAGTTTGCAATTATCAGTTGACAGTTCACAAAAATTCCTCCCCCTTACAAAGGGGGGCTGGAGGGATTGCGGCATCTCCATCCTCCAGCCCCCTTCATCGCTCCAACCTGGTTTTGCTGCTTTAGACCCTACCCGCCTAACCGTATTCACCAGAGGTCTGGGTCAAAATGGCTTCGATCTTGACGTGCAACTCCACGAACAACTAGGCGTCACAGCCGAACTCCCCCTGGAATACCATCTGACGTTCATTATTAGCCTGGGGAGTACGGATGAAGATATTACACAACTGATTCAAGCTTGGCAGCATCTGGTTAACGCTGCACCGGAAAACCCTGCAATCGCCCCTTTAGCCTTACCGCCTTTACCCTTACCGCCCTTAGTTTGTTCCCCTCGCCAGGCCTGCTTTGCCCCCACTAAAACGCGATCGCTGGCCGAAGCTATCGGGGAAGTTTGCGCGGCAATCGTTTGTCCTTATCCACCGGGAATTCCTGTTTTGATGCCAGGGGAAAGGGTGACGGGTGAGGCGATCGCTTATCTTCAGAAAATTCAGCAACTCGGGGGTGAGATCACTGGACTTGACTCCAACGGTGCGCTTCAAATTATGGCTTCGTCTGATTCTCGATAAACCCGCATCATTGCCTGAGTTCCCTCTTCATTGCCCCCCTGTTCAGCCACCCATTGGAAGAGAAAGTCTGCGAAGGCAGTGCCAGGAATTTCCTGGCCATGGGTTTGGGCAATTTCCTTGACCAAGCGCAGATCCTTCAAGATGTGCTTGATCATAAAACCAGGATCAAAATCACCTTGGGCTACTTTCATGCCTAAATTGTTCAGCGCCCAAGACCCAGCCGCTCCTGTACCACAGACATCCACAATCAACTGGGGATCAATCCCCTGGGCTTCGGCCAGCAGCATCGCCTCACAAATGCCCACCAGGTTCAAGGCACAGAGAATTTGATTGCACATCTTAACCGCTTGACCACTGCCGGCCGGGCCGCAATGGGTAATCGTTTTGCCCATCGCAGCAAAGTAGGGTTGGGCCGCCGCAAAGTCAGGCGCTGTGCCCCCGACCATAAAGGTTAATGTGCCTTGTTGTGCCCCCACGTCGCCACCAGAAACGGGGGCATCTAAAAAGCGCAAGTTCTTTTCAGCAAGGCGAGTTGCAATGGTTTGGGCGGCAGTGGAGCCGATCGTACTGGTGTCAATAACTAGGGCATTGTCGGGGGCATATTGGGCAACCCCATCAGGGCCGAGCAACACTGCTTCCACGTCAGGGACATCGCTCAAGCAGGTGAAAATAATTGAGGCAGATTCGACAGCAACCTTGATTGTGGGGGAGATCGCCACTCCAGCCGCAGCCGCTGTTAGGCAACCTGGGCGATCGGGGGTACGATTCCAGCCGCTAACACGGTAGCCAGCACGGGTTAAGTTGGCACTCATGGGGCTACCCATCACACCGAGGCCAAGAAAAGCAAGGGTTGGGGACATTTTCCAGTTTACAGTGATCTGTTGACAATTCGTAGTGCGCAATTCATTCGGTTCGCAGTGGCAGCCCTAAAGTGCTTACCACGAACACAATCGCTAAAGAAACTCGGCTAGAAAATCGAACTCACTGGCGTCAAAGACTTCAAAGGGATCATCTTCCCAACAGAGTTCGGGCCAGAAGAGCTTAAGCGTCATACGGACATTCAAATCGATCGATTCCATCTCCGCCTCATCTAAAGTAAAGAGTGACTCTAAGGCCGCTACATCTCGCTCATGGAGTGGCAATAATTGCGCCCCATAATATTCCCCGGCAATCAGCACCTCACCTGCATCCTGAGGCCAAAGAGTGGTTTTGCTTCCACGTAAGCGCTCCACCTTCTGGCTAAACTCCATGAGTTCAGTCGGAAATGCGCTCGAATCAGGGTGGGGAGCAGCCACGGGCATGGATGGGAAAGGGTAGATGCGGCGAGAATTCAGGCAGATTGAAACTTAAACTTTCGACAGAGCTTAAAGTATCTCTTCCAGCCTACACCACTGCTCCAAGAAAATCAGCCGTTCTGACGTTGCGATCGGGGTCAATTATGACGCTGATGAATCGTGGGGATAGAGCTTCTGGGTCAGTTCGGTGCGAATACGATGCAGGATAGATTGCTCATCTAGTGAGTTAAGAATTTTTTGAATGACGGTTTTGGGCCCATCAGGTCCCCAGTCGGCACCGTTAAGCAAATAGGTTTGAGTAATCTGGGCGATCGCATAGGTCGTGACCCCTGCCACAGCCGCTTGGGCGATCGCCACAGAAACATAGGGCGCTAAACTCACCCCGCCTGTGAGGGGAGCAGCAATGCCCAAAGCAACCTTGAGGCTGCTCAAACCTAAGCTGGTCAGCACATCCCCTAGGGTAATACCACCCATGCCCAGTGCAATTTGCCGCAGTAGTGCGATCGCGCCCGCTTGGGTTAGGGCTAAACCATAAAGCCGAGAGAGGGATAAAATCAAGGCCACATCAATCATTGCGCCGGTGAGGAGATCAAAGACAGTAACTGGGTTGAGGGCGATCGCCACTGCCTTCATCATCACCGCTCGCCAAATAATCCGCTCCGCAAGCTGCGTGCGAATCTCTAGCTTCCGGGTCAGGAGCTGGCTATTGAGTGCATCCGCGTAAAGCATAGTGTTGAGGGCAATCAGAGACTTGCCCTCTCGATGGAGAATTTCGAGAATTTTCAGTTTGAGTCCTAAAATCTCAGGTTCGCCCCGCTGACGTTGTAGACGGCGTTGGCCTTGGGCATCCTGAATAGGGACTATAACGAGAGGTGCAGCCGCCACTCGCACTATTTCCTTGGGAGAAATCAGTTCACGGACGCGATCGTTACAGAGCTTGTCATAGATAATTTGGTGATCGGCTTCCGGGTATTGATCCACCTTGTTAAACACCAAAATCATCGGTTTGCCCTGTTCCCGCAGTTGAGCCAGGGCGGTGTATTCCACTTGGGTCATATCACCTGCGATCACAAACAACAGCAAATCTGACTGTTGGGCCACCTGCTTGGCCAGCTGCTCACGGGCTTCACCATTAATTTCATCAATGCCGGGTGTGTCTACTAGCTGAATCTGGGCATTCTGCAAATGATGGTCTCGCCAGGAGCCGATCGTGATCCGTTGTATAGATTCTGTGGCAATCGCCTCGGTTTCCGTTTCCAGCGACCAAGTGGCATCTTCAACCGCGCGGGTGACACCATGCAACGGTCCCACCTCAAAAACTGTGCTGCCAAGCAGGGCATTGAGCACTGAGGATTTTCCCCGTCCCACCATGCCAAAGGCGGCAATTTGCACCACTGAGCGATCGAGTTTGTCGAGGGTATCGCTTAGTTGGGTGAGTTCAGTTTCCAGACCGTGTTGTTCTTGGGGGGTTAGGTCAAGCTGTTGCACCAAGTGTCGTAGGGACTCTTGGGCCTGCTGATAATGCAGTTCACCTTGAATCGTAGCCAGATCCCGCCAGACTGAGTCCAGCTCATGATCCAGCGTTGGCTGAAGATTATTATCCGGAATTGGAATCTGTTGCGTCATGGCGAGAAAGGCAGAACCCTGTTCCTATGCTAGACCTTTCGTTTATTCAGAGGCTAAAACACCAGGCTCAAAACAAAAGAAGAGGCGCGATCGCGCCTCTTCTTTTCAAAGTTGCATGGATTCAGCTCTAATGCAGCGAGAATTTATTCAAAGCCTTAAGCTTCAATTATTCCCACTTCTGAGCAACCAATTCAGCTAAATCGACAACACGCTGGGAATAGCCCCATTCGTTGTCGTACCAACCCACCACTTTCACCATATCGCCATCCATCACCATGGAAAGGCTAGCATCGGCGATCGAGGAACAATCTGTTCCCTTGTAATCAGAGGATACAAGGGGTAAATCGTTATAGCCCAGAATGCCCTTGAGAGAAGTTTCCGAAGCTTCCTTAAGTACTTCATTCACCTGCTCAACAAACGTCTTTTTCTCAACCTGAGCCACTAAATCCACAATCGAAACATTAGGGGTTGGAACCCGCAGCGCGATCCCGTTGAGCTTACCCTTCATGTCCGGCAGCACCAGCGCCACTGCTTTAGCCGCCCCGGTAGTGGTGGGCACAATGTTCACAGCTGCAGCCCGAGCACGGCGCAAATCACGGTGGCTCGCATCCAACAAACGTTGGTCACCTGTGTAACTGTGGGTTGTGGTCATTGTGCCTTTGATGATGCCAAAGTTCTCATGGATCACTTTGACAATTGGAGCTAAGCAGTTGGTGGTGCAGCTCGCGTTACTCACAACGGTGTGCTTACCGTGTTCGTAGTCATGGTGGTTCACACCCATCACGTAAGTACCCACATTACCGCCTTTGCCGGGAGCCGTAATCAACACACGCTTGGCACCTGCCACAATGTGCTTGGAAGCCTTTTCTTCAGTGACAAACACACCCGTTGACTCAATGATGAGATCAACATCCCATTCAGCCCAAGGCAAATTCAAGGGATTGCGATCAGAGACGCACTTGATAGTTTTGCCGTTCACCGTCAGAGAGTTCTCGTCCGCATCGATTTGAGCATCGAGCTTGCCGAGCATGGAGTCGTATCTCAAGAGGTGGGCATTGGTTCTGGGGTCTGAAGTATCATTGATCCCCACCACATCCAACTGGGTGTTTTCACGGCCGAGCCAGCACCGGAGGAAGTTTCTGCCGATTCGTCCGAACCCATTGATTGCTACTCTAATCACTTGCGTCTTACCCTCTAAATAGATTTAGTAACATTAAATGATTCTTTAATGATTCAAATCATATCGCAAAGCCTGACGAATTCTATCGAGAAGCTGTAGAAATTTTTGATGAGTGGAAGGAGGAGATGGAGTAACCCTCCTCAAAAATAAGCCAACGTTCCCCTTCAAACTTCTGTACTTACCTATACTTCCAGGTCTTAAAAATCTAACCGTATTTGTATGATTGGGATTATCCATAACCTGCTCACAGAATAGATAATGTTCTGTTTTTTGGGGAGGCGAGTACTCGACGGCGGAAATGACCTGGCTATTCAAAATCACTCAACCGCTGGAGCAGTACTTGGCAATAGTTCTGATATTTCCGCCAGCCTGCACTAGCAAAAACACATATTCAACAAATTCGGATGACTTCTGAAAAAAATCATCCAAGAACGGAAGGGACGCCTGCGCTACGGTTGGCTATCTACAATCGGTATCTTTAAACGTGGGCATCTTAACTCGCCACGAATGAACAGCATTAAGCCGGATTTACTTTTCTCCTGGAGTACTCTTTAATTACTTGCTTTGACTAATTTAGTTGGATTGGGGTTGCAAGCGACTTGCGCCTGAAGTCCTGGCACAACGCTTATTTTTCTACGGATAGGGGATTATAGGGGGTGAAGAGTGCAAAACAACCTCTAGCCTGTTAAATTGCATAGCATTGTTCGCATTTCGACCAAGAGCGGGCTAGGATTGCACAAATTAGCCAGACGATTCGCCGAGAATCGCAAATCCTGATAATATGGCGCGTGATTGCGACATCATCAAAAATACGGTGTGTGAGGAAATTGGATGTCCAAGACTATAAATCTACGGGGTCAACCCGTCCACTTTATTGGCGTTGGCGGGATTGGCATGTCCGCTCTAGCGTATATTCTGGCAGAGCGCAACATCCCAGTTTCTGGCTCGGATGTTCGTTCAACCCATATTACCCAACGTCTAGAAGCTGCTGGTGCTAGCATTTTTACAGAGCAGCGTCCGGAGAATCTGGCTATTTTTCAGCAACCTGTACAGATGGGGAGTTCGCCCCCATCCCCACAGTTAATTCATGGAAACAAGGAAAGTGTAAATGGAAATAAGGGAAATGTAACGTCTCTTGCCACGCTTCCTAAATCGGAGGTTAATGCGCCTCAAGTGGTCTGTTCGACAGCGATTCACAACAGTAATGCTGAATATTGCGCAGCCCTTGAGCGAGGTTACCCGATTTTTCATCGCTCTGACGTCTTAGCGGCCCTCATGCATGAATATGAGAGTATTGCGGTTGCTGGAACCCACGGCAAGACGACAACCAGTAGTCTGATTGCTTATATTTTGCTGCATGCAGGGGTTGACCCGACTGTGGTTGTGGGGGGAGAGATCGAAGCCATTGGCGGCAATGCTCGCCTTGGCCAAGGACATCATCTTGTGGCCGAAGCAGATGAATCGGACGGTTCATTAGTAAAGATGCATGCAGCGATCGGGGTTATCACCAACATTGAGCTGGATCACCCCGATCATTACAGTGATCTCGAAGCTGTGATTGAGGTTTTCAAGACTTTTGAGCGCCATAGTCAAACTGTGGTAGCTTGCGTTGATTGCAATGTATTACGTGATAACTTTCAGCCGCACATTACCTATAGTTTGGCGGCAGATCGTGCAGCAGATTACACTGCCCAAAATATCAAATATCACAGTACAGGCACTCACGCGACTATTTTAGAGCGAGGACAGGTGTTGGGTGAGATTGACCTTCCTTTGCTGGGTTCTCATAACTTGAGCAATACCTTAGCAGCGATCGCCGTCGCTCGTTATCTTGAGCTTCCGTTTGCAGCAATTGCTGCGGCGATCGCTCAATTTCAGGGACCCAAACGCCGTTTTGAACTTCGAGGCCAGGTCAAAGGCATTACGTTCATTGATGACTATGCCCATCATCCCAGCGAACTACAAGCGACCCTGGCTGCAGCCCGACTACGAATTGAGACTCCAAATGGTAATACTCCGCACCGTCTCATTGCAGTCTTTCAGCCCCATCGCTATAGTCGGACAGCTACCTTTTTCGAAGATTTTGCTCAATCATTTGGCGCGGCCGATGTGGTCGTCATTACCGAGATTTATAGTGCAGGAGAGACCAACACCAAGAATATCTCGGGTCAGCAGTTAGCTGATGCAATCGCAAACCATCATGCCCAGGTTGTTTATCAACCGACAGTGAGCGAAGTTGGAGCTTTTCTGCAAAAATCCCTCCAACCTGGAGATTTTGTTTTATTTTTAGGGGCAGGGAACCTCAACCAGCAGATTCCCCCATTGATTGAGTACTATACCCATCATCAGGTGTAACATCTCTCGTCCGCTTCTTGCCCTTTGATGACTTCCTCAATAAACCACCATGATTTTGTCTTGTGAGACTGCACGCCCTAACTTTGCTGTTCTAGGTCATACACCAACAGCGATTCCCTTACCTGGCAGTGATTGTTGCCTTCAGCCCAACTTTAGCTTGGCAGAATTAACCTCATTTCGTGTTGGGGGAACCGCAGATTGGTTTGTAACCCCCCGCACCCACCATGATCTTCAAGAAAGTTTGGCTTGGGCTCAGCGTCATGATCTTCCCATCACAATTTTGGGGGCTGGCTCTAATTTGCTAATTAGCGATCGTGGGGTTCCTGGCTTGGTGCTCAGCACTCGTTACCTCAAGCAAACTTCTTTTGACTCAGAAACGGGGCAGTTCACAGCCAGTGCAGGGGAACCAATCCCAAAGCTAGCCTGGCGTGTAGCCAAACGGGGCTGGAAGGGCTTTGAATGGGCAGTCGGGATTCCGGGCACAGTGGGAGGCGCTGTGGTCATGAATGCGGGTGCGCATCAGGCAAGTCTCTCAGATTGCTTGGTGCAGGTGCGGGTCATGGATACAGCTGGTCATATTCTGACCCTAACTCCAGAGATGTTGCGGTATTCCTATCGGCATTCAAGCCTCCAGGGTTCCAATTTTATTGTTCTAGATGCAACCTTTGCCCTTAGCCCTGGCCATGAGCGTGCTGAGGTTGTTGCCGAAACCAACCGAAATTTACAGAAGCGTAAGCAGTCACAACCCTATCATCTCCCCAGTTGTGGTAGCGTGTTCCGGAATCCCGAGTCCCATGCTGCCGGTTGGTTGATCGAACAGCTTGGGCTTAAAGGCTATCAGATTGGCGGGGCACAAGTGGCTCATCGTCATGCCAATTTTATTCTCAACTGTGACAATGCAACAGCTCAAGATATATTTAACGTCATCCGATACGTCCAGGCCCAGGTTGAAGAACATTGGTCTTTAACTCTACAGCCAGAAGTGAAGTTTTTGGGGGAATTTTAATCGGACTAAGGGCGTCTCTCAATATTACAATCATCAACAGATAAACTATAAACACACGAACATTACAGAGTAATAATGACCCAAGGAAAAGGATTTGGCTTTGGTGGTCTTGGCAAAATGAAAGAGCTGACCGAAGCATTCAAGAAAGCCCAGCAAGTTCAGCAAGACGCAAAACGCTTACAAGAAGAACTTGAAGCTATGGAGATTTCTGGCCAGGATGCAGACGGTCTAGTAACAGTAATGTTGAGTGGTAATCAAGAACCTCGACGGGTTGAAATTTTGCCCGCAGCCTTAGATAAAGATGCTGATGCCCTCTCTAGCCTGGTTTTTGATGCCATGCAAGATGCTTATACCAAGTCTACAGAGACGATGCGCCAGCGAATGGAAAAACTAACAAGCGGTTTGAACTTACCTGGACTTTAAAAAAACCAAGGCAACTTGAGCAATTAGGGCAGATTTTCAATCTGCTTTAATTGTCCATTAAATTAATTGAAGGCTGATGTCTTTGGGGATGGCAGCATATTCATAGTGCTTCAAAAGTCGCTAGGGTCGTTGAACTCAAATGAGTCACACATCGTTAGCTTATATGCTTAATTTCCAATTTTTGGTCATGATTGAATTTTGAGCAATGGTGAGATAGGCTGTTTTTCAAGCAGCATCTGAAAGCCAGAAGCCTTTCAGAGAGAGTATTACAGCCTGGTTGTCATCCCTTGAGGGCTGATGCAACAAGGTTATTACATTTTATGTTTTCAGTGAGTGGAATTGCTGACACCGCCAGCTCTCCGAAGAAATACTTTGGTTGTTCGGATTTCGTTAATTTTAGTCATTTTTCTGCATAAGTTCTATGATTAGAGCGTGTCGTCAGTGAGCCTAGAAGTCTTACAAAACAAGCGATAGAGCGCCCAGCTCCAAAAACAGAAAGAGGGGCTGTCAGTTGTCACAGTAAGAGTTTGGGCTCTAACTGACGACAGCCCCTAGCTAACCTGACTGTTGCTTATGGTGTGTTTTTTTTAGCTGGAGCAGATTGAAGCTGGGGAAGCTGTGCGATCGCATTGTAGAATCGCTCAGCAATCGCTTTGGTGCCATCCTCAGTAAGATTAACAGTATCGATAAAAGCGACAGCTGAGAGATCATTAAACAATCTATAGTGATTTAATACCTTCACATTTTTCGGAAATGCTTTGCCCAAAATTTTGTTAACTTCATTGAGTTGGCCATAGCCTGCCTGGATAATTTGAGCATAGTCTTCTGGTAATGTAGTGGCGATCGCCGTTTCCGCAGGCTGGCGGTTCTCGACTGTAATTCCAGTTAACTCCGGTTGCAAGCCAATGACTAAAGGGACATTCGCCCCTGCACAAAGCTGGATAAGCTGTTTCATGTGCTGACGATAGCGGACAATCCGCTGTTCTAACTCACTCGTATCAGCCGGTAAATGGTTCTGCCATTGAGCTGAGGGTTCAGCTAAAGGCAAACTCTGCTCGAGCAGCGATGGTTGCGGTTTGAGCAAATAGAATTGAACTGCCTTAAAGGTGTTGGTGTTGCGAATCGATTGACGCATCGGCCGGGTTAGCGATTGCCAAGCTCCATGCATCGGCCGTTCTAACCGCTGAGTAATGGGTTGGAGCAGAGCAATATCCTGTTCGCTGGATAGCATTAAGTCGTCATAGCCATTCATCACAATAATGGCATCTGGCTGATAGGGTAAAATTTCAAGCGCAACTTGGGCTAGCTGATTTCCTGATGTATAGCCTGGAACAGCAGCATTGATTACCCTATAGCTTCCCGGTTTGAGGCGTTGGGGTAAATCTTTAATTTTCTGGAGTCCTTCAGCAGTTGTCGGCAACACTGTGGGCTTGTACTTCTCTGGTGAGCGTTTCTGTTGCTCAAGCCGTTCTTGCAAACGACGTTCTAGACGTGCTGCGATCGTTTGATCGTCTGCTCCTAATCCTTGACCAAATGCAGTTGAGCTGCCCACCAGAAAGATACGAATCTCCTCTGGCGGTTTTTCCTGAGTCAGGGTCTCTGGATAGCGAAAGCCTTGCGCATTGATTGTCCAATACTCACTACTCTGCTCATTTTGGAGTGCAAAACCAGTCGGCCAAGACGGTTGAACTTGCAATTGTCCGGTTCTATGACCCGAAATTGGCTTTCCTTCCGAATTCAGGGTTTGTAATTGATAGGCGTAAATATCAGCAGGTTGGCCATGGTAGTTCGCCAATTTTATGCGCTGTCCAGCTAGGGTTAGCACTAGCCAGACCGCGACCTCAACCCCCACCAATGCTACAAATAACCATAGAATGGTTTTCCAGACTTGGCGGTCGCGTTTTTTCCGTCGGAAAGTATACGGATTACGATAAGTTCGGAACATATAAGCTTCAGTTATAGGGGGTCTCTCATCAAGGCAATTACGCAGAATTAAATTAACATATAACGTTTCCTCTCACTATTGACTCATTTCTTAAGGATTGTCCGAGCACACCATGACCTATCGCCTCCTTTTTGTTTGCCTTGGCAACATTTGTCGCTCACCTGCGGCTGAGAACATCATGAACCATCTCATTGCTCAAGCTGAGCTAACGAGTGAGATAAGCTGTGACTCAGCAGGTACGTCTAGCTATCACATTGGTGCACTGCCCGATCGCCGAATGCGTGCCGCAGCAGCCGAGCAGAGTATTCAACTGGTGGGGCACGCCCGCCAATTTACTCCAGCTGATTTTGAAGCATTTGACTTGATTTTGGCCATGGATCGGGATAACTATCGTCATATCCTGGCGCTCGATCGCACCAGAGCATATCACAGCAAGGTCAAAATGATGTGCGATTACGCCACCAACCATGCTGATCAAGAGGTTCCTGATCCATATTACGGTGGAACAGATGGGTTCAACTATGTGATTGATTTGCTCTTGGATGCTTGTGCGGGGCTGTTGGCTGACCTTGACCACTAATGCTCCAGTAGCTGATACTGAATTGCAAAGCGGACCAACGTGGTGCGATTAGGGGTTTGGGTTTTGCGCAGGAGCCGACTGACGTATTTTTCAATGGTACGAGGGCTCAGGTGTAAGGTTTTTCCCATGTCCGTGTTAGAGCACCCTTGAATTAACAGCTCCAGTACTTCTTGCTCCCGGCTGCTAAGGGGTTCCACTTGAATCCCCAACAATGCTTTTTCAGCATCATCATCCCTTTGAGCACTGCGGGTTTCAGCGGCAGTTGCGACAGTGGGGGCAACCATAGACACAACAGGCTGGAGACTTTCAGGAGGAGGATATTGGCTAAAGCGGAGTTCCGCTTGCATCACTTGCGATCGCGCCAGCAAGTTCTGCACCACCGCCAGTAATTCTTCAAGCTCAAAGGGCTTGGGTAAATAGGCATCACACCCCACCTTATAGCCCTGGATACGATCAACAGTTTGGGCACATTCAGTCAGAAAAACCACCGGAATCAAGCGATATTCAGGACGCCGACGCAGGGTTTTAACCAGCGTATAACCATCCATCAAGGGCATCTTGATGTCCGCAATGATCAAGTGGGGATGATAGATGGAGAGTTGGCGTAGGGCTTCCTCTCCATTCTGAGCGGGGATTATGCTATAACCCCCTTCTAATTCAAGATAGTCTTGGATCGCGCGACGAATTGCGAGGTTATCATCCGCCACGAGAATCGATAACGGCATGGTTTTGGGAGGTAAAGTGAATGACTATCAAACTAGCCTGAAACCCACTTTATTTTTAGGGTATCAGGCTGGCCCCAGCTACCGGAGACGTCAATACTCCGTTGGTTGTAGGCGAGGTGACGCAGAATTTTATAGATTGTTTCAATCGTGTCAGGTTGGCCAAGGGCCTCAGCGATTGTAGACAAACTTTGAGCAGTTGATGTGCCTTGCAAATAGGCAACCAATTTGGCTTGGAGAGCCAACACTGAAGCGGCAGCCTTCTTACCCGCTTCAACACCGGGTTGATGGTAGGCATTGATATTGACTAGGCTCGCGTAGAAACCAACAGCTCGCTCATAGAGTGCAATCAACGCACCCACCGTTTTAGCATTAACTTCCCCTATGGTGATCGTAATGGAATCTCGCTGATTTTCATAGAGGGCTTGGCGGGTTCCTTGCAAAAACCCTGATAAATAATCCCCACTGGTAATGCCCGGGTCAAGCTCAACAGAAGGTCCCACGCGATCGTGCAAGACTTCAATGAACGTGGCAAAGAAGTTAGGAACACCTTCCCGAAGTTGCTGAACGTAGGCATGTTGATCAGTAGAGCCTTTATTCCCGTAGACAGCGATACCTTGATAAACTGTTTTTCCGTCTAGATCTGTTTGCTTGCCGAGCGATTCCATCACCAATTGCTGAAGATAGCGACTAAAGAGAGCCAAACTGTCTTTGTAGGGCAGAATGACCATATCTTTAGACCCTTTGCCGTTACCTGCAAAATACCAAGCTAGGGCCAAAAGTGCTGCTGGATTGTGAGTGAGATCGGGCACACGAGTCAGGGCATCCATTTGCTTTGCCCCGTCGAGGAGTCCGTCAATATCAACCTTTTGCAACGCAGCGGCCACCAAACCCACCGCAGAGAGTTCCGAGGTACGTCCACCTACCCAGTCATGCATGGGAAAAGTAGTCAGCCAACCTTCAATCTGTGCTAATTGTTCAAGTTTCGAACCGATGCCCGTAATCGCCACAGCCTGTTTTGCAAAGTTCAACCCCCGAGCTTTAAAGGCAGCTTGAACTTCAAGCATACCGTTGCGGGTCTCTGGGGTTCCTCCAGACTTAGAAATGACCAAGACTAAGGTGGAGGCTAGGCGATCGCCCAAACGAGCAAGGGTTTGATCAATCCCCAATGGATCACTGTTATCGATGAAATGAAGTTGCAGCGGTGGCGTCAAGGGGGTTAAAGCTTGGGCAACAAATTGAGGACCCAGGGCTGAGCCACCAATCCCAATCGATAAAATATCTGTAAATCGTTCAGAGCTAGGGGGACTTAACTCGCCCTGGTGGATTTGCTCAGCAAAGTGCTTAATTTTCTCTAGGGTTGAGACGATCGCCTGCTTGAATTCAGCAGTTGGCGCAAGCTCAGGATCACGGAGCCAATAATGACCGACCTGGCGATTCTCATCTGGGTTGGCGATCGCACCGCTTTCTAACGCTTGCATCTGAGCAAACGCGGTCTCAAACTTGGCCTGCATTGCCTTAACAAAAAAATCATCAAAGCCCATTCGACTCACATCGAGGAAAAAATCTAGATCTGCATTGAAATACAGCCAATCTTGGTAGCGTTGCCACAGCGCGGCACAGTCCATAATCCAACCTCAATTCTCGTTCTCACGTTCAGTTTAAAGGACAGCCCGCCTTGAACGGCTGGATCATTCAACTTTTGCAATTTCGCAATTTATATAATGAATGGGGTCTCTTGGTGCTCAATCTCCTTAAAACCCAATCGGAAGCATCAAACTAAACTTAAGTTCAAGGTGCCAAGCGCAGATGATGGAATTCCAGCAGTTGAAGGAACTGGGCTTGAACCAGCACGTTTGGTTAAAAGTGCTTGCAAATGCTTGGGTTCGAGAGGTTTGAGTAATAAATCATTGGCCCCCACCATCTTGGCACGAACATAATCAACAATACTTTTACTGCCTGTCATGAGTGCCACAGGAGTCTCAGCAAAAGCAGCCACCCGCCGTAAATGAGAGCAGAGTTCATAGCCATTCATGACCGGCATCACCAAGTCAATCAACACTAACACTGGCGCAGACTCCTGTTGCATCAGTTGCGGCAATGCCTGAACGGGATCGGAAATACAAAGACAACGATAACCGAGTCGTTGCAGCATCAATTCTATCTGACCACACATTTGCACACTATCATCAATACAAACAACAAGTGGCCGGGATAGCCAATCCTGCTGGGTTGCGAGCGCAGACTGTTCTTGCGGTGCATCATGATCAGGGAGGGTTCGCAGCTTCACTAGACCCTGTTTTTGGTAATAGCAAAACATCCGACTCAAGGATTCAACAGATTGCTTCATCAGCAACATTAAGTCCCAGAAGGTACGCTGCCCATTGAAAAGTGCCTCTAAATTCAATTGGCTTGCCGTTGGTGCAGCGGTTGGCTTGGTTGGCAGGAGTAATTGAGGTGCATCATCAACATGATCATGCGGTAAACCGGAGGCTTGCCATTGTTGCTGTAATGTTTTGACTTCAGTAAAGAGCGGTTTGATCTGACTGGGGGGCACGGTAACTTCAGGATTTGCTAAACTCACGATCGCCCAACCCGCTTGCCATTTGGCACTCACTTGGTTTGCATCAGCAATATGGAAAAGCACCTCCCGGAGTATGGCATAGATGATATTCTGGGTCTGACTGACAGTCAGACGACTGGTGTGGCTCGCCTTCAATAGAAAGTGGTATTCCCAAGGACAGCGGAAAGTCTCGTTGGCCCAAACCGCTAGGGAGACGCCCTGTTGTTTGAGTGCTCGTTGTAAACGGCGTGCTCGATGTTGTTGTTCACCAAAGGCATAAGCAATTCTACCTTTGTACAGATAAAGTTGCCATTGTTGGCCTTGAGATGTGCTCAAGACTAGACAACCACTCGCCGACTTTTGATAGAGGGTTGCCAGCGTTTTATACACCTTGAGCAAGCTGTTCGTTGCGTCAGCCATAATCGAAACCTACTTAAAACTTCTCCACTCCAGCACAGTGAATGCTGCATCACAGGGACAACCTAGCAACAAATTGTGAAAAACCTGTGAAGGGAGCACTCACTGTGCCGTTGATTTTTGTAAAAAGCTTACGACAAATGACGGTTGTATTCTTAGCTTTCAGTGTTCTATAAACATCAATCTACGGTAAGTTGGCGACAACGGACTCAGTGAACAGTCTCTAGAACACATCATCGATTAATGCTAGAAACCTTGATTCGCCATCGACAGAACATGCAAACCCAAAACCATGAGAGTTTGTAAATTCTACTGTAGTAACACTTTGAAATTTACGTGGGAACATCCCTCCTCGGAACTGCTTTCAGTTAGACTTTAAACTCTTGGTATAACTGAATCACAGCCCTTTTCCCATTTTTGAGGACAGGTGCTCTCCCCCTTGCCCCATAAAGCTTCTAGTGTTGGCTAACAACACACCCCCGTTTGCCATTCATGATTTTCTTCCAAGCAGCTCCGATGAACATCACTGATGTCCAGCTAACCCTAAATACGATCTAAACATTAAGTTGCTAGTTATCAAACTAAGGCAAAAATTCAAGTGACATGGCAGATCCTTGGTTATCCTTAAATACCAAAATTCATTTTTTGTATCAAAAAACACAGAATCAAATAATCAATTAGTAGTTTGAGTTAATTTGTGTTTAATGCTTCTCAGGACGTTTATTAAAAATTAGGCTCGATGAGCGGAGCAAGAACTATTCGTTGAGGATATAGCACTTTCCACAAACGTGAGGTACAGTTATATTGATAGAAATTGAATAGAGGTAAGCGATGAAGGCATATTCGCTAGATTTCCGTAAAAAGATAATAGATACGTGGCAAAGTACAGGCATGTCCCAAAGAAACATAGCCAAGCGTTTTGACGTTACGCTGAGTTTTGTG
>JAAHHN010000013.1 GCA_010672165.1 Spirulina sp. SIO3F2 | reverse complement strand
GGTTTGATCATCTTCTTGTTCTTGATTGGTGCAATCGCGGAACCGTTGCAAGAGTTCCTCGATATTGAACGGAGCCGAGCCTTGAACAATTAATTGCCAGAGGCCTTCCTGGTTGAGCATTTGCCCCGGCTCAAGTGGGGGAGACTGGGCAGGATTTGGCGATGCCAGTACAGTTGCTTCTGTGATCCCATCGCTGGTGAGGAGAAAGACATCACCCGTGTTGAGTTGAACCGAACCGATTTTGCCCCGCCATTGGGGCAGAATGCCAACTGGGATGCCACGATCCTTGAGGTATGCTGGGGGCTCAGTACTGGATTGACCAGCAACTTGAGCATGGGACCAAACCATCGGATAGAGATGCCCAGCATTGGCATAGACCAAATGGTGCTCACTGGGACGGTAGCGAGCAATAACCATGGTGATAAAACAATTGGTGCTAAAGAGATCTTCCTTCATCGTATTGTTCAGGTTCTTGAGCACCGCCTCAGGTTCGGGGGAAACCTCTTGGGCGAGTTCACGCCGCAAAATGGAAATGGCGCTGGCCATAAACAGTGCCGCGGGTACTCCTTTGCCAGACACATCCCCCACTGCCAGCCAAACATCGCCTTGAGGATGAACATAGACCTCAAAAAAATCACCGCCGACTTCACGGGCAGGATCGCATTTGGCTTGAACATTGACGTCTCCAGTCTCGTCCCAGCCCTGCCGAAGCAAATTGCGTTGAATCTGCCGTGCCACCTCAAGCTCAGCCCGCATTTTCTCAGCTTGCTGTTGAGTTTGCTGATATAGACGAGCTTGGGAAATGGCCAGGGCAGCTTGGTCAGCGACAGACTCCAGCAATTGGATATCAGCTTCGTTTTGCAATGTCTGCCGCGGATCAACTTGCTGCAAGTAAAGTACAGCAATCACAGACTGTTGCACAGTCAAGGGGACAGCAACCTCAGTTGTGGTTTTAGTGATTTGGTGGTGAGTTTGAGCTGTCTGAGCCGCCTGAGTCATTAAACTCACTTCCTCTGGCGTAACATCAGCATCCTCAGGTTGGATCGACTCATCGGTATTGAGTAAAGTGTTTCCTTCCACCAATCGCAATAGACTGATGTTAGCGTTGAAGGCATTACTAATGCTGGTTACAACAGCCTGCAAAACGCTTTTATAATCTAGAGATTCTCGAATAGTGCTGGTAACAACATTGAGTATCTCCTCCCGTTGTAGGGCACGCCGCAGTTCGTTGGTTCGTTTTTTGAGGACAAGATAGGTTTCAGAGGCCTGTTGAACAAGGCCTTTTAGATTTTCAGGATTCCAAGGCTTTGTGATGTACTTAAAAACCTTACCGGAGTTAATTGCATCGACAAGATCTTCAACATCGGTGTAGCCCGTCAGTAGAATACGGATGGTATCCGGAAAGCGATCGACGGTCTTGCTCAGAAACTCGGTGCCATTCATAACCGGCATCCGCTGATCAGAGATAATCACCGACATTTCGCCTTCTGTGTCGAGAATTTTCAGGGCGCTGAGGGCACCATCAGCCTTAAAAACCTTGAAGTCTCGCCGGAATGTGCGATAGAGCAAGTCCAGATTATCTGGCTCATCATCCACAACCATTAACTTCAATTTTTTGGCACGGGCCTGGTTCATTAGCTCTCCACAAGAGTTAGTTTATTGAGACATTCAGTAGCAGGAATCAACCGGATTAGACTGGGTTTGCTTGAATCTACTGATTGTTGGAGGGGCGCTCAGGATGAACTTTAATGAAACTATACCACTTTCATCTCTTGCTCCTCTAGTATTTCAGGGGGGGGACCTAGCCAGAATCAATTCTGGTGAGCATTTTTGGTGAGCATTGAGCACCCATGAGTTTATCCACTGATCTGACAATTGGTTTTTCAAGGGAATTGGAACTCCCACCTAGCCACGAGCCAGGCAATGAGACGCTAGCCAATATCAAAGCGCATCTTGATATTGTGTTGTTGGCGTTGGAATCACTAACGGGTTTAGGGTCTGAAGCCATTTTAGAGGCAGCCAGTACCCTGGATCTTCAAAATTTGATTAGCGATCGTGTTAGTCTCTGGCGGCTGCGCCAGGCCAATCCCCAGCGCCAGAGTGCCAGCGGGCGCAAAACAATAGATGTGACTGAGGCACGCGCTCTCGTTCTAATTGTGGGGTATTTAGCCCAGGAACACCAAGGGCAAATTCGACGGGCAGTGAGTCTACTTGAGCAAATGACCCTCCAGAATAAAGACCCCCACCGAGCTGCCTTGCTGGGGGATTATCTCGATCGCTTTAGCAATACCTATACCGAACGGATGAAAACCAATGGCACAGGAGACATCCAGCAACTGAACCATCTAGCCTTAAAGCTTTTAGTGGATCTGCTGTTTTACAGCTCTCCCCAAGGCGCACGACGGTTGTGGTTGGCGCTATTTGATTTAGCTGCTTGGTCTTAAATTATGAAACATTGGATTTTTTTAATTATTATTGTTGAGCTTTAGATTTTTCAATTTTGCTGATGTTCACCCTAGAGCGCCGTTTTCATTTTCCATCCTGCTCCCTTATTGTGCGAGCCCAGCGCTCGTTGCTAACATTTTGGCGGCGTTCAGCTTGGGACTCTTCATTACTGTGGGAAATTCGCTTTTCTTCACCGATACCTGAGACTGAGCCCGGTGTTCTCAAGGGCGATACCAGACAAATTCAACAACTGCATCAGATGGTGAATCATTATCTCACCACGACCCTACTGGCCCAACCCACAACCGATATACCACTTCTAGGGAATGTCACCAAAGTGCTCAAAGCCCAAAGCCCACCCACCTTAAGCCTGCGGGGCTTGCTTGCCCATGAGCTCCACTGTGGTTCTTTGACGAGTAGTCAGCCCCAACTGTTGCTAACTGCTACTCAGCTTGCAGATTTGGCGCTTGCTCTCGATACCTATGCCCAAGCCCAAGCTGAGCAAGCCCTCTGGAAAAATACCTCTTCTATGCCGTGGCGACCGATCGCCTTAGGTTCATCTTTTTTGGTGATTGCGGCGATCGCCACTGGATTATATTGGCAGCGCAGCCGTTCCCTAACACCAGTGCTCTCCACCGCCCCTGCGATCGATGCCCAGCCTCGTCCTGAGCAAGCAGTGATCCCTCCCCCACCCATAGCAGCGCCCTCCCCTCAGCCAACACCTCAGCTCCCCGACGCGCTTGCGAAACTCGGGAAACTAAATCCACCGGGCAGCGTAACAGTTCCCGGCCGTCCTCAACCTCCTAATACCAGTAATGTGGGGATTCGCAGTTCAGCAAATCGTGCCAACTCTAAACCGTCTCAGTCGCAACAAGCAGTAACGCCATCTACTTCAACAACGTCAGAAGAGGAATTCGTTGCTGTTGCGCCGCCTGCCCCGCAAGTTCCACCCTTACCCCCTTTAGGTGCTAGCGATTCCATAGAATCCCCCCTGACTGCATCTGCTGAAGGAACAAACAATCTTGATGTGCCAGAGGAGCTATTCGCAGATGCAAGCGCTCATTCCCCCCGCAACACCCCTCGCTCTCCAGCAAATGCTACTGTGCCAGAATTTCCGCCGACATTGCCCCAAGTACAAGAAGTGCAACAATATTTTGCCCAGCGATCGCCGACTGGGTCATTACCTGCCGCTGGCGTGAAGTATCGCCTCACAATTGGTGCAGATGGAGCGTTGGTGCGTTTGCGTCCCCTAGATACGGCGTCCACCGAATCTCTATCGTTTCTAGCAATGCCTCGCTTGGGTGAACCCTTTGTCTCATCGTTAGACAATTATCGGCAGGCTGAGATTCAACTCCACATTGAGGCTGGAGGTCAAGTCACCACTCACCTTAAAAAAGTTCAATAACCTCAACAATTCTTAAGGGAATCTCAAAAAACTTAGATTCTTAGCCAGATTACAACGAATCCTCGTCGCTCCAGTTCTCAAAAGTCACCAGAATGACAGTTGCTCGAAATTCACGAAAGTTATAAATACCCTATAGGGGCATTGTGTAAACTTACTCGATTCAGAACAATAGTAGGCGTTAAAAAATACGCTTTAAGACCAAGCTGATGTTGAGCGATCGCCGCTCTGCACGTTCATCCTCAACATTGCATTAATTTATTTTACTCAATACTTATTTTAATTCCTCTCCAATCGCCGGTCAGTAATGGGTTGCTCATTTCGTTCATCGATTTTGCGTAGGGTGGGCGATGTTCATCAGCGGGTTAATGCCCTGTGTTCGATACCCCTGTGCGAGCCAATACGTGCCTGAGGAATAGACAGAATCACATAGATCAATAGCCCCTATCTCAGCTTTAAAAGCCTATTCAACAAATTGTCCACGGGCAAAATTCAAGAGTGGATTCATCGAACCTGCTCAATCTTATTTATTGTTCCTTCTTTTCACTTTCATGCTCATGAAGTTCTTGTTTTGGATCACTGGCGTCGGACTGCTCTGGGCAACAGGGGAATCTCAGGTCTTAGCCCATCGTAGTCAAATCACGGTCAATTCCCTAAACGCTGTGGAAATTACAGCTCTTTACGGTGCCTCTCAGCCCATGCAGCAAGCCCAGGTTGTGGTTTATCCACCGGACGATTCGGAAACTCCCTGGCAAACAGGACAAACCGATGCACAAGGAAAATATCGTTTTATTCCTGATCAAGACGGTATCTGGGAAATCAAAGTCCGGCAAGCAGGCCATGGTGTCATCACTCATGTGCCCGTTGAGCGTGAGCCAGAAACCATTGCCATAATGACTGAACAACCACAGGAGATAGAGCACCAGCACAGCAATCCTCTGCGTCAGGGTGTGATGATTTTGTCTGTGCTTTGGGGCTGTATTGGCACAGCCTGTTTCTTTAGTCGTAAATCAAATTAGGTCATAGGAGATCAACCCGCGATGCATATTCCAGATGGTTTTCTATCCCCTACGATCGCCTTTGGGGGATACGCTGGCACAGGTGGGCTGCTGTGGTTCTGCTGCCGTCGAATTAATAAAACCCACATCCCTACGGCGCAACTGCCCAAGGCAGCATTGCTCACTGCTGCCTTTTTTGTCGCATCGTTGATTCATATTCCGCTTCCTCCCTTGAGTATCCATTTGGTACTCAATGGTTTGATGGGCATTATTTTGGGCTATTACGCCCTACCTGCGATTGTGGTGGGGTTATTCTTGCAAGCCGTGATGTTTTTTCATGGCGGGCTGTTCAATCTGGGGGTAAATGCCCTGATTATGGGGTTGCCAGCCCTGTTCGCTTACGGCACTGTACAGTTGGGGGTGAGCTTGCCACCGACCCACTGGGGTCAGCGAATATTGACCTTTATCGCTGGCAGCGGGGCATTGCTCGGGTCAGCGCTACTCTTTGTCGGGTTGGCATTGAGTACCTTAACACCGGAACTCAATGTAGGGCTTGAACAACAAGCGTTGACAATTGCTGGTCTCGGTTATGGGTTACAAGCAGTGATTGAAGGAGTTTTGACTGTGATCGTCATAGAGTTTCTCTATCGTGTACGTCCAGAGATTCTGAATTTACATCGAAGTATCTGATTAGAGTTGGCTTGGCGTAGACAAAACGGAAGAAAGCACTTTACAGAGACTCAATTTGCATTCCCATGAATTGTGTATAAGTAAAATTCTTCATCGTGGATTACACCATCTGGGAAATACTTTAGAAATTTCACATCAAGTCCGTGAGGTTCAGTTTCTAGCTCTCGATTAAGAATGAGTAGAATAGGGCGATCGCTTTGTGTCAATAAATTCTTGATTTGTTTTAAAACCTCCGTATGGCTAGCATCGCCTCGTCCCTGTTTGAAGAGGACATAACTCCCAAGATCCTGAGTCTCAGCACGGTAAATAGGACGATTGAGATACCCCGAAATCGGTGTCATAACCATATCAGGATTACCGACAATGAAGTAATTTTCAAGATTTTGAGCTTGAATATATCGTGCTGTCGCTTTGCTGGCAGAATAGGGGGTAATAAAGTCATTGGTGAAGGTGATGAGTCCCATGACAAGCTGAAGCCCAAGCATAAGATTAAAGACAAAAGGATAAGATGCGCGAAGAAACGGTAGTTTAACGTGGTTCTCTCTGCCTGTCTTTTGGTTAATGGATGAGAAACGAGCTGAACTGGAGATCAGACTAGTCGTTGATTGTTCGTGAACGTTATTTTGGGGGCTTGTCTGCATAGACTCATTTTGAGCTAACCAAAGACAGAGGATGAGCAGAATATAAAGATGTCCATAGTGACGCAGACCCCCCGCAAACTTAAGATAGGCAAAGCCAAGGATTTCTAAATTACCTAGAATATAAAGACAGAGAATGATGGGGCGATCGCGCAACAGCGTCCCAAAAAAAAGTAGGAGTCCTGCTGAGAGTAGACCAAAAATTGTCACATCCAGAAATCGTTCGCTGGGTTGAACAACTAAGGTATGGGTAACCCAAACCTGAGCCAGTACATCCAAAAAGCGATAGAGATGAAATCCCAAGCGGAGGCTGTTGCCCCCATGCAGATAACTATCTGCTGGGGGCAACAGTTGAGCGAAGGCTGCGATCACTCCAATGCTATAGATTACTAGGCTGCCAAGGACATTAAATTGACGCGCTTGGGTTTGAAAAGCAAAGACTTTTGGGAAACAATATTCAATGGCTAACGTGAGGGCGATCGCTCCAGTTAGAAATAAGCAGTAAGCACTCGTATTTGCACCTAAGGCGAGCAAGATTCCCAATTCCCAGTAGCTACGTCGGCGTCGAGAAAACAAGACACAAACAGCAAACAGCGCTAATATCCCCAAGTTATAATTACGACTAATTAAAAAATATTCAAAAAATGGGAAATAACCGAATAGAAAGACTGTCTTCTGAATGGGTTGAAACGGAGCATAGGCTAAGAACAGCCAGCCCGCTAGCGCAGCAATTGCCCCGTGGAGCAACTGCATCCCAAACGGGTTTTGGGTCAGAAACTGCACACCGTAGAGCAGGAGATACCATAGTCCTGGATGTCCTTCATAATTAATTGCAGCAAACAGATCTGCCAGTGAATCACTATCACGAGCGATCGTCCAAACATTCAGCTCATCTCGCCACATGGCATGGTTCCACAGTCCCACTAACCCGCACAAACTATATAGCCCGAGAACGAGCGATCGCCAATGTTGAGTAAGAATGAGTTGCAAACTGCGCATGGGCTAGAAGATGTTTATAGGACTGAATGGCAAGAAGTAGCTAGCAGTAAGGTTAGGGAGCAACTACCCAACCAAAGACTCACAAATATGGTGTTCATCTAGAAATTTTGAGCTTGCATCGCGGTATCGATTGATTATCCTACTGTGCTGCGATCGTCTTTTGAATCCAAATCATGGAAAGTTGCCTGATGGTTGATACGTCAACTGTTGAAAACTGTTCAGTAATCTCATTCCATGGCAAAACATAGCCAATTGCCCGCAACTTCCCATCTTGTTCAGCAACAATCAAGGGGTGGAGCTTAGAAAGCGGGACATCCGGTTCATCCAACCATGGAACTCGCAGAATCAAAAGAACGAAGCGATCGAGATAATGTTCTTCAACAACACTCAGATTTTGTTTAGACTCAGGCGATTGAAGTTTCCTTAAAAGTTTTAGCGGAATTTGCCACTCAGATTCTGTGAGCAATTGGTAGTTATAAATTACTGTTTTTAATTGGCTATCGTCACCATGCGCCAGTACTGACAGCAGTTCATGAAAAGAGTATTTTGGTGTTTTATGACTTAACGCTCTGAACCAGCGCTTCAATTTTAAAATCATTCTTCTCCAGGAAGACCCAATACAAACATTCAACCCCTAGAGAAAATACAACACAACCTTATGATTCTTCAAGCTCTGGGAATACTGATGTCGCTGTTGAGCGACCCGTATTTGAACCTGTATTCAAGAACTTCCGATGCACAACTTCGCTAAATTGCACCAAATCCGTCGACCATTTGCCAATTCGTTTGCTGAGATAGTCAGAACGGCGATCGCGATAGTTCTCAGGAATCGTGTAATTAAATGCACCTGCAAACAACAGAGCTGAGATTTGTTGCTCCTGTTGATTCAGCTTAACCTCGCTAATCGCAATGGTTAGGGGGCAGCGCTTGAGCTGGTAGTTCAGCGTAACTGATGCCTGTAGCGGTGCATGGCCCAATTGCTGCCATGCCCCTCCTCCGAGGAGTTGGCCAGTGATAAACTCCCGTGCTGCTTCGGTATTGGTGGGAAAGCCCACCAATACCTTGGGGGCAAAGCTAAGGCCTTGGTAATCGGCTCGAGGAAACTGCTCCACATAGCGTTGAGCAATCTGGGGAATCTCTGGTTTAGCCTGGTTTGGGGGCACAGCAGTAGCCTGGAGCACCGTCACCTGGCGGGGCTGAGCAATTAAACTGACCCCATTGCTAAAACTGAGTTGCACACGCGTTGGTGTCATCATTGGTTCCTGAGCTAATTCCCATTCATTGGGGATGATGCCACTAAACTTGAGCACATCTAGATTCAGCATAGGGGGTCGAAAATCAAGTGCGATGAGATTAATCCCCAGCTCTTGCATTTCGACCGTGTGGGTAGGCGGATGAGTCATAAGACTTAATGTGATGACCGGCCCTAGGAGGCAATAGAAGCTGTTGAGCGTCGTCGCCGCCGACTGGATGGGGGGGTTTGGGGTGTGCGATCGCCATTACGCTCTAGGGGGGTTTGCAGCAAAAACACCAGCAAGGAGCGGCTCCGGAGTTCCCGACGCACCAGGCGTCCCAAATGGTCTTCGAGTTCCATCTTTAACCCCAGCCAGTCTACATCTCCTGAACTTGTTGTTGCTTTGAAAGCAGCAGCTCGCTCCCGCAACACGCGTTCAATAGTACGCGTAACAATTTGCTGTAGCAAAGTTCGTTCAATGGGACGTCCCACGCCCCGCACATGGACTTCGGGTTGAGCAACCAGCTTGACTTGGGCATTGACAGCAGCAGCGATCGTCACAACCCCATCTTCAGCAAGTTGTTGACGTTCTTTAACCACCTGATCATGAATAATGCCAGAGCCATCGACTAAATTAATTCCGGAAGGAACTTGGCCTGCAATTCGAATCTTGTCGGCTGTCACTGAGACAATATCGCCATTGTTAATCACCACCGTATGGTCTTCAGGAATGCCCATCCGATGGGCCATCTTGGTGTGCTCAACCAACATACGGTATTGACCATGCACAGGCACAAAGAACTTGGGCTTGGTCAGCGCCAGCATCATTTTGTGATCTTCTTGGGCACCATGCCCAGAGACATGAATACCTTGATGGCGGCCATAGACCACATGGGCGCCTTGCATCATCAAGCGATCGATGTTGTCCACCACTGCCAGGGTATTGCCTGGAATTGGATTTGCGGAAAAGACCACGGTATCACCGAGTTTAATCTTGATCTGGCGATGTTCTCCTTTGGCAATTCGGGTCATTGCTGCCAGGGTTTCGCCCTGGGAACCTGTCGTTAAAATCAAGGCTTTCTCATCGGGCAAACTCGCCAGTTGCTTCAGGGGCAAGAAGAGATTATCTGGGCATTTGATATAGCCCAGTTTGCGGGCATGGTCGATGACATTGAGCATCGAACGTCCCACCACAACCACCTTGCGTTGGTGCTTTTGAGCCAATTGCAAGATCAAGTTAACCCGATGCACCGAAGACGCAAAGGTTGTGACAAAAAGGCGGGCTTGGGCTTGGGCAAAAATGCGATCTAGATTGGGATAAACAGACCGCTCAGAAGGCGTATGACCAGGAACTTCAGCATTCGTTGAATCACTCAACAGGCAAAGTACCCCTTGTTCACCGTATTCAGCGAGGCGTTGGAGGTCAAAAAACTCACCATCGACGGGGGTGGGGTCGATTTTGAAATCGCCAGTGTGGATGACAACACCAAGAGGCGTACGGATCGCCACCGTAAAACTATCTGCAATGGAATGGGTATTGCGGATATATTCCACTTCAAAAGCCGAACCAATCCGAACTTTGTCACGGGGTGAGACACTGTGAAGTTGGGTGCGCTCGGTTACGCCTGCTTCATTAAGCTTGTCTCGCAGTAGGGCCATGGCGAGGCGAGGCCCATAAATAACGGGGATGTCAAATTGTTTGAGGTGGTAGGCAATACCACCGATGTGATCTTCATGACCGTGGGTGACGATCATGCCCTTGATCTTATGGCGATTTTCCAGCAGATAGGTAATGTCAGGTAACACAACATTAACGCCATGCATGCCATCGGTAGGAAAACCGATGCCTGCGTCTAGCAGGATCATCTCATCTTGATATTCAAAAATACAGGTATTTTTGCCAATTTCATGGAGTCCACCAAGGGGAATAATTTTCAAAGCGTCGGACTGACCGTTTTTGCTCATGTAGATATTAGGTTTGAGGTTCAAGAGTATTGTTTTAGTTCAGATTGAAGCGTTTTGAGTTGTTTTTGTTCAGAATCTAAAGGAGGTTGAGCGATCGCAAAACTTCCGTAAGCTGAGTCTGCTGCTCAGGAGCCAGTTCACACAAAGGCGGACGCAAGCCTCCCACAGACCAGCCTTGCAGGGCGAGCGCTGCTTTAACAGGAATGGGGTTAGTGCTGCAAAATAAACCTTTAAACAACGGGAAGAGTTTCAAATGGAGCGCCATCGCAGTTTGTACATCGCCTTGGCTAAAGGCGTTTACCATCGCTTTGAGGTCAGGGCCCACGAGATGACTGGCAACGCTAACCACACCCTGGGCACCCACCGACAACATCGGTAGGGTCAGTGAGTCGTCACCGGAATAGATAGCAAAATTTGAAGGTACAGCCGCCCGCACCTGGGTCACTGCATCAAGATTACCGCTAGCAGCCTTGAGCGCCACAATATTCTCAATTTGCGCCAGTTTGATAACTGTTTCTGGGGCCAGATTGCAACCTGTGCGGCCAGGGATGTTGTAGAGCATCACTGGCAAATCAGGGCAAGCAGCAGCGATCGCAGCAAAATGCGCGTAGAGTCCAGCTTGAGGGGGTTTGTTGTAATAGGGCACCACTTGCAAGGTGCCATCCAGCCCTAGCTGGGCTGCTTTCTGGGTCGCCGCGATCGCTTCAGTCGTTGAGTTAGAGCCAGTCCCTGCCAGCACCGCTGCGCGATCGCCAACCGCATCTTTAATGGTTCGGAACAAGGTATATTCTTCGTCCCAAGTGAGAGTAGGAGACTCACCAGTGGTGCCGCAGACTAAAATTGCATCAGAACCGTGATTGACCAGATATTCAGCGAGCTGAGCGGCTACAGTGTAAGCCACCTGATTCGCAGTTGTAAACGGTGTGATCATCGCTGTGATCACTTGACCAAAATCGACCTTACCCAAATCGCTCACGCATTCTCCTTCTACTGAAGCCATTCAATTCTATCTTACTGGGGATGTCTCTCAATGCGATGTATCCCCCAAGAGAAGAGGGAAAGACCCCTATTATACTCAGCTTACGCAGGTAAATCGCCCAAAACCCAACCGATGTTAGGGGGTTTAAGGGGACAGTGTCGGTAGGGTTCAAGTCGCTTTGAGCGCATCCCTTGAGGCACTGAAAAATATCAAGAGGCCAATGTCAAGGGCTGGCCAGAGGGCTTAAGCCATTGACGCTCAAGCAGGAGCTCGGCAATTTGAATGGCATTGAGGGCCGCCCCCTTCCGGATCTGATCGCCACAAAGCCAGAGCTCCAAGCAATTGGGGCGAGACAAGTCCTGACGAATCCGGCCCACGAGGACATCATCTTGACCAGAGGCATCCATAGGCATGGGGAAATAATTACGTTGCCAATCTTCCACCAAGCGTACCCCCGGGGCTTGAGCAATGTGCTCTCGGGCTTGGGCGATCACCCAAGGCTGTTCAAACTCCAGGTTGATCGCCTCGGAATGGGCTCGGAGCACCGGAACGCGAACACAAGTTGCGGTGACAGCCAGATCAGACACCCCAAAAATCTTCCGGGTCTCGTTCACCATTTTCATTTCTTCTTGGCAATAGCCTTGCTCATTGAGCGGTGAGTTATGAGGGAACAGGTTAAATGCCAAGGGATAGGGCAGAATTTCTGCCTCGGGTTCTTGGCCCTGCAAAATCGCCAAGGATTGCTGCTGCACCTCAGCCATTGCCCGTGCCCCCGCACCGCTGGCCGATTGATACGTTGAAACGACAATGCGACGAATGGGTTGCACCTGATGCAACGGGTAAATTGCCACTCCCATCAGGATGGTGGTGCAATTGGGGTTGGCAATAATGCCCGCGTGGTGCTCAGCCGCCTCAGGGTTAATTTCAGGCACAACGAGAGGCACGTTAGGGTTCATGCGAAAGGCACTGGAATTATCAATCACCGCAGCACCAGCCTTAACCGCGATCGCTGCCCATTGCTTTGAGGTGCTGCCCCCGGCCGAAGCTAAAACTAGGTCTATTCCCTCAAACGCGGCCGCATCTACAGCTGTAACGGTCAAATCTTGGCCACGAAACTTGATGCTCTGCCCTGCTGAACGGGGCGATGCTAAGAGCTTGAGTTTCTTGATGGGGAACTTGCGCTCTTCAAGGAGCTGCAAGAGTTCTGTACCAACTGCGCCCGTCGCGCCCAGAATGGCGACGTTGATTGGGGTAGAACCAAGGGAATGAGACAAAATTAAAAAGTCCTCCGAATGTATATAGGAATTAAACTGCGAATCTGAAAAGTGTGTAGCAGGGGATAAAGATGCGATCGCCTGAGGTGTCGAAGTGAACCGGATATTTAGGGAATTTTTTGCGGGTCAGTAATCATAAACACTACAACCTATAGTAGTGTTCTCATCGTCAGCTTTGCCCAACGGAATTTTAGACACTGAGAGTTTTACTTGACCGCGAATGTATTATTATCGGATAGGTTTGCCAAATTCGGCAATGCCTCACCTTCGCTTGTCAGAATTAATTCATGAAAGTTACCCAGGAAAAACGCCCCAACAGCCAGATTGCCTTATCCATAGAAGTCCCTGCTGAGGCGACGAAGAAAGCTTATGAGAAGGTGGTGCGGGATCTCTCTAAAAACCTGCGCATCCCTGGGTTTCGGAAAGGAAAAGTGCCCCGTCAGGTGTTGCTACAGCGGGTTGGCCCCGAGCGTATCCGGGCAGAGTCTTTAGAAACCTTGGTGCAAGATAGTATTAATCAAGCCACGAAGCAAGAGGAGGTTGACACACTGGGCAACTACCAGCTTGAGCCGCAAATTGATGAGTTGCTCAAAGGCTATCAGCCTGGCAAGATCCTGAACTTCGCTGTCACGATGGACGTATCACCAACGGTGCAACTTGGCGATTATCAAAGTCTTGTCATCAAAGCGGAGGAAAGCAGTTATGACCCCCAACAAGTTGAAGATTATTTAGCTGGGCAGCAGTCACGGCTGGCGACCCTTGTCCCTGTAGAAGAACGCCCTGCCCAGCGTGGGGATGTAGTTGTGCTCAACTACACCGGACGTCTGGTGAGCGATTCAGGTGAACCTGGGGACATCATTGAAGGGGCTGAAGCAACGGATTTTGAATTAGAGCTCGAATCCGGCAAATTCCTGGAGGATTTGATTCAAGGAATTGAGGGAATGGCGATCGCCGAGACCAAAGAAATTCCGGTTCAGTTTCCTGAAGATTATGCCCGGGAGGATCTCGCGGGGCAGTCAGCCAACTTTACGGTAACGATCGGTGAGATCAAGGAGAAAGAACTCCCTGAACTCGATGATGATTTTGCCGAGGAAATTAGTGAATTTGAGACCTTGGCCGAGTTGCGAACAGACATTGAGCAAAAATACCAAACGCAAGCCAAAGATACCACGAACGCAGCAATAGAAAACGCGATCGCCAAGCAAATTCTGACCGTTGTTGATGTGGAGATTCCTGAAACCCTCATCGACCGGGAAAGCAACTTGATGATTCAGCAAACCCTGGCCGAACTGGAGCGTTACGGTCTTGACCCCAGTCAAATCGACAAGGAAGCCGCTCAAAAAATCAAAGCTGAAGCCCGCCCTGAAGCAATTGAACGCATCAAAACCGATCTCGCCCTTAAGGAAGTGGCTAAGCAGCAGTCGATTGAACCCGATGCCGAGCAACTTGCCGAACGCACTGCCAAAATCTATGAGCAACTCTCCGACCAAAAACTCGATCCTGAACGGGTCAAGCAATTTGTCAGTGATGAGCTACTTGAGGAACAATCCTTGGCTTGGCTACGGGAAAATCTCACAATTGAGCTGGTTCCTGAGGGCAGCTTGGAAGAGGCAGAGTCAACTGAGTCAGGAGAGAACAGCACTGACCAAGTTATTGATGTAGCGGCCACAGATGTTGAAGCAACAGCATCTGAAACACCAGAAACCGAAAGCGATGAGGAATAGCTAATCGCTAACCTTCTGTATCATTGCAACACTACTAGTACGGTGCGGTATAAAGAATAAGGATTGAGTCAGGTGGGAATACATATCGGATTTGAGATTTCAGGAATTCTGAGATTTCCACCAATGACTCAAGATTAAACCAAAACCAGGTTGAAACGTGTAGCTTTCAGAATCCTCCGTAGGAGCAATCCCATCGTGCTGGTTTCAGATCCTGCCAGGGTAGTCGCAGGGGCCCTAACCCATGCAAAAAACGCCAGATCCCAACATTAGCCAAGGTTTATGTCGCGGTAGGATTTTAATCTATCTGACTAATTAATGGCGATCGCCTCTCAGACTTAATAGTGGGAGGCGTTTTGCTGAAGCTACCCAGCGGAACAATATATTTCAGGGGCAATACAAACCCGTTTTTTTGAGAAACAGAGCTTTTCCAGCAGAATTCCCCCTCACCATTGAAGACATAAGGCATAATGGTAGGCGAATTGCATTGTGTCTTACTGCTCTAAAAATCCATACGACCAACTTTACATTTTGAGTTATCCATCAATTCAACCACCTGTCTGAATCTCCTCTGGATTATCAAAATAACTGCCAAATATTTATAACGCTCATTGTAATGATCAACTCCCAATCTCACCATTACTCACCACACAGTCAGACTGGGCATCCCCTTTCTTCCCAATCTCAAGCAGTTGTTCCTATGGTGATTGAGCAGTCAGGCATGGGGGAACGGGCGCTAGATATCTACTCCCGCTTGCTCCGGGAACGGATTGTGTTCCTTGCCGATGCCATTGATGATAAAGTCGCGGACTCAGTTGTTGCCCAACTGCTGGTTTTAGACGCAGAAGACCCTGAAAAAGATATTCAGCTCTACATTAATTCACCCGGCGGCTCAGTCTATGCGGGGATGGCCATCTATGACACGATGCAGCAGATTCGTCCACAGGTTGCAACGATCTGTTATGGTCTAGCCGCTAGTATGGGGGCATTTTTGCTCTCGGGAGGTGAAAAGGGTAAACGCATGTCGTTACCGAGCTCACGTATCATGATTCACCAACCCCTCGGTGGTGCGCAGGGCCAAGCCGTTGATATTGAAATTCAAGCCCAAGAAATCCTCTATATTAAGCAACAGCTCAATCAGCTTTTGGCAGACCATACCGGACAATCTCTTGAGAAAATCACAACTGATACCGAACGAGACTTTTATATGTCTGCCTCCGAAGCGGTTGAATATGGTCTGATCGATCAAGTAATTCTCAAACCCGGTCTGCCTGATATTCAGGTGTCCATGACTGCCATCCAGTAACGAGGTCTTTATGCCGAAGTATGACTCCCATCTCAAATGTTCGTTCTGCGGCAAGTCCCAGGAGCAAGTGCGGAAGCTTATTGCTGGCCCAGGGGTCTACATTTGTGATGAATGTGTTGAGCTGTGCAATGAAATTCTGGATGAAGAACTGATTGATTCATCAGGGCCGATCGCCCAGCCCGTCACCCATCCTGATGAACATCCGCCTAAGCGGCGATCGCCTGCTGAACGGTTAAGCTTTACTCAAATCCCCAAACCCACTGAACTCAAGAGTTATCTTGATGAGCATGTAATTGGGCAAGATGAAGCAAAAAAGGTACTTTCAGTGGCAGTCTATAACCATTACAAACGCCTCAGCTTTGCCAACCACCGGCCGGGGGGCTTGAAAACGTCAGGTGAAGACGCGGTTGAGTTGCAAAAGTCCAACATTTTGCTTATTGGCCCTACTGGTTCTGGTAAGACTTTACTCGCCCAAACCCTAGCCAAGGTTCTTGACGTTCCCTTTGCTGTCGCTGATGCCACGACCCTCACCGAGGCAGGGTATGTTGGTGAAGATGTGGAGAATATTTTATTGCGTCTGCTCCAAGTGGCCGATCTCGATGTTGAGGAAGCCCAGCGGGGGATTATCTACATCGACGAAATTGATAAGATCGCTCGCAAAAGTGAAAATCCTTCCATTACCCGGGATGTCTCAGGAGAAGGGGTTCAGCAAGCATTGCTAAAGATGCTTGAAGGAACAGTTGCAAATGTTCCCCCCCAAGGAGGTCGCAAGCACCCTTATCAGGACTGTATTCAAATTGATACCAGCAACATCCTCTTTATCTGCGGTGGGGCCTTTGTGGGTCTTGAGAAGGTGATTGAGCGACGCATTGGCAAGAAATCAATGGGTTTTGTTCGCTCTGGTGAAACGCCATCTAAGGAACAGCGCACAGCCGATATCTTGTTGCAACTTGAACCGGGTGATCTAGTAAAGTTCGGCTTAATTCCTGAGTTCATCGGTCGGGTTCCGGTGACAGCAACCCTTAATCCTCTGGATGAAGAAGCCTTGGTGGCCATTCTGACTCAACCGCGTAACGCCTTGGTAAAGCAGTATCAGAAGTTGCTGCATATGGATAATGTGCAACTTGAATTTGACACGGCTTCAATTCGAGCGATCGCCAGGGAGGCCTATCGCCGGAAGACCGGAGCACGGGCTTTGCGTGGCATTGTTGAAGAGCTGATGTTGGATGTGATGTATGAGCTGCCCTCGCGGAAGGATGTAAACCGTTGTGTGATTACACCAGAGATGGTAGAAAAACGCTCCACAGCCGAGCTGATTATGCATCCCTCGACCCTCCTGAAGCCAGAATCAGCCTAGTGGATTCTCCAACGGTTATTGTGCGGGGGGCAACACATTACATTCAGTGGGTTCGCACATCTAATGTCACCGCTTCACCCCGGCCAGTTATGGTATTTGTGCATGGCTGGGGGGGCTCAGCGCGATATTGGGAGCAAACTGCCCAATTTCTGGCTACCCATTTTGACTGCTTGCTCTACGACCTGCGTGGGTTTGGACGCTCACCCCAGCACAACCCTGATTCAGCGTTTACCTACACCCTTGATGATTATGCAGAGGATTTGTTGGCGCTGCTGGATGGGCTCGAACTTGAACGGGTTTGGCTAATGGGTCATTCGCTCGGCGCTTCGATCGCTACAGTCTTTGCCAGTCGCTACCCAGAGCGAGTGGAACGGCTGTTGCTGACTTGTAGTGGCATCTTTGCCTACAACCCTTTGACGTTCAAGGCCTTCCATTGGGCTGGGGCGCAGGTGGTGCGGTTACGCTTTGACTGGATGCAACAGGTTCCTCTAGCGGAGCACCTCTTCATGGCACGTTTTTTGTATCGGCCGCTGCCAAGTGCGATGAGTAAGCCATTCCTGGAAGATTACCTTATGGCTCAGGGGGCAGCGGCTACAGCGACGATTCGGACAGCCGTGAGTGAGCAGGCTGCGATCGAGATGCCAGGACATTTTGCTAATTTACAAATGCCAACGCTGTTGATTGCAGGCCAAGCGGATCAAATCATTCCCCCTCGTCTGGGTCGCGCTGCGGCTTGTCTCAATCTCTATATCGATTATCAGGAAATTCCTCGCACGGGGCATTTTCCGATGTTAGAAGCACCATTAGCCTATCAACAAGTGCTAGCCACGTTTTGTGGTTTTCCTTCCATCAAGCCTTCAACCGTGCTTTAATATCCTCCGCAAACTCCCCATAGGGTCGCAACAGCGTCACCGTCATCGTCACATGCTGGCCGATCGCCTTCATCAACGGCAAATCCAACACAATCTGATCCAGCATCGCGGGTGAATCCACCTCCAAAATCGCAATCACTCGCCGCTGACCCACACATTTCCACACCTCCACCACAATGCCATCGGCCTTCGCGCCCAAAAGCGCCTCCGCATCTTGAGACCAAATGCTCAAGAGTTCCTGCTGAGTCATGTCCGCCGCATATTGCACCTCAAAATCGACGTGGTAGAGCATGATGTTTTTTGAATCTCCGCTGTTGGATTGTGTATTCCTATTAAAGCGGATCGTTTCCTGCTGCCAGCCCAGATATTTAGGGAATTTTCAGATCTGTCTGTAATGCCGCCATTACCGGATCATGTCCTTGAGCCGCCCAAGCGGCAAAATGCCGCGCGAGAGGGGGCGTTAACAACAACGCATTACCAAATCCACTAAAAAGGTGCAGACTTGGCTGAGTGGGGATAGCCCCCACAGGTAGAAACGGTTGGGTGGGGAAGGCCACAAGACAATGTCGCCATCGATAGTTCGTCGTGTCTAAGGCAGGGAACAGCTCAGCAGCAGCTTGACGGAGGCGGTGAGCACTGGCTGGAGCATCGATGGGAGCATCTAGATCACTCAGAGTGCGACTAATCTGCCCCAAGCGGACTGTGCCATCGGCAAATTGCACAAGACCCAAATCCAAAATCGAGGGCGCAAGTTGCTGTCCAGGTTCTTGCCAATACGCTTGTTGCTCAGGCTGGGTTGCGGCTTGTTCAAGGGCCAAACGCTGGAGTTGAGCTGGCATAATCATACCCTGCACTGTTCCTGGTGGGGCAATGCCTTCGAGGATTTCGGCATGGGTGAAGTAGATTGAAGGTGATAGACCCAGTTGTGTTAATAAACCCCGGCTCCAGCCGCCAGCACAGAGCACAACGCGATCACTTTGATAGTGCTGAGTGGGTGTTTGTACCCCCACAATGCGCCCTCTTTTTTGCAGCCACTGCTGTACATGATCGCGCACAATTCGCCCACCCTGGCGCTTAAACGCCTGTAAATAGGCCTGACAGGTTTGGGTTGGATGCATATGCGCATGGGGCAATCTAAGGGCTGCTGCGATCGCATCAGGATTGAGAATGGGTTCGAGCTCTTGTGCTTGCTGGGGAGATAAAAGGTGTGGTGCGATAGCAAATCGCTCATACTGCGCTGCGATCGCGGCTGGCTCAGCCCCTATCGGGATCGTCAATAGCAGTTGGGTTTCCCGAAATCCTGTCTCCGCAGTGAGTTCGTCCGTCAGGTGGCGATATTGCGTTAGGCCGTCCTGACACAGTTGCCGCATTAGGGGTGTTGTACCTGCCCAATGGGCCAGCCCGCCGTAACTACAGTCGGTGGCAGTCAGTTCAGGTGTTTCGGAGTCAATTAGGGCCACGCTGAAGCCCTGGTGCACCAGTTCATAGGCTAAAGCTGCGCCCGTGATTCCTCCCCCAATGACCAACCAATCCGGCATTATGCTTCCAGCTTAGCGATCGGCGCAGCAATATGCCCCTGGGCTTCTAGATGGGCAGCAACTCGTAACAAGGCCGATTCTTTATAGGGGGCAGCAATCAGTTGTACCCCGAGTGGGAGCTGGCCTGGACGCTGGATCGGCACTGAGAGTACGGGCAAACCAACACAGGAGAGGGGTTGGGTAAAGCGACCCAAATTAGCCCGAATGACCTGCTCCTGCCCACCCACTGTGATGGTTGTTTGACCCAAACGAGGGGCAGGAAAGGGCGTAGTCGGGGCAAGCAATACATCAACGTGTTGCCACAACTCTCGCAAACGATCGCGATACCAACGTCGAAACTGCTGGGCTTGGAGATACCAGGCGGTGGGGACACAAGCTCCAGCTAAAAAGCGATCGCGCGTGGCCGGATCAAAATCTTGGGGACGGATTTGTAAGTCGTGCCAGTGTTGCTTAGCCCCTTCAACCGCCGTAATAACCGCTGCGGCTGCCCGTGCCCGCTCCGATTGCGGCAAAATAATTTGAGCATTGGTTCCCAGCACTCGGGCCAACTCATCCACAACTGAGAGCACTCCAGCTTGCGCCTCTTCCCGAAAATAGCCCCCAGCAATAGCAAAGCGTAAGCCCTGAATACCAATACCCAGCTGGGGTTGTAGCGGATCAGGAGGATGTCGACTACAAACGGGATCGCAGTGGTCGGATCCTTGCAAAAAATCAAAAACAGTAGCTAAGTCACGTGCTGAGCGGGCCAAAACTCCCACATGATCTAGGCTATGGGCCAACAATGTTACGCCCGTCCGGGGTAAACGTCCGTAGGTTGGTTTAAGTCCATAAATACCACAGAGAGCCGCTGGGATACGAACCGAACCATTGGTATCTGTACCAAGACTGATGGCGATCAAGCCCGCAGCTACGGCTGCTGCTGAGCCGCCAGACGAACCACCCGCGATGTGATCAGGGGCATGGGGATTGTGCGTTGAACCATAATGGGCATTTTCCGTTACAAACCCATAGGCATATTCATCCATATTGAGAGGTCCCACTAGTACTGCCCCCGCTTGTTTGAGCCGTTCAATTACGGTGGCATCGGTTTCAGCAGGGTCATGATTGCGGTTAATGATTGACCCAGCAAGGGTTACTCGGCCGGCGATATCAAAGAGTGCTTTAACACCAAAAGGGACACCGCATAAGGCTCCCAGCCGTCCCTGTTGGCTCAATGTGCGATCGATATGGTGAGCAGTTGCCATCGCCCGCGCACCTAAGACATCAGTAAAGCAATTGAGTTGAGAATCATATTGTTGAATGCGTGTCAGGGTAGACTGCACCACTGCACTCGCTGAGATCATCTGCTGGCGAATGGCTTGGGCTAGTGCAACGCCATCATCAGCAATCAGGCTGTCGATAGAAGTGCTCATGGCTCGAAACCTGCGCTCGGTTCGAGGGTCTCAGTTAGGGCAAAAGTATTGACCTGGTTAGCAAATGCTGCAATTTGGCCAAACTGCTCAGCCACTGCATCTAAATCAATCGCTTCAGCATCAATATCAATCAGCTTTAAGGATTGCTTAAGATAAGGGAGCCAATCTACTGTTGATTTAATCATCACCAAAAATGAGGGAACATCACAAAAACAACAGCCATCACACGAAATCACCAATTACTTTAATGAGTTGGGTCTAGGCCATCAATGCGGCAACTGTATCATTCAAACTCTGAACCGCTTCAGCCTGGTAATCATGGGTTTGCTTTGCTTGCTCAACTAAGTCAGTAAGCGCCTCAAGTTGTTGATTCGTTTCCTGCCAACTCTCACGCAGTTGCTCAAGCAACTCCTCATACAAATTCACCCGTCCCCATAACAATGCAGTTGCAGCTCGACTTTCATTTAAACTCGTTTCTAGAGTTTTAAGCTCACTCTGCTGACGATCGTACTCACTCAAATGCTCTTGAAGCGTGGCTTCTGCCATCTGTAGGGCCTCTTTGCGAGTTGACAAATCAGCTTCAAACTGAGCCAACACTTCCTGCTGCTCTGCTTGCTGTTGAGTCAAATCCTGAAGAATAGGGGTTAAGTTAATTTCCTCAGACTCGCTTACATCAGCAATGCCTTGACGGTGATGCAGAATCTGTAGATGCTGTTTCAGCACACCTTGCTTCTCCAAAAGCGTCCGTCGTTGTCCCATGAGGGTTTCATCCAAGAGCTTGCGCTGTTCTTGTTCATCAGCCAACTCTTGCTCTAGTGCAGAAGCATCATAAATACTGGCATCCTTGATTTTTTCTTCTATCTCAGTAACTGCCTCACGTTGAAGTTTGAGTTCTTCTTCTTGATCTGCCACAAAGCGAGCGTTGCGGTCATATTCCTTTTGCAATTCGTCCACAATTCCCTGTAGTTCCTCAATAGGCATTTGCTCAAGGGCTGAAACGTCAATGGCGTCATTTGCTTCACTTTCAGCTTTTGTACCACTGGTCAAAGCAGATAGCTGCTCAATGAGGGTCGTGCTTGAACGCAAGCCTTGCTCTAAAATCTCAACTTGGGTGTTGTGAAGTTGTAGCGCTAACTGGGCTTCATGAACTTGTTGCTTGGACTGATCAATGGCAATTTTCGTATTCTGCAAATTTTGGTTCTGGTTTTCCCAATCCTGCTGCTGGGCATCTACCGCTACTTGCTGTTGCTGGGCATCAGCACGCTGCTCTTCTAATTGCTGAGTGTAATGGCTTAAGTTGGCATGATGACCCTCAAACCGCTCTTTTAGTCCTTGCATTTGGGCCATTAGCGCTTCTGCTGGTAACTGAGTCGAAGTGAGATAATCAGTTAGCTCCTGAATGCGCTCAGCTTGTTGTGGCTCTAGGGAGCCACCAACAGCGGGTTGGGTTTGAGCGGTTTGCTCAATGGCTTGTTGCTGCTCACTCAGACGCTGCTGCTCACCCCGCAAGTGAGCCCAAGCTTGCTCTAACTCCTGGCTCTTCCGTTCAAATTCTTCTCGGATGCGATCGGCTTCAATTTTTGCTTGCTCAAGCTCCACAGAACTAGCTGCATTGTCCCCAACATCATCATCTGCAGCTTCGCCTCGAAGTTGATCAAGTTCTTCAAGCTCAGCATCAAGCTCCATTTCTCGCTCCTTAAGAGCTTGAGCCTGCATCGTCAACGATTGTTTCCAGCCTTCAATTTCTTCTTCCTGAGCCTTTATTTTTTCTTGAAGGCGAGAGAATCGCTGCAAATCACGGACAATCTGAGAGGCAGCCAACTCAGGATTTCCTTGAATTTGGCGATTGTTGTTGAGGTTGACAACCACCATGACACCAGATTCAAAATCGCTAGCCGCCTCCGCCTCAATCACTTCATCGTTAGGAACTGCACTCCAGCTTTGATCATTGCGTTGACAAGCTAGGAGTCGCAACTCTGTGGATGTTTTGGCGAGCAAGCCGCCGCTCTTTTGCTTCTTAACTTCTGCGAGATACAGCACGCTGACCGTCCTCTTGCATCTTCGTGGGCTATGTCTAAGTTTGAAAATCGCAGTTGCAATCTCAAAACATGCAGGTTCAAGCTACCGCTCCCTGGCTTATCTGTAAAGTACCATCACTTGCAGTGACCAACAAGCAATTGTGATTAGCTCTCTACCTTGAGATCAAACACTTGTACTCAATAAATCCAGGCAAGCAGCCGCTGATGTTTTGCGACTCAAGTCTAAAATCTACTTGCCAAGTGCAGTTGTTTACTATCATAGCTGTTCTTCGGTATTTAGATTTCAGAATCAAACTCAGATCTTGAAAAGCTTGTATATCATGCAGTTTAGCCTGGTTACCTTTTGGAGATCTAAACCTTCTGTCGCTATCCTCAAACACCCCAATTTTGGTGAACGCTAGAGGACTAAATCCAGAGATTGTGACATCGACCTCTTTTAGGACGTGTCGTTAGCTAACACCAGAAGTCTGACGGGACAGAGGATAGAGCCCCCGACCCAAAAACAGGAAAAGGGGCTGTAAGGCTAGTCATCACAAGGGTTTAAAGAGCCCCTAGTACTCTGTCAGTTCTAACGATTTCGGGTCGATTTTCTCTGAAACTCTTACTAAGCCAAATCTTCCTGGAATCAACAACCCGAATTCTAAGTCTTAACGCTGCACTAGTAGCTTTAAGAGACAAACTTATAACAGGCTCGCCCTGGTAAACCCGCTATGAGCTGTAGACCTCACTTACTACAGTATTTTGAGATTTAGCTGTCCCCAGCTATGGGCTGTTATTCAGTCAAGCCTCAAAGTGTTGCTATATCGCAAAATCACAGCCCCTCTCTATTTCTTAATTGAGGTGCTCTATCCCTTGTCTCATAGGGTTCCTAGAGACCACTGATGATGCGTCCTACTTTATACTCACCCAATAAAAAAAGTATGCTGTTATGTTCAACCCTACTTTTGAGGTGGAGGTAAGCATTCTGAGTACTTAGGATGCAGGGTTTCCAGCAATTAGTATAGAGTATTATGGCCTTAGCATATCCTATGCTATAAGGTTGCCAGAGTCCCCCCCGTGAATGACAAAATCTGAAGTTGAGCCTCAATCCATCCGTAGATTAGGGTAAAAATAAGCGATACTCTAATATTGCTAGAGTATGGTTAGAGGTCGATTTTCATCACAACATGCGGGGGAAGGGACGATCAATGGAATTAATATTCCTCAAGACTGCTCCAGATTTCATCGATAGGTTAGGTAGGGAGATATGAGTAAAGTTTTGGTGGTTGAAGATAGCATGGCCCAACGGCAGATGATCTCCGATTTACTCGAGGACAGTGGTTTAACGGTGGAAGTTGCCAGCAATGGCGTTGAAGCGCTTAAGCAGGTTGAGACTTATGCGCCCGACATCGTTGTGCTTGACATTGTGATGCCCCAAATGAACGGTTATGAGCTTTGCCGTCGCCTTAAGTCTGATCCCAAAACTCAGAATGTACCGGTGGTGATGTGTTCTTCCAAAGGTGAAGAATTTGACCGCTATTGGGGCATGCGCCAGGGGGCAGATGCTTACATCGCTAAGCCTTTTCAACCAATGGAATTGATTGGAACGGTTAAGCAACTCCTCCGAGGATAAAGCCTTTAGCATTCACTCGTCTGAAGTATCACTCGCGGTGTTGATTGTCAAGATTTAGGTATTCAAGTCCTAGCATCATTTTTGATTCGTCACTTCTAGCTCACTCTAATATTTATGTATGGTCAATGAATCTTCTGCTCCTCTCAACTCTCAAGCACCAGATCTCACCTCAGATATAGAAAAGCTAGAGACACCAGAAGGTGAGTTGCATTTGCGCTTTTTTTTGCCCTCAGGAATTGAACTCGCATTACTAGCTGTGGGGATTCGAGAGGTAATGAACCAGTCTCCCGACCGAATCACCCCCATTCCCAATGCATCACCCCTACTACTGGGTACAATTAACTTCCGCGGGCAAGTGATTTGGGTAGCTGACCTTGGTCAGTTTCTGGGTGATCCAGTAGCATTGAATACACAACGTGCCGAAATCCCCATTATCACGGTTGAGGATCAAGACACAATTATCGGTTTAGCAATCAACCGCATTGGTGAAGTAGATTGGCTTGATAGTGAGCAACTGGGTACCCCGACCAGTGTTCCTGATACGATGTTGTCGTTTGTTGTAGGTGAATGGCTCAAGGAGGGGACACAAATTCGCCTACTTGATCAAAGCAAAATTTTACGATCAGCACGCTGGGCTTCTTGAACAAAGATACAGTACAACTAAAGGGAACTCGTAATAGACTACAGGGGTAGGGATTGCAGCCGTCCAGAGGGGAAACAATTCATGGTACAAGGGACAGACTATTCACAAGCCTACGGTGAAGCAGAGCGGGCTTATTTACAAGGGGAATTTGAAGCTGCTGCAGCTACCATTGATCGTCTGGCGGGTGATTACACTGAAGACGCTGCTGTCCAGCTATTACGAGGGCATATTTACTGTTATGGTCTCCAGGATTACACCATTGCTCAGCAACAGTATGAGCGCGTTAAGGAAATCACAGATGATCCTGATTTTCTGAGTTACGCTGACAGCGGCATCGCCGACGCGATCGCTGGTTTAGATGACAATGGGGAAGACTTAGCACTCGAAGACTATACTGACATGGAAGGTCTAGGCGATTATGATAGTTTTGAGGGTTTTGAGGACGATGCGGCTCTAACTCAGTTTATGGGTGATGGGGCAGTGATGGATAGTGAAGCTTACAACGCAGCACCTGATTTTGCCTCAAGCGTTGAAGCTGAACCTGATTTTGACGAAAATGTTGTTGATCATCTTGATGAACTCGCCGACGGTGATGCATTTGTCGAAATGTTTGATGTGGATACATCGGACGACTGGCAGTCGGAGGAAGAATCCACCCAACTCATTGATTCTAATCCAGCTCCTTTTGGTGGTATGGATTGGGGAAATAATCCAGAACTCGATCCGGCTGAAATTGGTGAATCAACGTTCGTGATTCCACCAGATAGTTCGGCTTCAGAAGATCTTGATGAAAGCTTGACAGTAGAAGCTGAGAACGATCCAGTTTTTGCCGATGATCCGTTTTTAGAGGATGGCGACTTTACTGCAGGATTTGCTTTGGATGATGCGGCATTGGCCGAAGCAAACGAATTAGGCGAAGAGTACGAAGACACTTTACTTATGCCTTCGGGTGAACAAGAGATTGAAGCGAATTCAGCATTTGAAATGACAGGTGGTGAGGGTAACAGAAATACAGATATTTTTGAAGATTCTACAGCAGCGATCGCTGATTCAGGATTTGACGATGATTTCCCCTCTGATTTTGGGATGGCAGATGCAACAGATTTTGGCGCCCAAGGCAATGACCTAGAATTTGATGAATTTGAGAACAGTGCCTTTGATAATGGCGACTTTGACAATAGCGCCTTTGATAACGGGGCGGGTTCTTTTAGCGAGTTCAATGACACTACAGTTGGTCCTGCCGCCTTCGCCAAACCAGGATTTAGTGATTCAGCTTCCAGTTCGGACAATGGCGAAGAGAGTGGGTTTTTAAATGAGTTTGATGTCTTTAATGACGATCTTAGTGACATGTCAGGATTTGACATGGGGACTTCTGAATTAGATATAGCTGATTCTGCACTGGACTTTGCGGATGGGGGTAAGGATGAGACTCCTAGTATTGGTTTTGCACCTAGCAGCACTGCTCTAGGGGATAGTAGTGAGATTTTTGGGGCAGCTGAAGTCGCTGACACACCCCCAACCAACTTTACCCGCACTAGCAGTGAGCGCACGGTTGAACCGACTGTCGAAGGAGAAGACAGCCGGATGGCCTGGTTCATCAACTTCCCTTTAGTCAAAAAACAGATGGTGATGGCTGCCTCAGCTGGTGTTGCTTCGGCATTAGCAGCAGCCTTCATTGCATTTCTAAGCTACTCCTACGCTCCACCCGAGAAGAAAGGCGCTGTTATTTCTCACATGCTGTTCTGGAATTTTGCAATGTGTATGGTAGCTGGTGCGAGTAGCGGTGGCATTGTTTGGTTTTTAGGAAAAGAAACGGTTGGCCAAATTAAACGCTCAACTAATGATCTACAATCCCAATTCGATGCAGTTTCCCAAGGTGATTTCAATGCTAAGGCCAGCGTCTTTGCTGAAGATGACTTTGGCCAATTAGCAACTGGGTTTAACGAAATGGCACGGGTGATTCTGACCACTACCAGTGAAGCTCAACGCCGTGCAGAAGAAACGGAGCAGCAGAAAGAAGACCTTCAGCGTCAAGTTATCCGCCTTCTCGATGATGTTGAAGGGGCAGCCCGAGGCGATCTAACCGTTCGTGCAGAAGTGACCGCTGACGTACTGGGCGCGGTGGCAGATGCCTTTAACCTCACGATTCAAAACCTGCGGGAAATTGTCCAACAGGTGAAAGTTGCGGCTAAGCAGGTGAACAAAAGCTCGGGGGATAACGAGCAATTTGCCCGGGGTCTCCAAAGCGATGCGCTGCGACAAGCTGAAGAGTTGGCAGTGACGCTCAACTCAGTGCAAATGATGACCGACTCAATTCGCCGGGTGGCCGAAAACGCTCGGGAAGCGGAAGAAGTGGCTCGGTCAGCGGCAGCTGTGGCGGTCAAAGGTGGGGATGCGGTGGAAAATGCTGTAGCAGGGATTCTGCAAATCCGAGAAACGGTGGCTGAAACGACGCGGAAGGTAAAACGTCTGGCAGAATCTTCTCAAGAAATTTCTAAAATTGTTTCGGCGATCTCGCAAATTGCCTCTCGAACCAACCTTCTTGCCCTCAACGCCTCTATTGAAGCAGCCCGAGCAGGAGAGGCTGGCCGCGGGTTTGCGATCGTAGCAGACGAAGTTCGACAGTTGGCAGATCGCTCAGCGAAAGCGCTTAAAGATATTGAACAAATTGTGTTGCAAATCCAAAGTGAGACGAGCTTGGTTATGCAAGCAATGGAAGAAGGGACGCAGCAGGTGATCGACGGAACGAAGCGGGCGGAGCAAGCCAAGCGATCGCTCGAAGATATCATTCAGGTCTCCAACCGAATTGATGCCCTGGTACGCTCGATTACTGCCGACACGGTTGAACAGACCGAGAGCACCCTCGCCGTTGCCCAAGTGATGCAGTCGGTTGAATTGACCGCTCAAGAAACCTCCCAAGAATCTCAAAAAGTGGCATCGTCACTACAAAATTTGGTAGGTATTGCTCGGGATTTGCTCGCTTCAGTGGAACGATTCCGCATTGATGATACGGACACCAATTAGATGGCTAACTCGAATGTGCGCATCAGTTTTGGACTTGGACAGTGGTTCCAACGCTTGTGGTCGGCGATGTTTTTGGCTGGCCAGGCGGTTTGGCATCTAGTTAAGCTGCAACTCAATTACCCAAACACACTCAATCAATGCCTGAGCGTTGGGCCAGGTTCATTGGTAATCAGCTTGATTACCGCAGCCTTTGTAGGTATGGTATTCACGATTCAGGTTGCGCGGGAGTTTATCTATTTTGGTGCAGGGGAAGCTGTGGGCGGAGTATTGGCTTTAGCATTGACCCGAGAGCTGGCTCCAGTGCTTACGGCAGTTGTTCTGGCAGGACGGGTAGGGTCAGCCTTTGCCGCTGAAATCGGCACGATGCGAGTGACAGAACAGATCGACGCCCTCTATATTCTTAAAACTGACCCAATTGATTATTTGGTCATGCCACGCATGATCGCCTGTTGTGTGATGCTGCCAATTCTTACTTTACTTTCGCTAATCACGGGTTTGGCAGGTGGGTTTGTCATTGCCACACAGCTCTACGACATTGCTTCATCTGTGTTTTTAGATTCGATCCAAACATTTATGGGGCTGTGGGATATTGTCAGTGCACTCCTCAAAGCAGTTGTATTTGGCGCTTTAGTTGCTGTGATTGGCTGTAATTGGGGGCTCACCACAACAGGCGGTGCGAAGGGGGTCGGCCAGTCTACAACGACGGCTGTTGTCACGGCATTACTCGCCATTTTTATCGCCAACTTTTTCTTGTCATGGTTGATGTTTCAGGGTCCGGGTCAGGCGATCACAGGTTAATACCAGTTTGTACTTCACAATCTACAGTTTTTACTTACACAATCTTCACCATATCTAGATTTGAGCAAGATGAGCTATCGCCGGAGTTTCGTGACTTAACATCAGGGATTAACGTGAGCGAGCGAGGTTCTTCCCTTTCTACAGAAAAACCTTCTCAAGTGGAGAACAACGGTAAATCCAAAGGTAGTTGCACAGTCATTGTTGTACCTTGACCTACTTCGGATGTGCAACTCAATTGACCTTGATGTTCTTTGACAACAATTTGATACGCGATCGCCAAGCCCAAGCCTGTCCCTTGACCAATGGGTTTGGCAGTAAAAAACGGTTCAAACAAGCGCGGTTGATGTTCAGGCTCAATGCCGATCCCATTATCAATAAACTGAATAGTGAGCCATTGGTCTTCGAGCACTGTGCAAATTTGAATTTGAGGTTGATAGTCGGGGATAGCTTGGGCTGCAGTAGACTCAATCGCATCAATACTGTTAGCTAAAATATGATAGAAAACTTGATTGAGTTGACCCGGTGAGCAGACAATTTGAGGAATCTCTGTATATTGTTGCTTGATCGCGATCGCCTTGCCTTGTTCTGGATTCAGACGGTGTTCCAGAATATTTAACGTACTCTCAATGGCCTGATGAATATTTGTGGACTTACGCCCTTGTTCATCAAACCGAGAAAAGTCTTTAAGTCCAGTGATAATTTGGCGGATTCGCTCTGTGCCTGTCTGCATCGACTGCAATACATGTTGAAGATCCTTATAGACAAAATCAAGATCTAAATCCGCAATCATTGACTGAATGGCTGGAGAAGGTTGGGGATATTCCCGTTGATAGAGCAACACTAGCTCAAGAATTTCTTTGACGTATCCCTGAGCATAAGACAAATTGCCATGAATAAAGGTAATGGGATTGTTTAACTCATGGGCCAGCCCGGCAACGAGTTGATTAACCGCCGTCATTTTTTCACTTTGAACGAGTTGACTTTGGGCTTGTTGCAATTGATTCAAGGTTTCATTGAGTTGCCCATTCCGCTGAGCGAGTTTCCGTTGGAGCTCCGTGAGCTTAAGCTGATGGCTAATTCGAGCCAGAACCTCCTCCATAAAGAAAGGTTTGCTAATGTAGTCTGCTGCACCCACTTCAAACGCTTTGACTTTATCTTTTGCATCACTAAGTGCACTCAGAAAAATAACTGGAATTTCACGGGTTTGAGGATTTTCTTTAAGACGATTACAAACAGTGTAGCCGTCCATATTCGGCATATTAATATCCAGCAGAATTAGATCGGGGGCAGCGGTTTGAGCTGCACGCAGGGCAATTTGACCATTGATTGCGGGACGAACATGAAAACCCCGCTCCTTAAGCATAGATGCCAAGAAGCGGATATTATCAGGGATATCATCCACCACCAAAATGTCAGCTTTGGAAGAGGACGAAGATGAAGATTCCATCAACAGTATTGCCAACGTATCGTGTTTAACTCTATCATTTTCCTCCTAAGCAGCTTGGAAACCCGGAGAGTTTTATTCGGTTAAAGCAACAATATCCACTGCTGTCTGCGAGCCTATCCCTGCTGCTCTGATTGTGCTATCTGCCCGTTGATAGAGCTGCTGAATGGTTTGGCCATGGACAGGATAACTGGCGATCGCCCCCCGGACGGTTAAATGAAGCGTGACATTGCGCTCCAGCAGAAAAACCTCTTGCTCAAGCAGTGTGAGCACCCGTAGAACGGTGTCTTGAGCAGTCTGGCCATCCAGTCCATACAGTCCCAAAATAAATTCACCTCCTAACCAACGGGCCACAATATCCTCAGGGGAGAGGGATTGCTTCAATAATTGTCCAAACCGTTGCAAAATGCGATCGCCCACTGCATGACCATATTGAAGGTTAATTTGGCTCAGATGATTGATGGTGACCAGTGCCAAGCTAAACGGCTGGGAATCCTGTTGGGCGGCATCGATAAACCGTCCAAAAGCTCGCTCTGATGCCAAACGGTTGGCGACGCCAGTCAGGGGATCTTGTTCCGTCATGGCTTGCAATAGTCGGCTGCGTTCCAAGCGGTTCACCACACGGGTGATCAGCTCTGGCTCGGTTACGGGCTTATTGATAAAGTCATCGGCCCCCACTTCGTAAATCCGTTGCAATGTCTCTCGATCGCGGTTCGCCGATAAGAAAATAATCGGAATGCTCGACCACAAGGGTTCATTGCGCACCACCTGACAGAGCTCAATCCCATTGATATGGGGCATTTCCACATCCAAAATCAAGATATCGGGTTGGGTCGCCTGCAAAACCTGCCAAAACTGGCGAGGATCGCTCACCGTTTCGAGCAGAAACCCCCAGGCTTGTAAATAGTCCTGCAAACGCTGTAGCAAAAGGAGATCATCATCGACAACCAAAATTTTGGCTTCTGGAGCTTGAATTTGCTGGCAACTTTGGGCCACTGCCTGGAGAATTTGGGCAGCAGGCAATGGTTTGGTGAAAAAACCTTGACCTCCAAGACGAGCCACGGCCACGCGATCATGAAAATGATCTTGATCGGTCAACACCAAAACTGGGATCTGGGCATGATCTTGGGTAAGACGCTCTAGAAACTGCAACCCCGCTTGGGGCGCATCAGGAAATGCTAACTCTAAGACAATCGCCTGGGGCAACGTTTGGGACAGAACTGCCTGCGCTTGGACAATTGAATGGGCGACTTGTATCGTTAAATTCCATTGCTGGGCCGCTGTAGCCAGCTCGGTGGTGGCAGTGGGATCTGGATCAACCACTAGCACTGTGGGTGTGGTTGCCGTGGGAGGAAGCTGGCCGTGGGACGTTGTTTGAACTGTGGGGAAGGACGATGGCTGTTGAGATGGATGCTCCCCAGATACACTGTTACCGTCATTGGGTAATGCCGCCCGTAGCGATCTCAACAATTCAATTAGGTTGATTTGTTCAGGAGGATGAACGCCCGCCGCAAATCGTTGCTCCAGTTGTCTAGCATAATCTGACCCCGCCATCAGACCATACATACCCAATGACCCCACAAGTTTGTGGGCTTGGGCTTCTGCATCGGCTCGGAGATCTTCAGTCAGTTGATTTGCTTCTAAGGCTGCGATCGCTGTTTCAATCGCTTCTAATCGGGCCAAAATCGGCTCCCGAAATTGTTGCCACATTTGGGCAACAGCAGCTTGAGTTTGAGCGGCTTTCCTTTGAGCTGCTGAATCTGAGTTAGCAGGCTCATCAGGTTCAGATTCTAATGGCAGGGGTTGGGGTACGTTTTTGAGCCGATAACCCACACCGTAAACCGTCTCGACGACATCCGTTGCCCCGACTTGCTTGAGTTTGCGCCGCAATCCTTTGATATGAGCACGAACCGTCTCTTCTCCTGGTGGATCGTCAAACGACCAGAGATGCTCCAGAATCGCACCTTTGGTAAACACTTGTGTCGGATTGCGAAGTAACAACTCCAGAAGATTCAACTCCTTGGGAGAAAGAGTCAAGGACTGTTCTTGCCACCTCACCTCACAAGAACTCGGGTCAAAGCTTAAATCTCCCCAATAGAGAATGGGGCTACCTGCCGTGCTACGTCGTCGCAAGAGGGCCCGAATTCGGGCTAAGAGTTCGGGAATTGTACAAGGCTTCACCACATAATCATCAGCTCCCGCATCGAGTCCTGCCACCTTATCGTCACTCGTATCTCGGGCGGTGAGTAACAAAATGGGGTTCCGAAAATGATGATCCCGTAAGCGCTGACACAGACTAATCCCGTCTAGCTTGGGCAAACTGACATCCAACAGCATCAGATCATAGGTAAAAGATTGAGCATAGTCCCAACCTTCTTCGCCATCAGTCGCTACATTCACAACATAGTGGTTCTTCACAAGCGCCACTTGTAGGGCTTGAGCTAAAACATCGTCATCTTCAACTAAGAGCAAGCGCATAAGGTCGTTTCGTAAGCTGGCAGGAGAAATGCCCTGATCAGGATACTTAACTGATCATGTATCTGGATTCCAGATATCAAAGCAATTGTGGCGATTGGGCATTCTCCCCAAGGTTAGTCGCTGAGATGGCGCCAACTGAAAAATTGTAAAAAGAGTTTTCAATGGACAAAACACAGTCAAGAATTGCGAGACATCGTTCGTCGTTAAATCTCAATAACAGCGGCCGAACACCTTAAGGCATTGCGCAGAGTGAGCATTGCCCACCAGACAAAGGTTTTAAAAAACCAAAAATACCCTAACCGACTTGCTTTTTGCTATGGGTTTTGAGTCAGGAGATAACTGTATGCAGAATGATTGGGGTAACAGTCCCAGGCATCCAGCTAATGGTCTCAGTCAGCTTGGTTATTAATTTATAAGGTGAGTTTGTGAAAAACTTGTGAAGACTGTCCTTTGTTTTTCTATGTCTTCTCAAGATTGCAGTTCAATGTGAGGCAATTGAGCTGTTGTCTGTGCCATGACTTGACCCACGATCGCCGCTTGTCCGTAACCCTGGGCTTGTAATGCCTGTACACAAGCTACAGCTTGAGCTGCTGGCAGAGAAGCCAGTAAACCACCAGCGGTTTGGGGATCAAACAATAATTCAAACCAAGCCGGATCGCAGCGTCCTTGTACCCATTGCGCGGCTTGACGATTCTGCCGCTGGAGTGAACTCGTTATACCTTGGGTGAGGGTGGCGATCGCACCTGGAAGTACTGGAATATTGGGAAGAGTCAACTGCACGGACTGCCCTGAGGCTTGAATCATTTCCACCAAATGACCCACCAAGCCAAAACCGGTGACATCTGTACAAGCCGTTGCACCGTAGCGTTGTAGAGTTTGGGCAGCCGCCTGATTCGATTGGCCCATCATGGCGATCGCCGCATCTAAATCACGCCCCCTTACCCGTCCTTGCTGATCAGCAGCTAGTAATGTCCCCGTCCCGAGCGGTTTGGTGAGAACCAATGCCTGGCCCGGCTGAAGCCCAGATTTTGTGAGTAGGCGATCGCGCTCAACTGTGCCATAGCAAGCCAGCCCCAAAGCCAGAGCATCCCCGAGTGTGCTGTGGCCTCCGACCAGTGCGGTTTGACTAGAGTTAAGGGTTTGGAGTACCCCAGAGAGCACCTGGAATAGAACCTCCGCACTAATCCGCTCCGTGGCATAGGGTATCGTGACGGTTGCTAAGACAGTTTGGGCAGTTGCCCCCATCGCCCACAAATCGCTGAGGCTGTGGAGTGCAGCAATTTGGCCAAAGCGATAAGGATCGCGGAGCATGGTACGGAACTGGTCGATCGTCTGCACCGTATAATCGCCACAGATTTTCAGCACGGCTGCATCATCAGGCGCAGCCAAACCCACAATCGCATCTGGGTGAGCGGGAATCTCTAGCCGCGCCATTACATCCTGCAATAGGCTAGCTCCCAACTTCGACCCACAACCTGCGCAGTACATCTTGGGATGCTCAGGCGGCAGCGGAATCGTAGCTTCGGGAGCGGGGGTCATTGCGGGTAGGTTCTCGAATTGCGCCATAAAAACGCGATCGATGTGATCTTTCCAGCGCCAGAGCCTGGCCGATCGCCAACACAAACCTGACCAGGAAGCCACAGCCTGACGATCGCCTGTGCCAATCAAGGCTAAATATTGCTGCTGGGGTTTAAAGGGCTGGAGTGGTTGCCCCAATACCTGCCGTCGCCAATTCTGTGCCAGCGGTGGCCCTTGACGCACCGCAAACACGCCTGCTTTAGGACGGGGATGGTTTTGCATGGTGGCGATATCACCTGCGGCAAACACCTGGGCATGGGAGCAAGATTGTAATGTGTCTTTAACCAGCACAAAACCTCGCTCACAGGTTGCTAAACCGGATTGGGCTAGCCAAGATGGGGCACTGGCCTGGGTCACCCAAACCGTAAAAGTACTGGGCAATGCCAAACCAGATGCACAATACACAACATCTGCGGTGACTGCCTTGACAGACTCATGACAATGAATCGTAATCCCCCGCGATCGCAAAGCTTGGGTGAGCTGCCTCGCAACCCGACGATTATGACCTGGTAACAGACGTGCCCCGCGCTGAATGAGCGTAATACCAAATTGTGTGGGTGGGAGCAGTTGAGCCAAGCGTGTGGCCATATTGAGCGCTAACTCTACCCCCCCTGCCCCACCTCCCACAATCACTAAAGAATAAGACTCCTCGGGCTGGCGCTGCACCCGTTCTAGAAATGCTGACCAAGCTTGGAGGAATTGGGGCACGGGCTTGGCTGCGATCGCATAATCTGCCACCCCTGGTACATCGCTGGCTTGGGGGGTGCTGCCAATATCAATTGAGAGCAAATCAAACCCCAAGGGTGGGTGCTCGGCACAAACGATTCGGTTTTGCTCAAGATCTAAACCCACAGCACGATCAATAAGTAAATCAATCTGGGCGAACCGAGCCAAATGATTCAGGTCAATATGGGTTTCGTCATAGGTATAAAAACCAGCCACATGACCGGGCAACATACCGGAATAGGGGGTTTGAATACAGTCTGAGATGAGCGTGATCTTCAAGCCCGCGATCGGGGACATGCCGAGGCGTTTGAGGGCGATCGCATGGCTGTGACCACCCCCGATGAGAACAAGATGTTTGAGGGCGGGATAGGTGGCTGGCTGCATCAGAAAACCCGTAAAGGGATGGGGTCGTCACGCTAAGATCACTCTTAATTAGAGCATTGATAGTGCGCATGAAATTGAAGACCAGGTTAGAAATTACGAGCAGGATCTCAAGGAAAATTCTGGCTGTTCTCTTCGGGACAGCTTGCGTTTGGGCTAGCACAATGGTGTCGGATTCGGCGATCGCCCATTACGACCCGATCCTGCTCGAAGCCCTCAATGAGTCGATTGAGAGCAGCCCAAACAATGCTCGAGCCTATCAAGCTCGCGGTCTGATTTGGATTCATGCTGAAGATTATGGAGCAGCGATCGCCGACTTCTCCGAAGTGATTCGCATCGAGCCGGAAAACGCTCAAGCCTATACCTATCGCGGCACATCTCGATTCTGGCTGCGGCAATATGCAGGCGCATTGGCGGATTTCGATCGCGCTTTAGAACTCGAAACCAATCCAGAACCTGTGGTCTACTTCAATCGGGGTTATGTCCATCGGGTGCAGGGCAATGTGGCAGCGGCAATGGCAGACTTTCGGCGAGGCGCTGAATTAGCTCAGGCTCAGGATGATACAGAAACCTATGCCCAAGCGCGATCGCTCATTGATGACCTTGAACCGTTGCCAATCTTAGGCACTGATGATGTGCTGGGTCGCGGTCAAGAAAAAATCTTCGCTGGCGACTTTCTCGGCGCAGTGAGTGATTTTGCTGAGGTATTGCGCCGTCCAGGTGCAAATACACAACAGCAGGTTATGGCTTATCGGCAGCAAAGCCAAGCCTGGGTTGCCTTGGGCAATTTGGACGCAGCATTAGAGAACCTAACCGCTGCTCTAGAACTCGACGCTGAAGATGCCCTAACCTGGCTTGAACTGGGTCAGGTTCACCTCGATCAAGCTGAATTTGATGGAGCATTGAGCACTTTCAATCGCGCTCTGGAACTCAATCCTGACCTGACCGATGTCTACTATCAGCGGGGGATTACCTATATTGAGCTGGAGCAATACCCCAGCGCGATCGCGGACTTCACTGCTGCCCTAGAACGAGATAATACCCTCGCCTCGGCCTATGGTGCTCGGGGTTTAGCCTATTACGAGCAGGGGGAGTTGGAGTTGGCAATTGCTGATCTAGAGCAGGCCGCAGAGCTATATAGAAACCAAGGGAATTTTGCGGGGTATCAGCAGACGTTGGTGTTGCTGGAAACAGTTAAGGCCACTATTTTGCAGGAGAGATAGAGTCTATACTGACCCTAAATTCAAAACGTAAGATGTATACTCACAGCGGAACATGAGACAAAAGTCAGCAATCGCTCAAATCTTGATCAAAGCTGGGATCACTGCCTGGATTCTTTTGGGATCTTTAACCGTGCTTCTCTATGTTCTGTCTCTGTTCGGAATAATCAATCCGTGGCAGCTTCCTTTAATCCCGATTGGGCTTTTTTTCGCTTGCGGTGGCTTTGTTTGCCTTGTATTTGCTGGGATTATTGAGTTATGGCGGGCACAGTAAATCCCAGAAGCGCAATGAATGACACCATTGCCCAAACCCATCTCATGGCGGTGCGTCCCAACGGCGATCGCATCCCTGTGACGCTGGCGATCGGCAAACCTTACCAAATAGCACCTGACCAGGAATGGGCCTGCCCTGTTTCACTCGCTGATCTGCACAAGTTACCCGATGCTCGCGGAGAAGATAGTTTTCAGGCGCTCTGTCTCGCCATTTCATTAGCACTCCGACTGTTGGAAAGTTTCCAAGCACAAGGCGGCCGTTTGTTGTTTGCAGGGGAAACAGATGAAGAGTATGAATTACCCAAAGGCCTCTTGCATCTTGGCTTACGGCCAACAGCTATTGAGGCACATTCCGAAGACGAGCTGACGTAGGGTGGGTGTTGCCCACCACATTACTGCTTCCAACATTCTGTGACACCACCAACTAGGGCGTCTCACTGGACTACAAATTCTTGTCAATAAACGTCTTCAGCATTGACTTCGTAATCGCCCCTTCCGACTCAGCAACAACCTCACCAGCCTTAAACAAACGCAATGCTGGAACGCCTTCCACCTTGCAATGTTTCACTGCTTCTGGATTGGGGTCAACTTCGAACTTGAACACCTTGAGGCGCTCGCTATATTCGGTGGCGATCGCTTCTACAGATGGTGAAACCAAGCGGCAAGGGCCACACCAGGGTGCCCAAAAATATGCCAACACGGGTTCGGTGGCCTGGAGCACCTCTGCCTCAAAACAACTGTCGTCAATTACTACAACATCACTCACAATTCTCTATCCCATCATCAAAAGCGTTTAGATTCTCATGGTAGAGGAGGGGGGGGACAGGGGAAAGGGGGAACTCTGAATTTAGAATTCGGAATTCAGAATTCTCACTGCTCTCACTCCTCTTCGCCGCCCAACTTCCGTTCCAACTCCAGTTCATTAATCTCGCGCAGTGGGATTAAACCCGCTTTTTTGAGGAGCAGTTGACTTTCATCGGTATTTAACAAAGCGGCGAAGGCCTCACCAATCGGTTGCCGACGATTATCACGGGGATAGACAACAGCAAGCGGATAAGAGAGAGGGTATCTCTCTTGGCGCATCGCGGCAATGTTAGTGGTATAGCTGCCTTTTTCGTTACACAGGTCGGTGGCTGGGCTAATGGGAAAACCGCGACTATCGATCAGGGGAGACACTGCCCCTGAGAGACCCTTACTTAAGGCCAGGGGATACACCGAACATTGCCCAAAGACTTGCGAGAGACTACCAAAAGCGATCGCCCCCACCTGCTGGGTTTCAAAGTCCCGTAAAACGGCATTCAATGTTTGGAATGTGGTCAATCGAGTCACTTGGGTACTCGCTGCACTGGCGCTGGTGCGACGCGTACTGAGTTCACGGAATTGCGCGATCGCTTGCTCCGATTGCAAAACTCGCTGCTCAAAGATTGCCACGGCTTCTTCATCAGTGGGCATATACAGCTTAACGGGCATATCTGGCCCGCCGATTTCCTGCCAATTGCTCACTTCCCCGGTATAGAGGCGACGAAGTTGCCTGAGGGAAATTTGCCCGTTTAACGCTTCAGGCAAGCCATTCTGACGTGCTTCATAACTAAATGCAACATAGACAACAATTGCATCAAAGGCAAACTGCCGATACCAGAGGTCAATGCCCAAGTTTTCCAACAGACTACTGACAGCAAATTCAGCGTTTTGGTTACGAATGGCAGTGAACGCCTCAGTCGCAGAGGGTAAGGGGAGATAATTCAGGGTGATGCGTTCAACCACTTCTTCTTCAACAGCATCTGCTGCCTCATCTCCTGCTGCGGTAGCGGCATCTGTTGGGGCTGCCTCCTGTTGCGGCGGAGCTTCAACATCCTTCGGGGGGGCGATCGCTGCATTGTCGACCGGCTCACTATCCGGGTTGAGGCGGCGATCAATCTCACCAGCCAAGGTTTTATCTTTGGCAATAAGATTCGCTTGCAACCAAGTAGATGTCCAAACTCCTTGCGCTTCACCCGTAAACGTTACGGTCTGAAGCGGTAAACCCGTGACTTGATCCACACAACAAACTGTTGGCGGTTCAAGGGCAGTTTGGTTGGCACTGCGACGGCCAAAGAACCAAACAATTAACGCCAAAACAGATGCCCCCAGCAGAATCGCCACCAAAATCCAGACCCAACGGGGAAGTAGACCTTGAGCTTTTTTTTCTTCTGCCTCCGCGTCCGGTTCATCCGTCACAACCACAGGCTCAGGGATGGGAAACTTGAGCAGGGCTTGGCGAGCTAAGCTCGCTGATTCAAAAGGTAGATCATTCAACCCCACCAACGACAAAATATAGCGACGTAAAAACTCGGGTGTTTCAGCCGGCCAATATTCAGGCACACCGGGATCGAGGGGGGTCAACGTACCTGGATCAGCCGATCGCCCTGCCAATAAATAAAAGGCCACATTCCCCAACGCTTTGAGATCCTCGGCAACAGATGGCTCAGGAACGGTTTGGTTGGGCGGCAAAAACAAATGCTCCCACAAGGCGGGATCGGCCAAGTAGATATAAAAGCCTTGGAAGTTGGGCACGATCAACAAGCTATCGAGGGAGAGATTGCCATGCATTACCCCTTCTTGCACAATCCCTGTGGGCAGGCGATACCTTTGCTCGTGGAGACCTTCCAGACTCTGGAGCACCTGAAGCAAGATCTGCCGCACCAAAAACGCCGAAAGGGGCCCAGTTTCCTTGATGTATTGCCCTAACGTGGGAAAGCCTTCTGGCGTCTCGGGCAAAATGGCATAAGCTCGGCCAGCTTGGAACTTGCGTTTGTCCTCATCCTGAATCAGTTCAACAATGCCATCAATAGGAATATCCCAGCGCATGTCCGGTGTGCGGCGATCAGCTAATTCTAGATTCGTGAAATAGTCAAAGTTACTTTGGCGACGCCGCAGTTCATCCTCATTGCCCCGGAAATGACGCACCGGCAGCAAATATTCTTTAATGATCACCGGTTGGCGATCGAGTAAGTCAATGCCTCGATAAAGACGACCCAGGTTACGGGTCTTGAGAAACTCATCAATTTGATAGCGCCCCCGTTTACCTTGGACACGAGTTTCTGGCGGCAGTAGGGCAGGAAAGCCACAGCGGATACAAGTCTTGGCGTCCGGATTTTCCTCCAGAGTGCGGCCTGGCCATTCACATTGCAGGGGATTGTTGTGGAGACATTTATACGCCGTATAAAGTGGCGGTGGCGGCGTGAGAATCTCGACCTCAGGCTCTGCTGTCGTCGCTTCACCCTCAGTTAAAATCCGGATCACTTCTTCCTTGACCTCTGTGAATTCAGGTGTAGGAAGGGAAATGGTTTGAACAGTGCTCGTGACAATCCAACGATAACGAGCAGGGACAATACGAGCGGCTTGAAATGCTGCATTGGAAAACAGCATGTTAAAGCGACCAGAGAGTCCGAGAACCTCCCGGCTTTTAATCGTTTCTAAGATACTCATAGATTGAGTGGTGTGAAGAGTAGGCCTGCTGGATGTGTTGTACTGCAATTGTGGGCGATCGCCCCATAGAACTCAACCTTTCTTCACAAGCAATAAAAATCCCTGGCAAAGAAAAAATTCTCTACCAGGGAAGTTCTCATCAGGGTGCATCTACCACTATTGGTTTTCTAGCGGTGTTAGCTTCAGTCCGGAACATTATGGGATAACGATGTTGAGCAACCAGTGAGCCGGAAGGATCTCTAAGAGCCAAAGCCAACCTCTCAGGAACCGAAACCTTCAGCCTTTCCCAGAGACAATTCACCGTTCTACCCTCTGACCTAACGCCTCTCTCCTGAAGGCAAACAGTTAGAAGCAACTCAATTATGAGTTTACTTTCTGACCCAACTGCACACCTTGCTTAGTGTAAGTAGCGTTAGAAGTAGAGTTATGAACTCCCGCAAGTCCTTAGAGTGATAGATTTTTCTCTCGTGGAATAAAATAGCTTCTAAGCCTCATGATAGGGTAGATGGGTGCAACCCCTCACCCCAAATCATGAAGGTTGTCAGCTTATCAAAAGACGAATACGAAGCATCCAACCGACTCACCAAGACCCTTAAGCCGACAAAGATTACGAGACTCCATCCTTCATTGCTGCTATTACAAACATTGATCATTAAGACAGTCTAAAGATTTTATGCTCATATGGATTAAATAGATTTTGTTTGCCCCAAGAGTAGAACGCTCAAACAACGAAAAATTCACAAAATCAGCGATGTATCTATGCACAACCAGTCTGGGCAAACGATAGCGGGCTCTAACAGTTAACTTCAGTCTCTTTCTTGAGTTGACAAGGCGATTTGTACTTTTTCTGAACGGTCTTCACATCATGCGCTGTATTTAGAGTGTGATATCAATTTCCCCTAGAAGTCTTAAGGGACAAGCAATCGCGTGCCCAAACCCCAAAATTAGGAAACGGCGAGAAATCACGTTCTGCCATCCGAATAACAGTCCCAAGCACTCGGCCTGGACAAGCCCTGATATTCTGGGTTTGATCATTTATGCTCGGTTGGGTTGAGGTTGCGCATTTGGTACTGGTTAATCTTTCCTATCTTTCGGATAAGCCCACAGGGATCAGCACCTATACCCAAAACGTTTATCCCTATCTCAAACCACTCAATCCCATTTTGCTCACACGTGAGCCGATCGAGGGGTATCGATGTCATCGGATTCCCGGCTTTATGACACCAGAGCAAGGGATGCGAGGTCATATCAGTCGTTTGCTCTGGACACAATTTCGGTTGCCGAGTTTGTCCCGACGGCTGCGATCGCGCTTGCTCTTTTCGCCCCTGCCAGAAGCCCCCATCTATAGTTATTCTCGCTATGTGGTAGTGGTTTATGACTTGATTCCCCTACGATTTCCTCAAGGCCAATGGCATCTCAGTTATTACCATCGCTATATCCTGCCCAAGGTGGTGACCCAAGCCCGCCATGTAATTTGCATCTCACAATCCACTGCCGATGATGTCATGGCCTTCTTTGGCGTCCGGGCCAATCGGATTACCCCAATTCCCCTGGCTTATGATCGCCTCAACTTTCGACCCCAGTCATTACCTAATCGTTTAGATCGTCCCTACTTTTTGTACTTAGGTCGTCAGGCCCCCTATAAGAATGTTCAGAGCGTAATCTCAGCGTTTGCCGCATTGCCAGAACGAGATAATTACGAGTTATGGCTGGCGGGGCCAACCGATCGCCGTCATACACCCCGCTGGCAACAACTCACTAAGGAACTCGGCATCCGTGAACAGGTCAAGTTTATGGAGTATGTCCCCTATGAAAAATTGCCACAGCTCATCGCTCAAGCGATCGCCTTGGTGTTTCCTTCCCTCTGGGAGGGATTTGGCTTGCCTGTCCTTGAAGCGATGGCTTGCGGTACACCCGTGATCACGTCCAACGTCTCCTCACTTCCTGAAGTTGCAGGTGATGCGGCACTACTCGTTGATCCCTACAATCTTGATGAGCTGATCGCAGCGATGCATGCGATCGCCACTGACTATAACCTAAGAGACAACTTAAGTGAATTGGGTCTGCTGCGTTCGAGTGAGTTCAGTTGGGCAAAGACTGGCCAGCAGACTCTAGAAGTTCTAAAGTTCTATGCCTGATGTTTAGATCATCCGGAAATATATGTAGGGTGGAAATTGCGCACCAGCAGTCAGCGTGGGCACTCAGGCGCTCACCGTATTATTTACTATCTTAAGTTCCCTAAAACCCTCCCTATGAAGGCTAACAATCGAACAGATTGGATTAACGTGACTATTTGCTGATAAATAATTCAAGCTAGAAGCTGTCATCAGTTAGACTTCAATCTCTTGCCATGACTGGCTGACAGCCCCCTTCTCTGTTTTGGGAGTCGGGCATTCAATCACTCGCTCCGTAAGCCTTCTGATATGAGCTGATAACGCGCCCTAGTTGACTACAATCTCATAATCTGGTGTTGAGTTGAGTGGGCAGCTAAAGAGATATTTACCAGGCCTGAGTGAGATCTCATAATCTTGGGTCTCCCCTTCGGTTAAGCCCCCACCACTAACCTTGGGTAAGCTTACTTTGGCTGCACCTTTACCTCGCAAATAGAACCCAAGTTCATAAGGAACATTTTTGTTGGTGACCCGGAAGACATAAGAACCTGCTTTGAGTTCCAGGGTTTCGAAATCGCCTTGGCGATCGCTGAGGGTTTCAGCATTGATTGCCTCACAATCTGCCTTCTTTGCAGTTGTAAACTCATAATCTTTGGCCTCCGTCTCGAGAAACTGACAGCCCGTCTGGGTCAGTTCAATGACTTCTGGCTTAGCTGTCGCTTCAGGATTATTGGAAGTTGAAGGGGTACCACAAGCAGCCAATGTCAGTAGTGGGGCCAAGAGCAATGCCAAGGATCTCATAGTAGAAATTCACTCCGTAGAAATGGGAATTAACTCAAACACCTGATCTATCGCATAAATAACATCATAATAATTTGAAGAAATCGTTAATATTTTCTTATATTATTTTTAGAGTTTTCTCAGTCTTGTTTAGAAACGATTTGCTATAGTATCGATCAACACAAAATCTCAAGCTATTAATTCCATGTCTAATCTATACATGGAGGTACTTGTTTTTTTGTGCTTTGATGTGCTTGTGTTTCCGAAACAATCTCATTCATTTTTATCAAGGAGAGACCAAATGAAAGTCAGATACTTTGCCACCATGGCCACTGTTGCAGCGTTAGGTTTGGGCCTAGCTGTTGGTTGTGCTAACCCCTGTGCAGCGAGTGAAGGTGAGAAAACTGAAGAAGCAGATCCCTGTGCTGCTGACCCCTGTGCTGCTAAGGACGAAGATCCCTGCGCTGCTGACCCCTGTGCTGCTAAGGACGAAGATCCCTGCGCTGCTGACCCCTGTGCTGCTAAGGACGAAGATCCCTGCGCTGCTGACCCCTGTGCTGCTAAGGAAGACCCCTGTGCTGCTGACCCCTGTGCTGCTGAGTAAGTCTAACTGACTCAACTCATTAAGCTCTCCTCACATTCCCTTTATTGGTAAAGAGAAGCCAAGGTTATTTATAGCCTTGGCTTTTCTCATAACGACCCCAAAACAAATTGCCCAAATAATTCCGAGCCCCCCTATAGAGTTCATCTCTCTAGAAGTTCCAATGTCATTGGAGAATAGCCTTCCACATGAGTTTAGCCATTTGACAGAGTTATTAACTAAACCTCTACTATTTAGCCGACAGAACTCATGCTTGCCAAGCTATTTTCTTAAACTAACTATGCTAGAAAGATGGAAGGCTAGTATGCTACGCTGTCGCCAGCAGCACTCCACAAAGTAATAAAATTTGGTCTGAATGATAAATGCTCAGCTCAGCTCGATAACCCATAATTATTATTGCAAAACACACAGACGTATAGCGTTTGATGGAAGCAAAATCACTTCTTCTGGCGCTCGCTTTTAGCTAACTTATAACCGTTTTTCTATCATCGTAGGGGCAATCAGCCAACCATTACGGTTTAGAACTCTGGAGATAACTGACGCTCAATTCCACTGTCGCTTGACAAGACTCCCCGGCCTCTAAGTAAGTGAGATACTCTTTGCTGTTGAGCGCGTTCCGAGGCGCACTCCAGGGCTCAAGACAGCAGTAATCTTTCCCTTTGACTGTCCAAAACACAATTCCCTTGTAGAGTTCAGAATAAGTGATCATAATTCTGTGGTTACGACTATCGCTCACGAGACTGGATTGAGAACGATTGACGGGGAAAAAAGCAGCGTCAATCTCTTCACTCTCCAGGTCAAAGCTGCCATTAAAGGGGTTAATTGTCTGGTCTATCTGATTCTGCCATTGATTAGATGCAATCTCAAAGGTTAAAGCAGTTTTGTCTGTGGTCAAAAAATAGGGATGTAGCCCTGTACTAAAGGGCATGCTCTGGGCAGATTGGTTGGTAAACAACTGCTTAATTGTGAGGGTATTGCCCTTAAGACGGTAAGTGAACTGGAGTTCAAACTCAAAGGGATAACTGGCTAAGGTTTGCTCAGTACTGGTCAAGGCAAGGGTGAGACTAGCCCCATCAATCGTGCTGCGATCGCGCACTGTCCAAGGTAAATCCCGAGCAAAACCATGTTGCTTAAGTTGATACGACTGGCCCTGATGGACATAAAGACTGTTGGGGAGATTGCCACAAATGGGAAACAGAATGGGAATGCCACCCCGAATACTCAGCTCGGGGTTGGCGAAGCGTTCGGCATCAAAATAGAGCAAGTCTTGACCCTGCAACCGCCAAGCCGTAATAATGCCCCCCCGCTCAGGAACCACTTCCAGCCGCGCATTTACAGTTTTATCCGACAAGATATAAGTAGGATAGTCGTTCTGCTTTAGCGCAATCTCAAACACCATAAACTCCTCTTGAGCACATTGCCTCAGTCCATCCTAACCTTGTTGAAGTGTAACGCTGTATTTAAATCGATTCCGTTTTTGGGATTTCACCGGGCCGCATCGCTTCAAAAAATCTGATACCGTGAGGGATGCCTATTTTAGCGTTAGGCGGTGACATGATGGTGCGATTACAATCTGGAGTTTCGCTGCTGCTACCGTGGCTCGATGTGTTGGCTCTCTTAAGTTGGGGGTCACTGCTCCTGAAATATTATGCGACCGGACAGCTACGGTTGCTGATTCATCCGAACTATGCAATCTTGACCACCATAACGGGGTTTGTCTTGCTGATGGTGGGGTGTTTTCGGGGGTTGCGGTTGGTGCGTGATCGCCGCAAGTCAGCTATGATGGCGGACTTTCCCCATTTCACCTTGCTGCCACCAGGGGTGGGCATGGGACTGCTGGCTACGGTGGCGATCGCGGGTTTGCTGATTCCACCCAAGGTTTTGAGTAGTGATACGGCCTTGCAGCGGGGGATTAGTGATACGCTCCCGATTACCCAAACGGCGGTGGAATCGTTTTATAACCCGACGCCTCCAGAGGAGCGATCGCTGATTGACTGGGTACGTACCCTCAACGCCTACCCCGAACCCGATGCGTACACCGATCAAGCGGTCAACGTAACGGGGTTTGTGGTTCACCCCCCTGAATTGCCGGATGACTATATTCTGGTAGCACGGTTTATCATCACCTGTTGTGCGGTAGATGCCTATCCTGTGGGCTTACCCGTCAAAGTGGGCGATCGGGAGGAATATCCCGCTGACGATTGGCTCACGGTCAAGGGCGTGATGGCCACTGAAACGTTTGAATCCCGTCGTCAATTAGTGATTGCTCCCGAAGATCTAGAAACGATTCCCACCCCAGCTGATCCCTATGAATTTTAGAGCAGTCCCAAAACAAACATGTTCCAGAAATGCTCTTTATTAGCCGCAGGCAAGATGCACTTCGACTCCGCTCAGCGACCCCCTGCGCTATGGATATCACAGAAGCGAAACTATAGTGCAGACATCCCACCTGCATTGGGACAATTGTTGTCAAAGAGTAGTTTTAAGACTATGAGTGGTAGGGCTAATGGCACGTTCTGACTCCCGCTCGATTACGATTCATACCATTGACCTGATGGCGATCGCCAGTTCAGCAGTGCTGCTTGTGCTCCTGAGTATTCTGTTGCTTGGAGGAGCTTGGTGTGCTGGACACCAATGTTGGTTTGATACCCGGCCGCAAGTGCGGCAGTTCTCCTGGCAGAATCAGGTAATTCGGGCCCAGGATGAGGCGTTTATTCTAGAATTCGATCGCCCGATGAACCACGAGAGCGTCGAAGAAAATCTCAAAATCACGCTCCCCGAACAGCCCGCTGTCGAAGCGCCGCTACCCGGCAAGGTGAGCTGGTCAGGACGCCGTCTCGCCTACACGCTGGACTTCCCTGCCCCCTATGGCAATCAATATCGTCTAGAGCTTGAGGGAGCCAAAGAGCAATTTCAGGGCCAAGACCAAACCGGTCAAACCTTACGCCCCTTTATTGCTGATTTCCAAACCCCCGATCGCGTTCTGGTCTATATCGGCGTGACAGGCAAAGAGCGTGGGCGGCTGGTGCTTTATAACCTAACCCAACAGACCCAGGACATTCTTACCCCCGAGACTTTGGTCGTCACCGAGTTTGAACCCTATAGTGATGGCCGCCGCATTCTCTTCACAGCGGTGGAGCGCAGCCAAACCAAGGGTATCTTGGAGCAGCAACTCTATCGGGTCACAACGGGTTATCGCCCAGCAGGTGAAGCGCTCAATAGCAAGACGATCGCGGGCCAAGTTGAGCTGCTCTTGGACAATGTGGACTACCAGTTACTCAAGTTTGACCTCTCAGCCGATGGTGAGTTGGTGGTCATGCAACGGGTGAAACGGGATGACCCCACGGATGTGGGTTTGTGGCTATTGCCGGAGGGAGAAGACCCGATTGCCTTGCGAAACCCTCCTGGTGGTGTGTTTGAAATTGCCCCCGACAATCAACTCATCGCCAGTGCTCAGGGCGAAGGCATCGCACTGCTTTCGTTGGAACCGGGTGCAGATCCGCTGGACTTTTTGGGACAATTTGGCATGATCTTGGGTTTTTCCCCCGATGGTCGACAGGCAGCGCTGGTGGATTTTAACCGAGAAGATCCAGATCGGCTATATGTGCGATCGCTCTATTTGGTTAATAACCAAGGCAAAAGCGAGAAGATTTTTGATGTTGAGGGGTCAATTCTGGGCTGTCAATTTACACCCACCGGCCAAGAAATCTATTGTTTACTCAGCCGCCGGCTCTCGGAAACCGACTATACTGAGCAACCCTATCTAGCCTTTATCGATCGCATCACCAAAGATGTCACCCCCCTAACCAAGTTGCCATCGGGCCAAGAGGTGCGCTGGCATCTGGCTCCAGATGGTTTAATTGCGGTGTTTGATCAGGTGGAAACCGATCTGGAATTTGAGGGCGAGACGGTGCTCAAAACTGACTCCAGTGCCGCGATCGTCGGCAGCAAACTCTGGGTGCTCTTCCCTTCGACCCAGCCGGAAACTGATCCGGTATTAGAAGAGTTACCGCTAGCGGGGATTCGCCCCCAATGGCTACCATAAAGTGAACAGCAATTTTTGTGGATTTTGTCCGTTGCGATGGGTTGAGTAAAGGAAAAAAACATGTCTATGACCGATGATGAACTCCGGGCGTTTCTTGCTCAAATTTTGCAAGTCCAACGCAACCTGCAAGAAGGCCAGCTCCGAGCACAGCAGGAAATGGCTGAGCTGCGTCGGCAAGCTGCACAACAGCGACAAAATTTGAATCAACAAATGGGTGAATTAACCACAAACGTTAAGAAGTTAGAGCGAATCGTGTTGCGTCACGAGGGTTATCACATTGTTAGTGAGAGTGAACGCCTAGATTTGCAAGGGCAGATGCTTGAGCTACAGCGACGAGTGGCACGATTAGAACAACGGGAGCAACCTGATACGAATGGTTCTGGGGCATAGGATTTTGTAGTGGGTATTGTGCGCCCAATTAGGGTTTCAGAGATGTGCCGATTTCACTCATAAAAGCGCCAAGGGGACAGTATGGTTAAAATTTTGCAACCGGAAACGAACTACACTTTTCGCTCGTTTTTTGAACTGCCCCATGACCCGGATGAAGTGTTAGCAGAGTTCGGCTATGGTTATGCCAAAGCACGGCTCTCTTTGCCGCCAACTCAGCAGGCTTTACCGAACCTGGCTGGTTTAAAAGCACAAATTGAAGAAACGCTACCTTATGTTCAGCTCACCAGTGAGACCGCTAAACGCGAGGTTTTGATTGCACCGGTGTTGTTGCGAGTAGCAACAATTTGCCATCAAGTGCTGCGGTTTGAATATCCCCTGAAGGTCAATAATTGGCTCCAAGGTAGTTTGGACTATCTGATTCGAGCCGATCGCCAAGTGATTGTCGTGGAAGCCAAACGAGATGATTTAACGCGGGGTTTTACCCAACTGGGGGTAGAAATGATTGCCCTCAGTCTGCTAGAGGATGCACCAAACACTATCTATGGTGCGGTGACAATGGGCAATTTCTGGTTGTTTGGTTATTTGGATGCCGAAGCAAAGCAGATTACACAGGATCTGCGAGGCTATCAGGTGCCGGATGATGTGGAGGAGTTGGTGCGGGTATTGGTGGGGATTTTGCAGGAGAGAAGATAAGGGTGAATAGTCTCTTTTAAATCCATATATAATGCACCAGAGTTTCACCATTCTGGCCAGCAATACTGAGTCTTGAACAACGAGCTTCAACCCTCAGCACCCCCTACCAACACAAACGCTGCCCAATCATAGGGCCTGGGATATTTCGATCGCGTCACCACCATCGCCTGCTGTAACGCCTTCGCCTTATCTCCTAGTGCTTGCCATTGTTTATAAAACTCCGTCATCAACAGCGCCGTCGGCTCATCCGGAACCGCCCACAACGAGACGATCGCGCTCTTCGCTCCCGCCCCTAAAAACGCCCGCGATAAACCGACTACACCATCCCCCGTCAGGCGACCCCGCCCTGTGTTGCAAGCACTCAGCACGACTAAGTCTGCCTGGAGTGGCAAGCGCAAAATCTCGCTAGGCGTAAGCAGACCATCTGCGGTAGGTGGATCAGGAGCCAGAGCGATCGCGCCCGGTGTTGTTGACCAATGGCGTAGCTCATCGAGTAGACCGTGGGTGGCTAAATGAATCAGCTTTGCTTGGGGCAGTTGAGCAGTAACAGTGGTTTCCGTAGCCGCAGCCCCCGTGAGCACCGGGCTGTTGCGCAACTGGGCGATCGCTTGGGCTTCTGCTTCTGCACCAGGCAAGGGCGCAAGGGCAGTGGGGGTGCTATTGGGCTGGGTGGCGATCGCAGGCATTGTTGGGTTGCCAACAATCAGGTCTTGGCTGGCAATACTTGCAGACAGCGCAGGGGTAAAGGTGAGTGTTTGGATCGAGGGCACAAGCCGCAACGGATGCTTTGCCACGAGCGGGGTTGCTGAATCATCAAGGAGGGCAGCAAAGGGCACGAGGAATAGCTCATCTTGGGGAACCAAGATCAGGTCAATGCTGGGATCGGTCGGCAGCAGATCTGCGATCGGCTCGATCAGCAGATCATAAAGCTCCTGCAACAATTGTTGCTGCGCTTCTAAACGGCGGCTGGAGAGCAACCGTCGTCCCCGCGCTACCGTCTGGATCAAGGAAGGTGCATCATCTGCCCGCACCACTGAGCGCACCACAATCTCGCCTGTGGGTTGCACCACCCAAATCAACAATTCCCGATCATTGATCACGGCATATTCCACCAACACCACCTGTTGCTGTTGAACAACCGTCTGGATCTCGTCCACAGTTAGGGGGTCAGTTTGGGCTTCAGGGGCTAACTCCGCCAGTAACTCCACGAGTGCCCGACCCCGACCCCGCTCCGCGATCGCCAACGCTTCTGCTTCCCGCCCTTGAGCCACCAAGGCTTTAGCCAGCAGACCATAGGCAGACTTACCCTGCTCAAAAACATTTACCTTCTGGGCATCATTCAAACCAACCCGCAAGGGTTCAAGGGTTTCAATTGCTTGCCGCAGTCGTTTAACGGCTTTGTTCGTCTTGCCTTGAGATAGGTGCAATGCGCCCAGGTTCCGCAACGTGAAGGCTAAAGCTGCGGAATCACCAAGGGGCTCTTGGATTTTAAGCGCGGCTTCATAGGTGGCGATCGCGGTTTCAATCTGACCCTGACGTTGATAGGTCTGGGCTAGGGTGGTTTGCACCGCCGCTAAACCCACCGGATCATTAAGCTGCTGGTAGCGCTGCAAAGCTTGGCGGCCAAAGGCGATTGCCGTTTCTGTTTCTCCCTGCAAACTGTAGACTTGGGCGAGATTGCTCAATACCAAAGCTTCAGCAGGTTTGTTGGCAATGCTCTGATAGGCATCCAAGGCCCGTTGATACAGATCAATCGCCGCTGCCCATTGGCCTTGGCTCTGATAGAGCTGAGCAAGTGTATTGAAGTTAAGGGCTTCGCCATCCCCAAGGCGATCGGTTTGTACCTCCCGACCGACGGGCGCACGGATAGCAAATTCCTGTTGGACAAACTGGGCGCTTACATTGGCTTGGCCGATCGCGTCTTGTAGTAGCTCCAGATCCAGGGTCGGCGGTGGCACCAGTTTGCTGCGCCAGTTTTGATAGATTTTTTCGGCTTGTTGGGCATAGTCTAAGGCTTGGGAGCGATCGCCGAGTCCTAAAAACAGGGCGCTGAGGTTATTTAAAATTGCTGCCTCTTCGCCAAAATGCCAAATCCCTGCCTCTGCTAGATCGCGGATAATTGTCAATGCTTGGAAATAAGCATCCAGGGCTTCTCGGTAGCGGCTCATATTGGCATAGACCACTCCCAGATTGTTGAAGGTATAGGCGCGGCCGATCTTGTCGTTTTGCAGTTCTTGCAACTTCAGTACGGCTTGATAGGAGATGATCGACCCCTCATAATCGGCTTGCTGGAACTGAATTGCGCCAATCTCGGTGCGGGTAATTTCTTCACTCGCTTGCAGCGATCGCAGATCGCGGGGGTCATCCTGTTGCAGGTCTTGGAATGTTTCCAAGGCTTGACGATAGGCTTTAAGGGCGGCGTCATAGTCACGCAGGTCACGGTGAGCAGAGCCAATCGACTGGCGAGTATAGGCAACATAGTCAACGCGGTCAAATTTGCGAAAAATCTTTAGGGCTTGCTCAAAATAGCCCAAGGCTTCACGAGGGCGACCCCGTACCAGATGCACCCGGCCAATCCCATTAAGACTGTTGCCTTCCCCAGCCCAAGCCTCGGTATCTCGGAAGATCGCCAGGGCGCGTTCGTAGGTGGCGATCGCGGCTTCTGCTTCACCCCGCCGCATCAGGTCGTAGGCTTCTTGGTTGAGGTAGACCGCATCTGTGACCCGCTCTTCGCGGCTTTGTTGGGCCTGGAGGGGGGAACTCCCCAGCACCAAAAGCAGCGTCATCAGGGTAAGCAAGCCAATTTTGAGCCAGCGGGGCATGGGTTTGAGTCTCCGCGATCGTGCCAATATGCCCATGGTAGTCTGGGTTGAATGGGTGGCTCAAAAACAAGTCATTCCAATGCTCACCGAAGAGACAAATCTGGGTTTGTTTAACGCGCTAGCTGGGTCAGGAGACCTGACCCCCACACAGGAACCATTTAGGGTGTGTTGTCACCACTCTCGAAAGCGTCTGCGCTTCATTGATGACATGCTCTCAAGGTGCGAAAGACACAAATTCATGGAATCTTTACAGAGATTTGGCGGATCTTCATCAGAACTTTAACGTAGGGTGATGAACTTTCCCTATTCTTTTAAATAGCGACACCCAAGCGAACCGCTTGACTGTCAAACACAATATTTATTTCAGCAGCGCCCAGTTTTAAAGCTGTTTGAATCCAAGTTTCGCTGAAGAAGAGTTAATGAGGGATCTCCAATTGGAGGTTCCTTTTTTTTTGGGATTGTTCCCTGGGGTCTGTTTCTGGGGAGTGATACACTCAATCAATTATTGTTCTCTCCACGTCTGCCACTCTCCATAACCACAATGCTGAAATTTCTCCAAAATGTTCTGGCTAGTCTCCTGGGTACATTAATCGCTTTAGGCGCAGTCTCGATTATTGGCGGCGTTCTGGTAAGCGCGATCGTGTTTGTGTCGTTGATGGAAGATGAGGAAGAGGTGACCGTTGAAGATCAGTCCGTGCTGGTGATGGATTTATCAACACCGATTCGGGATAGCCAACCCATTGAAACCGTTGCAGAGGCAATCATTGATGAATCCAGTTGGCTGAACTTGCGTCAGACGATCGCCACCCTCGAAGCCGCTGCTGCCGACGATCGCATTACAGCATTATTTCTCGATGGTAGTTGGGGGGACAGCGGTGCCGGATATGCAGTGCTCAAAGAACTCCGCCCAGCACTTGAGGCCTTCAAGGCTGCGGAAAAACCGATTATTGCCTACGATGTGACTTGGACAGAACGAGAGTATTATCTGGGGTCGATCGCGGATGAAATTTTTATCCATCCGATTGGTTTGATGGACCTTAATGGCTTGAGTGCTGAGGAGATGTTTCTTGCCCAAGCCCTAGAGAAGTTTGGGATTGGGGTACAGGTCATCCGGGTGGGCAGCTTTAAGGCGGCGGTTGAACCTTTTTTAACCGATAAGTTTAGCCCTGAAAACCGGGAGCAACTCACCGCTTTACTTGGGGAGCTATGGCAAGAGTTTTTAATGATCGCCGCCAAAAATCGTCAGATGACCCCGACCAGGCTGCAAGAGATTATTGCCAAAGGTGGGGGGTTGCTCGCTGAAGATGCCAAAAATCAGGGTTTGGTGGATGAGACGGCCTATTTTGATGAAGTGGCCAGCCGCTTACGGGAACTAACCGCTGAAACCGAGGAGGGCGCTCGCCCCTTTCGGCAAGTGAGTGTGGAGTCTTACCATGCCCTAGAGCTGTATGATCCAGCAGATGCAGGCTCAGGGGGTAAGATTGCGCTGGTCTATGCAGAGGGGGAAATTGTTTATGGTGAAGGGGAGCTGGAGCAGATCGGCAGCGATCGCCTCCGGGAGCAACTGCGCGATCTCCGTCTAGACGACGAGATTAAGGCTGTGGTGCTGCGGGTCAACAGTCCTGGTGGCAGTGCTACGGCATCGGAGATTATTTTCCGGGAATTGCACCTCTTACAACAGACGAAGCCGGTGATTGTCTCAATGGGAAATATCGCAGCGTCTGGGGGCTACTGGATCGCCACGGCATCGGATCAGATTTTTGCCCAAGCCAACACCATTACCGGATCGATTGGGGTTTTTGGTATCTTGCCGAATTTCGGCAAAATTGGTAACGATAATGGTATTACTTGGGATGTGGTCAAAACTGCACCGTTTGCAGATATTGATACGGTCACCCGTCCAAAAACCGAAGCGGAATTGGCCCAATATCAGGCGTTTGTGGATCATATTTATGACCTCTTTTTGCAAAAGGTGGGTGAATCGCGGGAGTTACCCCAAGCCAAGGTGTCTGATATTGCCCAAGGCCGGGTGTGGTCAGGGGTGGCTGCCAAAAAAATTGGTTTGGTGGATCAAATTGGGGGCTTAGAAGCAGCGATCGCCTATGCGGCTGAGGCGGCTGAACTGGGCGACGATTGGCAGGTGGAGGAATATCAAAACGAAGCCACGTTTGAGGAATTGCTATTGCGGAGCTTGGCGATCGAGCAAGATAGCCCCCTGACCCAGCAGTGGAATCAGCTTCAGGAACAGCTCCGGCTTTTTAAGTCCCTCAATGATCCCCGTGCCGCCTATGCACTTTGGCCCTTTGATCTGCAAATTGATTGAGTAATATATTGTTTCTGTATTGTGGAAACAGTTAACCTGAACTCACCTCAAAACATTGATGTATATCAATGGTGCTATGAACCCAATCAACCCTCAGGATTACACCCATTTTTTCCAAGAGATCCGTCAACGGATTCGCCAGCGACAGTCGCAAGCCCTGCGCAAGGTCAACCATGAGCTAGTACAGCTCTATTGAGAGATTGGTGAACTGATTCACCAGAAGCAGCAAGCATTAGGCTGGGGCAAAGCAGTTGTGGAGACATTGGCCCAAGACTTACAGCAGGAGTTTCCGGGGCGAAATGGATTCTCAGCGCAAAATCTCTGGTTTATGCGTCAGTTTTATAGCTCATATGTGGATCAGCCAAATCTCCAACCATTGGTTAGAGAAATTAGTTGGACAAAAAATTTGCTTATTTTCAGCCGCTGCAAAGATAACTTGGAGCGGGAGTTTTATCTCCGGGCAACGGCTCGTTATGGCTGGACAAAAGCAGTACTGCAACATCAGCTCGATAACAAGAGCTACGAAAAATATCTGCTCAACCAGACCAACTTTGATGCTACGGTTCCAGACCGTATCAAAGCCCAGGCAGTGCTAGCGGTTAAAGATAGCTACACATTCGATTTTCTGGAACTCGCTGAAGAACATTCAGAGCTAGAGCTAGAGCAAGCATTAGTACAGAACCTACGAGCCTTTCTCACGGAATTGGGCGGCGCATTTACATTTGTGGGTAATCAGTATCGCTTGGTTGTAGGCGGCCAAGACTATTTCGTTGATCTGTTGTTGTTTCATCGTGGGCTGCGCTGTTTGGTGGCCATTGAACTCAAAATCGGGGAGTTTAAACCTGAGCATAAGGGCAAAATGGAATTTTATCTGGAGGCGCTGGACTGCCAGGAAAAAATGGCGGGCGAAAATCCACCGATCGGGATGATTATCTGTCGCTCAAAAAACAAAACAGTGGTGGAATATGCCTTGCGTACCGCGTCGCGCCCCATTGGGGTGGCAACTTATACCGTTGTGCCACAACTACCGGAAGCTTATCGTGAGCAATTGCCTAGTCCGGAGGCGATCGCGGCACGGCTGCAACTATGGCAAGGGCTAAACGCAGATTAGGATGTATCGTCAGTATTTTTAAACGCTAACGACAACCCCTAACTCTGCAATGCAACCTTTCCCATCTGTTGGAGGATTTGCAGCACAATATAGAGTTCATTGGGACGGGCTAAGGTTGAAAAAACACTAGAGAGGTCGTACTGGGGTGGATTACCAGCTTGCACCTTGGCGAAAGAAAAAAGCTCGCCATTTGTCACCATTCCGTAGACTGGGCGCTCCGGATTGGGGCTAGCCAATAGATAAGCCAAGAGTTGGGGTGTGGCCAAACCGAGAGAAAAACTGGTTTCTTTCGATTCAATGGCAACAACCCAAAAACGCTCCTGCAAAATCAATGCATCGATGCGACCTCGGTAACGCCGTTCTTCAGTGGGTACATCCAAGTAGACGGTTTCCTCCGCTCGAAACTGAAAAGGACGGTTGTAAAATCCAGCCAATTCCAAGAGAGGAGACAACACAATCAGCTTAATTGTTTCTTCTCCTAACCGTCCCTCTGAAAATTGATAGAGAAATCGTTCTCGGATTTGATCGAGACGGTCTTGGGCTTCTGGGTTCAACTGATGTAAATCCGTGACCCACTCGTCAAAAAAGTGCTCGGATTCAGCCCGTTGCAAGTTGAATTCGGTCTGAAGCTGACGGAGCGTTTTAAAGGTGCGTTCGATAGCGAGGGTTTGTATGGTTAGCTGCGACACGCTTTGATTTTTGAGGATACATGCCAGATCTTCCTTTATAATGCAGCAAAATTCTCTGTTCTGGTACTTGAAACTATTCAGTTGGATTTCAAATTTGGATACAGGCCTCATGCCCACTTTTTACAGCAGATATAGTGGAGCAAAGCAACCTGTTGATTGAGCCATGCCCAAACTTGCGCCCACCGCCCTCGCGCTCCTGCTCACCCTACCCCTTGCTGGTAGTAGCCTCGCTGCTCCATCTGCTCCCCTGCATCTGAGCCAAGCCGATGCAGTAGATCTAGATTTGCAGGGTCGGCATCAACTTGAAGCCGGAGAATTTGAGGCCGCGATCGCCACCTATGAACAAGCTCTGAGCCAAGCTGAAGTCAGCGATGATCCAGACGCCTACGAAGAGGCATTTTTAGGTTTGGCCAAGGCCACGTTGCTAGCTGAAGATTATCCTCGCGCGATCGCCCTCTGGGAGCAACTCGCGGCCGGTCTTAGCCCCGATGACTATGGTCATGTCAACGCCACAACTTCAACCAACTTAGCCCTGGCCCTCTACAACACGGGGCAATATGCTGCGGCTGAAACTCGACTGCGGGAAGCGATCGCGGCTTGGGAAACGGTGCGGGCGGACAGTGATGACCTGGATCAGGTGACACTCTTTGAGCAGCAAGCCCATAGCTACCGTCTGTTGCAGAAAGCCTTGGTAGCCCAAGGCAAGATTGAGGATGCGCTGGTGATTGCTGAAGCCAGTCGAGGTCAGGCGTTGGTGGAACAACTCGTACAGCAATATGGCCGGGTGTCTGCTGCGCCTCCCTTAAGCCTGAATGAAATTCGCCAAACTGCCCAGCAGCAGAACACAACGCTCGTACTCTACTCCCTAGTAGGGGATGAGGTGCGAGTACTGGGAACGGAAGCCAATTATCCCAACACGCTCTACACCTGGGTGGTGCAGCCAAACGGCCAAATCCAATTCCATGCTACTGACTTAGCCGCGATGGACATCGACTCGTTAAGGCATTTTGTCTATCGCACGCGCAACGAAGCGGTGCAGCGGCGCAGTCGGGGTCGCAGTGTTAGTCCCACATTGCCCGGTGAGACGTTCTCTCAGCAAATGTATCAGTTGCTGATCGCGCCGATCGCGGCTCATCTGCCCCAAGACCCCCAAGCCCGTGTGACACTACTGCCTCAAGGGCCACTCTTTTTATTGCCCTTCCCAGCCCTACGCGACCTGAATGGGAACTACCTGATTGAGCACCACACCTTGGTCAGCGCTCCCTCGGTGCAGGTTTTACGGCTAGCGGACGAGGCGGGTAATGATGTAGCCGTAGCAGGCCAAGCTCCCGTTATTATTGGTAATCCCCAGATGCCCACGCTACCAGATCAAGATGTACCCTTGACAAACTTGCCCGGTGCGGAGGCAGAAGCAGAAGCGATCGCGGCCCTCTTTAATACCCAACCCCTACTCCGGGGCCAAGCCACCGAATCCAGCGCGATCCTTAACGCCATGACCACAGCGCCGATCGTGCATTTTGCCACTCACGGTTTGCTGGATTTAGATTCACGACTGAATGCTTACGGTGAGACGGTGGTAGACGATCAGCCCACCGCCCGAGATAGCAATGTGTTTGTTAATCCGGGATCGGTGATTGTGGGGGATAACGTGTTTATCGGCGGTGTGCCCGCTGAGATTGCCCTTTCCCGCGAGAAGGTGGTGCGGGTGGATTTGCCAGGGGCGTTGGCGTTGACCCCGGCGCTGGGCAGCGATGGCTTTTTGACCAGTCGTGAGATCGCCCAGCTCGACCTCGCCGCTGACTTGGTGGTGTTGAGTGCCTGTGATACGGGTCAGGGACGGATTACGGGAGATGGTGTGGTTGGGTTGGCGCGATCGTTTATAGCGGCGGGGGCGGATACGGTGGTGGTATCCCTCTGGGCGATCCCCGATGCGCCGACGGCAGACTTGATGGTGGCGTTTTATCAGCAATTAGCTCAGCATGGGGATAAGGCGCAAGCGCTACGGGAGGCGATGTTGGCGACACAGGAGAGTTATCCA
>JAAHHN010000129.1 GCA_010672165.1 Spirulina sp. SIO3F2 | reverse complement strand
GGACGGGTTCGCTTCTTTTTCGGTAACAGTGGCTCTATGATTTCCCACTCCCGATCTATCAAACTACTGCTATATGCCATTTTGGGCTTATTTTACCCTCTTCTTAGATCCCAAATGGATTCTATACAGGTGCTCAGGTGGCTCAGATGAGCCCACGACATTTCTTGACCCAACCAGCTTTTCAAGGCATCTTGAAGTCGGGAGTTTTTTTCACAGTTCTCCAGGGTGGCGTTGTGGTAACTCAATTCTAGAGGACTGGCTCCCTCTTCTGAATTCTCTGTATCCCTTTCTGCATCTGCCTTTCAATTTCTTCTCAAACAAGTTTTGTCAGTCAATCAGGCTACAGACTGTACCGAAGAAAAACCGTAGCGCAGCCATCCTGGCTGCCTGATCAATAATGCAGATTAGATTGTGTCATTCTCAAGCCCAAGAATCTCCCCCTACTCTCACCTATTCCGTTTAAAATCTTACTCAGAGAATAAATTATTCACTGAGGCCAATTCATGGCTCAATCACCCAACTCACCCCACTGCCATGATGATGATGTGATTGCCTTTGGCGATAGCATCTTTAAAATTAGTAAGTTCCGAGAAGCGGTTCAAAACTGTTTTGGCCATGATGTGGGCTATGGTTTGATGGCCTTGCTTGAGAGCCAGGGAGTCAAAATTGATAAGAACACCATCAGCCCGGATGGCGACAAATCCACCTTTGGTGATTGGTTTAATGAGGGGATTGCCTGTGAACTGCTCAAAACTGATGTGGTCGGTTGGCACCGAGCCAAAGCCCGCATCAAAATAGATATTGAAATTGAACTGGAGGAAACCCCACCCATTGCCCCACCCGTTCAGCCCCCAGATCTCGATCTAGAAATTGATGAACAGGATGCCACTCTCCATGCCGATATGTGGAGTGGTGAGGCGGCAGGAAAACCCAGGCAGGGCAAATAATTTGTGTTCCGTGGCAGTTGTTGCCTGTTATATTCAACCACTTTGCATCAGCTACTCCCAAGCCAAGCCCTGATTATCTTGTTACCATAAGCTGGCGAATCCTCAGGGTAAAGTATGGATCTTCAGCAAGAACGGGCTTATTGGCTCGCGTGGTCACGGATTAACGGGGTGGGGCCGCTCCTTGTCCAACGTTTGGTGCAGCGGTTTGAGCAGCTCTCGATTGCCTGGGGGGCTGCTTTGAGTGAGCTGCAAACTGTTGAAGGTATTGGCCCCAAGCTTAAAGACGCGATCGCCACCCAACGCCTCAAAATCAACCCGGAACAACTCCTGGATGACCTCGATCGCCAAAATATTCAGTTTTGGACGCCCCTCGATCCGGACTACCCACGTCTGCTGACCGAAATCCCCAGCTTGCCCCCTGTGCTCTACTACCGAGGTCAGATTGACCCGGCAGAACTCAAGGGTCAGCGGCCAGCAATTGCAATTGTCGGCACACGCAACGCCAGCGAATATGGCCGCCGCTGGACACGCAATATCAGCACTGCCCTAGCGCAACATGACTTCACGATCGTTTCTGGGCTAGCCGCAGGGATTGATGCCCAAGCCCATGCCGCTTGTCTCCAAGCTGGAGGTCGCACGATCGCGGTGTTGGGCACTGGGGTTGATGTGGTTTATCCTCGCCAAAATCAAAAGCTCTACGACCAAATTTTAGAGCGGGGCCTAATCCTCAGTGATTATCCCCCTGGCACTGGCCCCACTGCCCATAACTTTCCACCCCGCAATCGCATCATCGCCGGTTTGAGTCGGGCAATTCTAGTGATGGAAGCCTCTGCCCGCTCGGGGGCGTTGATCACTGCCCGCTATGCCCATGAATTTAACCGGGATCTCTATGCCCTACCTGGTTCCCTGGATAATCCCCAGGCGATCGGCTGCCTCAGACTGGCCAATCAAGGGGCACAGCTCATCCTCAATCCTAGCCAACTCCTCGAATCCCTTGGCGAAATCCCGCATCTTGACCCCACACCCTCAACGCCACCCCCCGATCTTGCCGAACCTCTCTTGGGTATTTGGCAGGCGATCGGCTCGGAACCGACTCCGGTTGAGCGGATTGTGCAAACTAGTGGCCAGACCGCAGCAGAGGTCGCCAGTGCCCTGGTGCAACTGGAACTGATGGAGTTGGTGACATTGTTGCCAGGGCAGCAGTATCGGCGGTCATAGAATTACGCTCGCAACGTCAGAGCAATACCATCCGCGAGCTTTGTCACTAAAAGCGTGGCTGTCTGTATATCTAGCTCCACCGTAGTTTCGAGGGCTTCCCCCGTTGTAATCACATCAAAACAAGCCGCAAACAAGCCCGGCTCTAGACCCTCTAGCAGCTCTTTGAGGAGGCGATCGCCCATCAGGTCACTTTGACGCTGTCCCAGCATCTCGGCAAACCGGGGATTCGCCAACACACATTGCAAATTCACGAGCTTCCCCGTCACCAAGTCCCGCACCGCTTGGGCCGCTGCGATACCATCGGGTGCTGCATTGAGCACATTCGCCAATAACGAACGGGATTGATAGAGAAGCATCTCACTTTGGAGATGCTCGTCAATTTCGGCCTTGAGTTGCTGGTGCTGACGCAGCAACGTGAGCTGCGTTTCCACCCGTTTAAGCACCTCGATCGCCTGGAACGGTTTAGTGATATAGTCCACTGCCCCCAGTTCAAAGGCCTTCACCTTATCGAACACTTCATCAACAGCACTAAGGAAGATGATGGGAATCTCGGCCAGTGGTTCTTCTTGTTTGAGGGTTTCACAAACTGCAAACCCATCCATCTCCGGCATTTTGATGTCCAGTAAAATCAGGTCGGGTGGATTGTTGCGAATACTGCGAAGAGCCATTTTGCCGCTGGTCAGGGTGCGAACCCGATATTGCTGCTCCGTCAGGAGTTGGGAGAGCAGGTCGAGATTTGCAGCCAGATCATCAATGATCATGACAGTAGCCTTAATACTGGGATTAAAGCGGTCAATATCCACAAACGCAGCAATAATACCCCGAAAGTTCGCTTTGCTAATTGTTTCACCGCAGAGATCCGAGAGCCGCTGCCAGAGTCGTGAGGCAACATTCTTGATATACCCCTCACTGATATACAGCCGACTCGCCACATCACTATAGGCCCGATTGTCCCAAGCCGCTTCCAGAATCTCCACCTCGGTGGGGGTTAGGGATTTGCCAAGCGTTGCTTCAAAACGACTGTTGAGTACCTGGATAATGTCATCAATGGTCATGTGAACAAGGCCACAAGAACTGGGCAACTAGGGGTATCGTCAGTTGGATTTCAAACTCTTGCTGCAACTAGCTTACAGCCCCTTTTCCTATTTTTAGGTTTGGGCGCTCTATCCCTGGTTCAATCCGGCTTCTGGTGTTAACTGACAACACGCCCTAATTGTAGGGCTTTGGCTCAGACGAGGGCAGGGTTCCTTAAGAAGTGCCAACTCCGTTTTGGCAATGCGATCGCGCAATTGCCAGCTTGCCTTACCGCCCTTCTGGATGAGTATGATCAAACCATTACTGTCATTTTCTCTGTGCAGCTATGTATTTCTCGAACAGGATCTTTAGTCCTCTACTCCTAATCTTGCCCCTGATTTGGGGAGGGCTTGTCGCTCCGGTCGTGGCACAAAACGCCACCACAAAAGACGATGTCCCGCCACTGGGTGCGCCAGATCGTACAGTTTCAGGGGGCGATCGCGGGATGTGTGGTGATACCAATGGTGGGCCAACAGTTCTGACGGCCCTTGTGCCAGCGGATCAAGTCATTGAAATACCGATGCAGACCCCAGTGCTCTATGTTCGCATCCCCCAAGTTGAGAACGCTCAATTTGCTGTGGATCTGGCTGACTTTCATCTCGATGTTGAAGATCCGACCGTGTTTCGGAGTATTCCCCTAACTACCCATGAGCCAGACGCCTTAGTGCGCCTGGTCTTGCCTGATAGTATCCAACTCAGCGAAACGAAATCGAGCGATCGCTATCGCTACCTCTGGACGGTCAGCCTGGTTTGCTCGGAATTTCAAGCGGATGAAACTGGGTCTTTAGCGGTTGGGGGCTACTTAGCGCCAGTTGCACCAGATTCCGCCATCGCCGATTCTTGGTTAATGCAACTAGAGGCCGCCTTCACTGCGCGAGAGACTCAGCCTGAACAATGGACGAATTGGTTAACGGCAGAGGGCTACGGTGATTTAATGGATCTACCCGTGCGCACCATTACCCTAGAGGCAGTGGCGCAAGATGCTCCGGCAACTCACGGCGCGTCTGATGCAACCAACTGATAAATCTGCTCGAAGGCAAAATTCTGGGTGAGCTGACGTAGATGTGCGGCAAGACTCTCATGTTCAGCAGGAATTTGTGCAATCAACGCCAGGAGTTCAGCTTTGCTGCCATCTAACGCTGCATCGGCCAGTTGCGATCGCCAATCAGATGACATAACTGTAATATCCCCAGCGTTTATCTCGCTCGCTGATGCGGGTGCGACAAAACTCTCGTTTGCATAGATGCAATGGAGCTGCAAATGCTGTGCCACCTGCTGCAAAATTGTTTGTTCCTCAAAGGGTTTGCGCACAAAGTCATCACAGCCCAGAGCAAGAACGGCTGCTTTTTCTTCCTCTAGGGCGCTGGCTGTAACCGCGATAATGGGCAAATTAGGGGCTTGAGCTTTAATACGTTGGGTGGCTTCGTAGCCATCCATTCCTGGCATTCGCATATCCATCCAAATCAACTCTGGCTGCCAGGCCTGCCACTGGGCCAGAGCATCGTGACCATCGCTAGCTTCCCGCAGCTCAAATCCCCAATGGGCAAGCATCTGGCAGAGCAAACGACGATTACTAGGTTGATCATCCACCACCAAAATTCGGCGGCCTTGGGGGGATGGCTCAAACCTAAGAATAGTCTGGGTTGTAAGGGATACAGGGGGGGGAGCGTTGCTGACCACCAATGGGAGCACAACGGTAAAGAGTGACCCTTGCCCCACACAGCTCTCGACCTTGAGTTCACCCCCCATCAACGACACAAACTTCTGACTAATCGCTAGCCCTAGCCCCGTCCCAGGCCCTGCACGACGGCCCACCTTCGCCTGTTCAAACGCTTGAAAAAGGCGATCGCGATCTTCCGGAACAATGCCCACTCCGGTATCCTGTACCGCAAACTCTAGCCACTGTCCTTGCTGGCGAATGCGGAGGCTTACATAACCCATCTGGGTGAACTTCACAGCATTACTGATCAGGTTGATCAGTACTTGGCGTAGCTTTAAACCATCCATTTCAAGACTGTCGGGCAGGTCAGTTCCATAGTCAAGGCGTAGCTCCAAACCTTTTTGCTGGGCAGGGAGTTGATAGGTGGCCATGATTTCGTTGACCAACTGCTGGAGATTAAGTGCTTCGGGTTCGAGCGCCATCTTCCCCGCTTCAATTTTGGAGAGATCTAAAATGCTGTTGATCAGACCCAACAAATGCTCCCCGCTGTGGCGAATAATCTGGATATTCTCTTGATCTGTCGTTGAGAGGTGGGGCGATCGTGTCAAGACCTGGGCAAAACCCAACACCGCATTAAGGGGCGATCGCAACTCATGACTCATATTGGCTAGAAAATGACTTTTAGCTTGGCTGGCAGTTTCGGCCGCTTCCTTGGCTTGCGCCAATTGGGCAGTGCGCTCACTCACTTGCCGCTCCAGGTCTTGGGAATATTGCGCCAGTTGACGGTAAGAACGTCGTAAATTTTGCCACAGCAGAGCCATCATGCTAGTAACCACAGCACCGAAGAGGGTCAAGCTGGGGGTCACCATCGGCAGCCAGATGGCCAATAAAGCCCCCCCATAGGCGAGCGCCCAGAGACTGCCTTGGGCAACCAACAGCCCACCCACCGCCAGCACCCCATTCCGCATTGTTGGTTGCCGAAACGTTAGTGTGGTTAGGCCAGTGCCGACAGCAGCCCAGCCCAAAATCCAGAACCATTCCCACCCGTCCGGCAATACACGCCATACGGGTCGCCCATCTAGGGCAGTGGCCAGCAGTTGGCTGGCGATATTGGCATGGACAATAAAACCGGGCATGCGATCGCGGCTGCTGTAGGCGGTGGAGAACTTGGCCCCAAAACTCGGTGCCACAGAACCAATAATGACAATGCGATCGCGGACATGCTCCGGGTCAAATTCCTGCGCCAGCACTTGAGTGAGCGATAACGTCTCAAATATGGTTGCTGTACCCCGAAAATTAAGCAAAACTTGCAATCCCTGAGCATCTACATTCACATAGCTCCCCGTTGAAGGCTGCATCGCAGGGATGTCTTGCTCCCCCACCTGTACTCGTAGAGGTGAATGTGCAAACTGAAGCGTTTGGCCCTGCGATCGCAGATATTGCGCTGCCAGCATGGCTCCCAAAGACCATCGCACCTTGCCGTCTGGAGCACTCATAGCCAGCAGGCCCCGTCTGAGCTTGCCGTCTTCATCTAACACCACATCTGCAAAGCCCACTTGTGCTTGTTCTGCCAAGATCGGTGGGGGAGATACAACGGGTTCAATGAGCTGCTCAATCCCAATCAGATTAGGAGTTTGCACCATAACGACTTTCCAGGTGTCGCTACCTGGTGGTAGGGGGAGGTCGCGGTAGAGTGCTAGGCCAATGCTTTGGGGTTGAGCGGTATGGAGTACCCGCACAGCTTGGGCCAGCACCGCATCAGAAATGGGCCATTGCCCTGCTCGGGTCAGGTCAGCTTCATCAATGGTCACCATCGTAAGCCGAGGGTCTTTGGCTTCTGCTGGCCGCAGCCTCACCATTAGATCCCAGGCTTGCCATTCCAGGGTTTGAAGCTGACCTGTCCATTGCAGGGCGATCGCCAAACCTGCCACCAGAGGGGCAATCCATGCTGTATCGCGCCAATGCTTGGGAGGGGGTGGAGGGGCAGAATCAAGCATGTCAAGGCGAATTAAGGCGTGCTGTTCGTTAACCCCAGAAGCCTGACAAGACAAGCAATTGAGCGCCCGAACTCAAAAACAGAGAAAGGGGCTGTAAGCCAGTCTCGTCATGGTTTGAACTCTAACGCATGACAGCCCCTCAGCCATCGTTGGGCTCTTAAATCCCGGTCAAAATCCCCTCGCTCTGCGCCATAAATAACATCAAATCCACCACCCGCATGGAATAACCCCATTCATTGTCGTACCAGGACACAATCTTAAAGAAGTTGCTATTGAGCTCAATCCCTGCCCCCGCATCAAACGTGCTCGAATGGGAATCTGACAAGAAATCGCTGGAGACCAAAGGTTCTTCGGTGTAGCCCAAAATGCCTTGCATGGGCCCATCAGCAGCAGCTTTCATGGCTGTGCAAATGTCTGCATAGCTGGTGGCTTTTTCGGTGCGGAAGGTAAGGTCCACCACCGATACATTAGGGGTGGGAACCCGGAAGGCCATGCCCGTGAGTTTGCCCTTGAGTTCGGGCAGCACCAGAGTGACGGCTTTAGCTGCGCCTGTTGAAGCGGGGATAATATTCTGACCCGCACCTCGACCGCCACGGGGATCTTTTTTGGAGGGGCCATCAACCGTAGGCTGAGTTGCTGTGGTGGCGTGAACGGTGGTCATCAGACCTTCAGCCAGCCCAAAGTTATCTTGGATAACCTTGGCGATGGGCGCGAGACAGTTGGTGGTGCAACTTGCATTGGAGACGATCGCGTCGCTGGCGGGGTCAAATGTTTGATTGTTGACTCCAACGAGCAAGGTTTTGACCTGATTCGGGTCTTTGGTGGGGGCAGAAATAACCACCCGCTTGGCACCAGCGTCGAGGTGTTTTTTGGCTCCGTCGTAGGTGGTGAAGAGGCCGGTCGATTCGATCACATAGTCTGCACCGCGATCGCCCCAAGGTAATTCAGCGGGGTTGCGGATTGCAGTACAGGGAATCTTTTTCCCGTTGACGATAATGCCATCATCTGCAGCTTCAACGGTGCCATCAAAGCGACCGTGAGTCGAATCGTACTTCAGTAGATAGGCAAGGTTCTGAGGCGGAACGAGGTCGTTGATGCCAACAAATTCAATATTTGGGTTTTGGATTGCGCCCCGGAAGACTAAGCGTCCGATGCGGCCAAAGCCATTAATGCCTACTTTTAGCGTTGCCATAGGGGAGAATCTGTGTCTATGTAGGTTTGCAAGGATGAGAGTGAGGCTGACTATCACCGCGAGTCTGCGGCTTGCCGCCCCCAGACAAAAATCTTTTACCCATGTAATCAGCAATTGTTCCGATCTGTTGAGATCTACGGTTTTCTTTCACAAGCACTGGCTAAGACGCTGTTTTTTTGTGAATAGACCTCTACAATCTCCTCACCAATGCCATTAAGGCTATTTATAAGGGAAGGGGAGATTTTAACGGACCGTTCCTGCCCGACAATCGCGTAACCAGAGCTGGATCGCCTGCCCCACAACACCATTACTCGCCTCTCGGGGTGGCTCTGGCTCTCGGCTGGGATTGCTGCTGCCAAATCGGGTCAGAATCGTCACCATATACCAGCCGTTGGGGGTTTGGGTAAGAAAGAGCCAGTGAAAATGTTGCTGCGATCGCGCCCCTTTTTCCGTAAACACCTGCTCTAGGGTGGTGAAGAAGACTTGCTCGGTGGTGGGGTCATCTCGATAAACCGGGAGGGGCTCAAATTCAGCTTTGCCAGCCAGCACCACATAGGTCTGCGATCGCGTTGATTCGAGGGTGCGCGATCGTTGTTGCACGCGGTTGGCATAGCTGGGCAGATCCGCCAATAACCTTTGGGTTAGTGACTCGACTTCTGTTGGGCAAGAGATGGGTTCAGAGAGCGATAAAGTATTGACCTCTGGGGCTGCTTCTTCCCCTAAAACTGACCCGCTGGAAATGGCCAGCAAGGCAGCCAGCGCCATTGCAACCATCACAAAATCCCCGACAAAATTTGATAAACCAGACGGAACAAAGCCGTTACCATCACCGCCATCGCACCGCTTAACATACCCAGGAAGCCTATACCCAACAGTGAGCCAAGGGAGAGCGTTTGAAGTAGGCCAGCAAGAACCGCAGCACTGTGGAAGAAGGGAATCAATCCGACCAAGCCTAAGGTAACCCCTCCTAGGATCACTAAATCCCATTGAGCGAGAGTGCGCTGAATTTGCAGATAAATCAGTAGTCCCATACTCATCCCCCAAATAATCAACATCGGCCCTCCCATGCTCAGGCAAGCCATCAGCAATAAGCTACCCTCAAAGCCAGTAAACGCCGCATTTTTGAGCACATCCACCGTTGAGACCATTGTGGTTGCTGGCATCGGCGTTGCACGTTTTGCAGGTGCAGGTTTGGGCTGAGGCTGAGGTTTGGCCTGAGGTTGAAAGTTCGGGCTGGCTTTGGGCTGGGCAGCAGCACCGGGGGTGGATTGAATCGTGGTTGTGTTTAAGGGTGTTGCCGTTGGTTTGGCCGATCGCCCCTTGGTGGTCGCTGCTACTTGAATCTGATTGAGATCCTGGAGCACTTCTTGGGCCGATTGGTAGCGATCGCGAGGAGCCGACAGCAACATGCGATCCAAAATTTTAGCCAGCCCATCACTCACATGGGTGGCATGTTTTCGCCAAGTCCATTCATTGTGATAGGCGTCAAACAGGCTATCGGGGGTTTGGTTGGTCAGCAGCATCAGACAGGTGGCCGCCAGGGCATAGAGATCCGTGGAGGGAAACACTCGTGAGCCTTGCATCTGCTCTGGCGGCGCAAAGCCCACAGAATAAATCCCAGTAGAGCGACCTTGGGGGCTACCGGCCACTGTCGCCACCTGTTTCACCGCCCCAAAGTCCAATAAATAGAGCCGCCCCTGCTGCGATCGCATAATGTTGGAGGGCTTAATATCCCGATGAATCACGCCCCGGCTATGGACAAAGGTCAAGATCCGCAACACGTTACGCATCACGGTCACAATTTCGGCTTCGGTAAAAAAGCCCTGTTCATTGAGTTCCTGCTCCAAATCTTGGCCGTTGATATATTCCTGCACCAAATAGAAAAACTGCTTGTCTTGGTGAGTTTGGCGATCGCGGGCAATCAGCGGGAAAAAAGCATAGGAATCTGGGATTTGTTTATGCTCATTGCCGATTTCTTCCAAAACGTGGGCTTCGCGCTCAAAGAGACCTTGGGCAATATCGAGCTGTTCGGGCGTCAAGTCGCCTGCGGGCAAGAATTGCTTAACCACGCATTCTCGCAACGAGGTGGTGTAGCGATCGCGGGCCAGATACGCTGCCCCAAAGCCGCCCTTGCCTAAAAGGTGTACGGGAATATAGCGCCCCCCTAAAATCATCGGCATGCCACAGTGGGTGCAGTATTTTTGTTGGGCGGTCTTCAGGGATTTGGGGTCATCCAGATCAGCAAATTGGTTACTGGCTCCACAGGTGGGACGAGTACAAAGAATTTCCATTGAGTTAAGCAAGCACTGGATTTGACCACGATGGGAGGCACGTCTCCCCAGTTAATATTGTGTTTTCACATATCGTCTCTTCATAGACTAGCGGCCTGGGCTCGAATGTTCAACGCCGAATTGCGAACAGTGAACTGACCCCATATGATCAGCCTTGGCAATTCCTATCCTCTCAAAACTATGCGCTACTGGCTGGTGAAATCGGAACCGAGTGAATATAGCATCGCGGATTTGGCGCGAGATGGGGAGGAGATTTGGGATGGGGTGCGCAATTACCAGGCGCGGAATTTTTTGCGGGAGATGGCGGTGGGCGATCGCCTTTTCTATTACCATTCCAACACGAAGCCGCCAGGGATTGTGGGGTTAGCGGAAGTGACGGAGAGCGATATTGTTGACCCGACCCAGTTTGACCCCCAGGACAAGCATTATGATCCTAAGTCCAAACCGGAGAGTCCGCGTTGGCGGACGGTGCGGTTGAAGTATGTGGCGACGTTTGGTGAGATGATTGCGCTGGATGTGCTGAAGGCAACGTTTACACCGGAGGAGTTGGTGGTGGTGCGTCGCGGGAATCGGTTGTCGGTGATGCCTGTGCCAGAGGCGACAGCGGTGAAGTTATTGGGGTTGGCTGGGCTGGAGTAAACTAGAACCAGATTGAGATATGAAATTTTCAGGCTATTGTTTGGGAGTAAATTCCTTCACAGCCATCGAAACAAAATGAGTTCAATTTTTGATAATTTATTTTTCGGTCATTCTCCTCCATATATAACTCCAGAATCAGATCTATTAAGTCAAAAAATTGATATCGAATATGATGTCGGCGAGGTATGTTTGATGATCTTTAGTTTTAATCTCTTCAAAAGAATAACTAGCTCAATGAAATTGGCAAGATGTGAATTTGAGTGGAGTTTCAATACAACTAATCTTGAAGTATTCCAACTAGATGGGCTTCAAAAAAGATTTTGCGTCCATTTTCCTTCCTATGGAGGATTAAGAACTGCAAACTCTTTAGAGCAACTATCGGCTCTTGGAGTAAAGAAGATATATGCTATCGGTCTTGCAGGAGGATTACAAGAATTCTTGGAAATCGGAGATCTGATTCTTCTTGAGGGTTCAGTAAAAGGTGATGGAATTTCACGTTATTATGTTCCTGATGAGTTTCCATCAGTAGCAGATTTTTCATTAATCTCAAAACTCAAATCTAAACTAGATTCTGTTGACAAAAAAGTGCATATTGGTCTTTCTTTTGGGACTGATGCTCTTTATAGAGAAAGTTTTGATCTAATTTCTTATCTGAAGCAATTGAAGGTTCTATCAATAGACTTAGAGACATCTTCATTATTTTCGATTAGTAGATCTCTGGGAATAAAAGCATGTTGGATTGGAGTGATTTCCGACCTTTTAATTAATGAGTTACATAAGGGGGCGGCACACTCAGAAAACGTTATAGAGAAATTATTTGATCTCACTCAGCATGTAATTGATCTAATTAAGTCGGATGAGTTATCTTAAAGCATCCCAATTAAAGGATTGGAGTAGTATGAGTTCACCGAAAGAGAAACTACTAGAAATATATAGGGTTGAGTACGAAAAGCTAAAAACCGAACAATTGCAACGAATTACTTTCAGAGATGTTCAAATCCCGTTTTCAATGTTTCTGGGTATCGCTCCGATTCTATCTGTCGCATTTGCAAAGGATAATCCATTTGGATATAACTTACTACTTGTTGTTCCCTTGATTTGTGTATCACTTGGATGGGCATATGTAGCCAATGATGAAAAGATATCAACTATTGGGGATTATGTTCGAGATGATTTGAGGAAAAGTTATAACTTAATTCTCGATGAATTAGCCCATCCAGAAGAAGTTAAGACTGAGCTTAAAAAGCTGATTTTTGGGTGGGAGCATTATCATAAAAATGATACATACAAAGAAGAGCGAAAAATCACTCAACTATTTGTCAATCTACTAACTTTTGTCTTTTCTGGATTAATAGCCTTGGCAATCTTTTTGGTGCTTAAGGGTTCTGAAAGTTCACAAGCTTCAATATCAACTTTCAGTAGCCTAATCAAGGGCTGGCAAGTTATATCAGGTTCAATGAAGCTTTTGGTATTTTCGGAAATCTTCACCTTGATTGGTTTGGGATGGTGGATATATATCTATTCTGGTTTTAAAAAGAACTTTTATAAGCTTCTGCAAAAACGTTTCCCGAATTGGATGAAACGGTATTTCAGGAAATTTATGCGTATAGCCAGATTAAGATAACTAGAAATTATCGGTTTTGTTGAAAACAGGAAACCCAAACCACGGAATAATCAGACTATATTGCCTACATATTGATCAACAATGTAGAGGGAGTCAACGTTACATTACTAGCATTTTGAGTACACCCAAAAACACAGGCAATCACGCCAAGTAGCTTCGTCGAGTCGTAGATAATTGTATCTACGTCAATTAGCGTTTTCTTTGAGGACAAGGCAATGCAAGACTATGAATTTACGCTAGAGTTTGAGCTTCAAGATCCTCACGCTGATCCAGCAGACTACGTAGAGCAGCTTTATGAGAGTGGTTGTGATGATGCTTTGATTGGGATTGGTCGCAAGGGAAGAATTTCGTTTGACTTCATTCGAGAGGCTACATCTATGGCTGAAGCCAGAGAAAGCGCGATCGCAGATATTCACCAAGTTCTGCCTTTTGCTATCTTGATTGAATTATCGAAAAAGATACTGACATATTGAACTCGTGCGACATCCAGTTCTGGTAAGATTGCACCATTAAAGTTTTCATCAGTGAGCAAACGCAATAGAGGAGGAGACGATATTCAATGCCACCTCGCTCATCTTTCCAAGACGATGCTCGTGAAACTGAAATGATTCGTTTATTTCAGCTCTATCGAGATGAACAAGAAGGACGTTCGGGAACGGACGCTTACTTGACTATTCAAGGTCAACAACTACCATTGGAATTGAAAACAAGTTCAAAAGCTTCTGTAACGACTGTTCGTGATTTTGGGCCAGCACACCTTGAAAAATGGCAAGGTAAACATTGGCTGTTTGGGTTTTATGGTCAAAAACAAGTGGCTTATAAGTATGCAAGTCCAAGCATGATGCAACCTTGGATTCAGAGTAAAGCCAATTACATTCAACCTGATTTACAACTTGCAACCTTAGCTGCAAAGAAACTGGAACTGGCTGACTTGTTTGCTATCTGTGGGGAGAAAGTAACTTACAGCTACGATGATGCTTACCGTCTTCAAAAAAAGCAATACACTCGTGAGCAATATGTGAATCTGCAAGATCAGCCGAATGGCTACAGTCCAACCCAAATGCTCAAGATCTTGCGCGATCGTGCTCAGTACGTTATGCAACGTGGCAGTACTCTTAATAATCCTCATATTCCAGCCTCTTATTTTGTGAGTTGGGAAGCCATCACCACCAATCATGCTCAGCGGTTACGGGAACTTGTACAGCAATATTTGAGCACCCTTTAATTCTTTTGACTTTCTAGTGCAGCCCGCACTGCTTTAGCTACCTGATACGCCACAGGCGGACAAACGGAATTGCCAATTTGTCCTAAAACCTGATAGACCGCTCCTTGAAATTGCCAACTTTCAGGAAATCCCTGTAAGATTGCACAATCCTGAACTGAGAGGCGAAAATGCCCATTTTTAGCAGGGAATGCTGCCGCCGCTTGGCGATCCTTTTGAACGCCATTGGGCCAAATCTGTAAGCTTGCCCAGTTTTTTTGGCTCGCCGCACTATTCAAAATAGAAGTCGTGTTCCGTTTACCTGTAAACCCACTTCTGAGGGTCGGGGCGATCGCATCATTACCAATATCCGGTAAACCCAACGCCCCCCGAACCCCCATCGTCGGCTGTTTCACTGATGCCAGCGTTGCGAAATTCAACGTTAATTGTTGTTTTTTAGAGGGTTCAGACCAAACATGGGTCGGTTGAGGAATGTGAAACGTTTGGGCAACTTGTTTAGAACGAAAACCCACAAAGAAAACCCGACGACGGATTTGCGGGACACCAAACTCAACTGCATTCAGCTCAAACTTCATGATGTGATAGTTCGGTAAGGGAGCAAGAATATACATTTGCACAAACGACTTGAATTTTGTACTCATTAATCCGGGTACATTCTCAGCTACAAAAGCTTTTGGCTCAATAGTATTCACCGCACGGACAAATTCCCCCCAAAGGTTACGTTCGTCATCAGCTCCAGCCTGGTCACCCGCCACAGAAAAGGGTTGACAAGGTGGGCCACCTTGAACAACATCAATTTGACCCCGATAGGGCTGCCAATCTACTCGGGTTACATCACCCTGTTCTGGGCCGCTGCAAACTTGCCATTGTGGTCGGTTAGCTTGCAGGGTTTGACCACAAATGGGAATCAGTTCATAGGAGCCACTGTGCTGAAAACCTGCCTGTTCAAAACCGAGATCTAACCCCCCACCACCACTGAATAGACTGAGAGTTGCATAAGAACTCGCTGTAAGTTGTGGCATCAAAACAGTCGGGTCAAGGTTTGGGATATTAATGGCATGGATTGCTGCGAGTTTTCCCTGTTCAGCGAGTTGTTTGGCTTGATAGGACTCGTGGGAAATTTGGCGATAGCGATCGCGTTGGCTAGATGTGAGGTTGTAGCGTTTGCGCTCCCAGTTTTTGTAAACGTTGGTTTTGGTGGAGGGGGGAACCATAATGCGCGTTCATTGCTCAGGGCTTTGAACATTGATACTAGCAATTTTTAGGGGACTAAAGCTACGATCGTTAACATAATCAACGTTTTGCTTTGAGACCCCTACATCACAGTCTGTAATTGAAATTCTGCTCAATGATCACCACTCTCACCAAACCCAAAACTACCTTTGCCCAATTTCTTAACCAAATCCCTGATGAAGCAGGCTACTACGAACTGGTTAACGGTCAAATTATGCGTAGACTCCCCACCCGCCGCCATGAAACGATCGCTGAAGCCATTACTGATATATTCAAAGCTGAAGTTAAACGCTTGAGACTGGATTACTGGGTCTCCGGGCGTATTATGACCCGCACCGAAACCGCAGCAGGCGTCGAGCAGGGCTGTCACCCTGATATCACAGTTGTCGATCGCGCCCTTTGGGAGAGCCAACCCACTGCCCAAGCCGCCCTCCTCGATCCGCCTCAAATTGCCGTTGAAGTAGTCTCAACCAATTGGGAAGACGACTATATCGATAAACTTGACGAATATCAACGCTTGGAGATTCCAGAATATTGGATTGTAGATTATTTGGCGATCGGGAGTCGTAGCTATCTCGGCAACCCTAAAGAATCTACGGTTTTCGTTTGTGTGTTGCAAACCGATGGCACATATCAGATGAACCCTTATCGAGAAGAAGAACCGATCCTTTCGCCTACTTTCCCTGAACTCAAGTTAACCCCCGCCGCAATCTTTAATTGCTGAGTTTTAAATTATTTGGTTGTGATCGGGATGATAACGAAACTTTTGAACCAAGCAATTACCAATCCTGGGTCACTTCTTGGAGAAACTGCGCTGGATCAGCCATATCTGGCACCACCAACGGTAACCAAAATAGCGAACAGGTTACCATCATCACAAACGACAACCGAATGGCTAACCGAATATTGCCCTCCAAAGCCTGGGCATCTTCCCGGTAGATCTGGAAGCGAGTTTGCTTCAGTGGATAAGCAGGCTTTTGGAGTTGGAGCTGGCCCCGCTGGATAGTTGCCATTCCCATAACCAGAACCGTGCGAGCGCAGGGTAAAACACTTTCTTGGGTTTCAATCGTGCCCGGTGAGCCCAGTTTGCTATCCCGATAGGTGGTGCAAGCGCTGATCACCGCGCCATAGGGGTGAACGTCTGCCTGGGTTGAGCCGGATCGCAACTGGAACGGAATACGTCGAGAATGATTCTCCAACACTTTGGAAACTGTTCCCTTCTTGCCACTTTGTTTATATTTCTGTGTCACCCGCTTGCTGTAATAGACACAAGCCACATGCTTCCAAGGCGATCGCAACGGTTTAGCCACTGTCACCTGACCCCGCACTTTTACATAGAGCCTCTGGGGCGATTTCGCTAAGACACCAGCTAACTCTGTTAAGTCATATTCCGCTGCTGAGAGAATCGTTTGTAAATGCCGAAATTGAGTGACTAACACCAACAGATTAATCCCACCGATTACAGCCGCCAAGAAGCGAAACATCCCCACGCGATCTGGACTGGAGTAGTCCACCCCATAAACCCGCCAACTGGCATTCGCATATTGTTCACAACTCCCGTAGTGAATGATGGCATCCAGTTGACCTGACGCTAGGTCGCCCTGCATAGAAACGGCCAAGGGACGAGCTGCACTGACAGGGCCAAGCTCTAAAGCATGGCGCTCAGCTTGCCCCCGTTCAGCAATCTGAAACTGCTCTTGGAGATCACCATTGACGACCTGCACATCCAACGAGCCTCGGAAATGCCCCAAATCCAGACAAACAGGGCCTAGATAATTAGGACGCAGGGCTAAAGTCAGGTTTTCTTCCACCCGACAACCGACGAGGAACAACGCTGCGATCGTGCCCAGTCCTAATCTCAACCAACGAGTATATTTTGTTTTTTTCACCTTCTTGCCTTGGTTTACGCTACCTTTGGCCTGCATTACTCATGCTATTCACACAGATGTACGTTGCTTTTACAGATCAACTCAACGATTCAATGGGTGAGTTTGCCATAGGACGATCGCGCCTTTCTAACTAGAGCGGGATGGATTGCCCCTATCTGAAGATTGGCGCTGTTTCAGCGATCGGCTCAAATCCGACAATACCTTTAGTTGTAGGTTGGATTGACACAGGAAACCCAATACCAGAAAGGCTTACGATGATTGCGCTCTGCGCAGTGCCAAGGGCAATCGTGTTAGGTTACTCTGAGAGCAGCAAGCCACCTTATCATTCAACCTAACCTACGGAACAATGGAGGTTTCAGGTCGCTTCTCATTTTTTGCTCTGTACTGAAGAATCAGAAGTGTAATGAATAATCCAGACTGTTGTAATTAGATCTACAACATCTACCTCACTGACTCCTGATTGGAGTAACGAAAAAACATCTCTGCAAAGCAAAACCCCAGCAGAGCTTGTTAACCGACTGAACAGATTGCCTTACTGGGGTTTATGAGAAGCTGTTGCCAAGATTCACGAACGTCGAATTACGAACGGTTGATCTTGTCAGCCTGACTGATAATAATCAAGCCCACTGTTGCGGGAACCACAACGACAAGTCCGCCTGCTAAGAGGCTCAATAGGAAATTTGAAAGGGTGGGAGTCATTTTCTTATAGTTTTGGGGATAAACGCGTTTGTTTAGATTTATCACATTTTAAGCGGGTTTTGACCCCTTCGGCGCGATTCTCTATGAACCCTGGCAAGGTTTCACGTCAGGCCCAGACCACGTACAATGCACATTAGCGTGTAGCGATACAGAACTTTACAGCACATGGATTGGCTTAACATCAGTTTAAGTTTGGGCTTCGGACTCTGGATTTTCTTATTTATCCTGCGGATTGTCTTGACTTGGTATCCCCAAGCTCAATTGAACCAACTGCCCTGGAGCCTGATTGTCTTGCCCACAGAACCCTTTTTGGCAGTGACACGTAGGCTAGTGCCGCCTTTGGGAGGTGTGGATATTAGCCCGATTATTTGGGTGGGCATTGTCTCATTGCTACGGGAAATTTTGGTGGGCCAGCAGGGTCTGCTGCGCATGATGTAATGCAAGGTGCAGCCAATTCCAAGACGCAGCCGATGGCTGCGCGATCGCTCCCCAACTGGATTTTCAACCTTCTCCTACCGTTTGGGCTTTGGTTGCTGACCTTACTGATCATGCCCATCGCTACCGTGTTTCAGTTTGACACGGATGAAGGTCAAGAACTGGTCAAGGCAATCCTCTACAACCGGGGTCATGCCTTGTTTACCGAAATTTGGAGTGATCAGCCACCGTTACTCACGGTTGTGCTTGCCCCCTGGCTCCGGCTCTGGGGTGACTCAGTATTTGCCAGCCGCTTGCTGATTCTCGGTTTTAGTACCCTGTTAGTTTGGGCGTTTGCTCAACTGCTGCGGCGCTCTGTGGGCGATCGCTATGCGCTTATCGGTGCACTAATGCTGATCCTGACCGCCAACTTCTTACGGTTGAGTGTTTCGGTGATGATTGGCATGCCTGCATTAGCTTGCCTCTTGTTCTCACTCTATGCTCTGGTTAAACACCAAGAGAGTCAACGTTGGGCATGGCTGGTTATTTCGGGAGTCGCGGCGAGTCTTTCCCTGCAATTTAAGATGTTTACAATTTTGTTGCTGCCTTTGTGGGGTCTGTATCTATTGGTCAGCGATCGCCCTATCCACCACCCCTTCCGGTTTGGGACGCGACGGCCTTGGTTCAAGCTCTGTCTTTGGGGCGGCATTATCCTGATTGCATTTTGGGGTTTGGGGTCATTGCTGGGTATTGTGTCCCTCCAAGACTTCTTTCTCTTCCATGTCAAGAGTGATGTGAAAAATGCGTTTGTTCGGGAGCATAGTCTCCGGGATGTGGCGCTATTTTATGCCCAAGAATTGGATTATGGAGTGTTGATGCTCTGGAGTTTCGTCCCTTTATCCCAAACAATCCGCACTCTTTTCAAAGACTTAAGCGGGTTCTTTGTTTCCGGACGCAAAAGCAAATCTGACGATTCTTTTGTAGAGGTTAGGTCTCCTAACCCGACATTCTCGTTGAATAATCCTAAATACATCTCTGTGGCAAACGCTAGGTGGGGAAACCCTAGGGGAGATTATTTCAATCTCATCCCTCTCCTCTGGCTGATCTGGGTTACGGTCTTTCTCACCCAACATAAACCCATTTGGTATCACCACCATATGCTGATCGCGCTGCCCCTGACTTGGTTGGCCACATTAGGACTGAAGGTTGGGGTGGAGCGTATCCGCGATCGCCAACTCTGGCAACAACTCCGTCAACAGGGCTGGCGAGGCATAAGACCCGTGCTGCTTGCTGTCGCCTTTTTGCTCTTGGCTGCTCCGGTCAAACTCACAGTGTTGCATTTGCATAATCAATCTCTTTTACAGGAGAGCCAGACCCATCAGCAGGTGCTCGCTCAAATCCAAGCCGAAGCCAGCAAGAGTCCTTGGTTATTTACCGACATCCCAATGTATGGCGTCTACACCCAGCGCCCGATTCCACCTGAAATTGCCACCCTCTCCCGCAAGCGAATCGCCGCTGAGGACTTTAGCCCAGAATTACTTGCTGAGCTGATTGCTGACTATGATCTCCAACAGTTTGTGATTGGTCGATTTCCCAAAGTTGAGGGCTTTCTCAATGAGGTTCTGCCTGACCAACTCCAAACCACTGAGTTTGCAGCCGCAACCTACTATCACAGAACGTCAGGGGCTGAGTGATCAATTCACGCTAAATACTCACTTCTCAAACAAAGTAATAAAATATTTGTTCTCTCCAGAACCTACGGCTTTTTTGACACCACAATTCCTTCACAAGTGTGTTGAAAAATAGCTGGAAATACCTTCACAAGTTTTTCACAAGTTCATGCATGATGGGACTGAATGCCTCTCGGGGTGAGGGGTTTGACCTTATTTTTTACTGGAGCTTTACTTAACCCACACCAAATTTAAAGTTTCAGTGAATCCTGCATTTTAGGGATTTCTTTTTACAAGAACACCCCGTACAGTATTAATCACTGACATAAAGGTCATATCTCCAAGCGATTACTTTGCTGACGCTTAGGGACGAAAAGCCAAACGTCTCTGCCTATTACTTTGCTGGCACATGGAGATGGGAAGCTTGACTTCTCTGGCTATTGCTTTGCTGACGTGTAGGGATAAGGGGCTAAGCTTCCCTATCCATTACTTTGCTGACGACATAGAGATTGAATGCAATTGATTAGTTTGCGATTGTTTGATGTAAATGGACTTCAATTGGGCAGAGAGCTGCTGCAATTGCTTTGATTTGCATTGCGGTAATAGCATGATTTTGATCATGCCCTGTGCAATGTTCAATAAGAGGTCATTCTTGCTTGTTTGCCAATATTTCCTACAGTCTGGGACGAAACATTGATAATATCCCTGATCTTTGAGATTCGGTTGGGCAAGAACCATCACATCAAAAGGGCTAGAGTTTAGAGTTTATTGCAATCATACGTTGCTAAACTCCACTCTAGCCCTTTTCCTTGCTTTTTAGGGATTGTTGTCAGTTATAGCAAGACTTAAAGCGGTTAGGACATTCTTAGATCCTTGAAATCCTCAGCCGGTGGGCGGTGCCCACCCTACGCGACGTCCTAACATTACGCGACGTCCTAACATTCTCGACCACTGCTATATAAATTGCAAACTTTTACAGTGACTGGCATACAGCCCCTTTGCCTGTTGTTTGGGTCGGGCGCTCTCTCATTTGTCCCATAAGACTTTTGGTTGTAAATGACGACGCGCCCTAATTTGGATTATTCGGCGTTGCTGATTTTGAAGATGAATCTTGCGTTACCCTCACCCAACCCTCTCCCAGTGGGAGAGGGCTTCTTCCCCAACCCTCTCCCAACGCTAATCTTGTAGGGGTTTGGAAAGAGCCTGAGCCCCTTGCTTGACAAAAAAGAAACGTTCAATCGCAGTAGCCAGAACCTTGACCCCTGGTAGCGGTTGCCTCTGGGAAGGTGCAAAACCCACTAAC
>JAAHHN010000128.1 GCA_010672165.1 Spirulina sp. SIO3F2 | reverse complement strand
CTTACCGAACTGATGCCACGCGACGAACTGGAACTCGGTACAAAGCGTAGGCGGTCAGTGAGTGGAGTCGTTGGCGTAGCCTCTCGAAGAGATATCTGTGTTTTACCGACCCGGTGAATCATTCAGGCTAGTCAGCATTCCGACAAAAAAAGCCTGACTGCGATCGCGCACGATTGAAGTTGCGCCAACTCACAGCCAAAGACCAATTCTCATGTTAGACCTCTCAGAGCAGTTCTCGAACCAAACATCTCAAGCCAAATATATAGATAAGACTGAAGCTTTCAAGAACACTTGGATTGTATATTTTTAATAGATATTAAAGAAAAGCTAGAAACAATCATCCTTTTCAAAGAAGTAAGCTACATTGAGCGTCTAGTGAAACCCAAAAGCTCCTGGAGAGTATAAAAGATGTATCATGTAACCATTCTAGGGAGTGGAAAAATCGGCTCCACTATTGCCAAGATATTACACCACAGTGGTGATTATACTGTGCTTGTTGGTGATGTTAATGAACAAAGCTTAAAACAACTTACGACGACTGTTCCTGTCAATATTTTTGTGATTGATGTCACGGATGAAGCATTACTTTCAGAAAAATTGCAAGGGCAAGATTGTGTAATTTCAGCTTGCCCTTATGGGGTTAATCCTGGCATTGCTCGTGCAGCGGCCAAGGCAGGTGTGAGTTACTTTGATTTAACTGAAGATGTGGCCACAACCCAAGCGGTGTTAGCGATCGCTAACACCGCCCCAGATAGTCTCATTTTCGCTCCCCAATGTGGTTTAGCCCCTGGCTTTATTGGCATTCTTGCTCATCATCTTTGCCAACAGTTCGACAAAATTGATGCGGTCAAAATGCGAGTGGGCGCACTGCCGCAATATCCTTCTAACATGATGATGTATAACCTCACCTGGTCAACCCGAGGCTTAATCAATGAATATTGTAATCCGTGTGAAGCAATTCAAAACGGTAAAAAAGTTGAATCAATTCCCCTTGAAGAAGTTGAAAACTTTTCTTTGGATGGCACAACCTATGAAGCCTTTAATACCTCTGGTGGTCTAGGAACCCTTTGTGAAACTCTGGAGGGAAAAGTTCAGACCCTGAACTATAAAACAGTTCGCTATCCAGGGCATCATTATTTGATGTCTTTTTTAACGAATGAACTCGGGCTAGCCCAACGACGGGAATTATTTGAAGATTTACTCGAAACCTCAATCCCTGTGACCAAACAAGATGTCATCATTGTTTTCTGCACCGTGACCGGCTGGCGGGATGAGCATTTCACCCAAGTGAGTGATGCTCGCAAAATCTATCCTGTGCAGCTCTATGGAGAAACCTGGAGCGCGATTCAGCTCACAACAGCCGCCTCCGTTTGTGCTGTTGTGGATCTACACCTCAAAGGAGAGATGGCGAATCGTGGTTTTCTCCGCCAAGAAGAGATTGATTTGAACCACTTTTTGAATAATCGCTTTGGACGCTTCTACGACGAACTCAAACAAAATGCAGAATATATCGTTTAGACTCTTAAATCTAGACTCTTACTTCGGCTTGTCTTGTCTATAATTTGGTTATAAAAAATGAAACCTGATGATTATCTAAAATGGATCTGTTCGAGTCAGACGGATCAAGAACTGCAAGGTAATTATGATCAATGGGCCTCAACCTATGAGTCAGATATTGCCCAATTTTGGGAGACTGTTCCTCACACAGCTGCCACAGCACTGTCAAAATTCTTACCCAACAAGCAAGCCAGTATTTTGGATTTTGGTGCAGGTACTGGGATGGTTGGTGTTGCTCTCGCACAATTGGGCTTTAAACATATCATTGGCCTAGATATCTCGCCAGGAATGCTTGAACAAGCTCAACAGAAAAGGGTTTATCAAGCTTTGGTTTGTGGCGCGATCGCGGATGAGAATCTTGAATCCTTGGGTAATATCACAGGTGTGATTGCCACCGGGGTCTTTGCAGAGCGTCATGCTGGAGAGGCAGAACTCAAAGCCGTTCACACCAAACTCCAGCCCGGTGGTGTTTTTGTCTTTACTGTTCGCCAAGGCTTTCTGGCTCAACTACAACCGATGCTCAATCAAACAGTGTGGACTCCTTTGAGTTCTGAAGTGATGCAGATCTATGACGATCCGATGCATCTTCTGGCTTACCGAAAAACTGCTCAATAGAGTAAATAGGGTAACTTCTTCCCTTACTTGAACTCAGAATAGTAATAGATTGAGTTACCCACTTGACAGCACAATATCAAAAATCTAATGGATGTAGAATTTCAACAACTCAAAAAGATTAATCAAGAACTAGAGAATACTCCTAAGATCAGTCGTAAAGAATTACTAGAAATGGGGGTGATCCGAGAAAGCCAAGACTTGGTGTATCGGGTTGGCGCAGCGGAAGGCAAAGCCCAACAACTTCCATTCAAAAAGTTGTATTTATCGATCGCCCACACGGGCATTCTGGAACCCAAAAAGGCAGTTGACGACACCCATCAAGCCATCCAAATTCTCTTACCCGGTACCGGCACAACGTTTTCGGTAGCCCAAACCCTCTGTGATGTGGCTGGCACCTTCCATGGCCGCAAAAGCAAAAATCGAGGTCGAGACCGCAGAAGCAGCCAAAGTTTGCTGACCCAGTTACTACCCGAGGGCCAGAAATTCCGCGTGGCATCGTTCCCCACAGATCTCCCGCTCAACGGCATGGGGGAGACGGCCCCTTGGGAGTTTGCCAGCGAAGAGGGTTTGGTGACAATGCTACGCCATGTTCATCTTGTGCTCTCTCGCCTTTATCCGAACCGGCCGGTTTTCATGGGGGGTCGGAGCCAGGGGGGGATCGCGAGTATTCTTTATGCGCAGCATTATGCTGATTTGGCGGGCGCGATCGCGGTCAACCCGCCCCATCCTGATCCGGAACTCTTCCGATTTACGGTTGAATATCTTGAAGGGAAAGCGAGTATTTTGGCGGATCTGTTGCATGTGCCGGGGGTCAGTATGCATGACCCGAGCTGGAATGCTTATAAGACCTTCACCCCCGCATTCAACTACCCGGCTCAACCTTTATTGTCGCCGTTGTTAGTGTTAGTCAGTCTAGGTGATCCGTTTAATCTGTTTCCGCAATATGCTCACAAACTCCAGGAGTTTGCGGACAATGATGAGAAGTGTGATTTACAGATTCTGGATGCAGGTCACAATTTATGGTCAAGAAAGGAAGCGGAGACGTATCAAGCTGTGATTAAGCTCCAGCTCGATTTTATGTTGGCGCAAATACCCAGCACCTGAGTTTTTTTTCAATAGTGGATTTCTAGAGAAAAGGCGCGATCAACATTTTCGATCGCGCCTTTTCAGTGTTGATTGCAAGGGCTAAAGGCAGGGTTTTGGACTTTGAATGCAATATTTCATCAATCAATCAGGTATTGAATCTGTCAGCGTCTGTACATATTGGCACATTAATCTAAAAAAACTCTTGTCTATCTTAATCATGATCTTGATTTATGAACCAGTGAGTGTTAATTGAAAATATTCATAAGTTTTTTGCTTACTCTTACTCAAAGCTCATGGCATTCTGCTCATCACTATAATCTACTTCGCTGGGACTAAACTCTTGTTCATATATGTGAGGAATAAATACTTTTACTGATATCAAGTCTTTTCTATTAAATGTAATCCGAAGATCTTTTAATTCAATTCTTCCATTTTTGAGTGCGTCTATATGAGATGTATTGAATTTCACTACTCTATCTGTTGTCCTTAAGTAGCCAGAAATGACTGGGAGTATTGAGAAATAACCACTTGGCGATTCGAAATCAACCACGTAGCCTACATAAACACTATTATCTATAAAAGTAAAAAAAAGTTGAATGTTTCTGATCTGTGCATCAAGAAAAAGCTCATCTAGATAAGAAGACTTCTGCTTTGATGGCTTGAATATGGACATTTTTTTGTTCCAAAAGCTCTGAGATATTCTGGCTATAAAAACCCGAAATGTTATGGCTAATTGAATTCCTAAAAAAAACAAAATCAAAATATTTATTATTGATACAGAAGAGGTTATAAAAAGATAATTCTTCTTTACAAAGAAGATCAGCAGAGACAAAGAGAATAATGAACATATATACAGTGTATAAAACCATCTGTTCCTGATGGCATAGAGAGAGAGAAGGCAAGAGAAGGTAAATAGAAAAAGAATGACATAGTAAGAACCGATTTCAATGACCATATCTTAGCGCTCCTTTTCAGTGGGTATCGCATTGAAAAAATCTCTAAGCAGAGATATGGCTCTCTTCCCACCCAGAAGTACTATTCCAACTGTAGCTAACATAATAGGTGGAAATGAAGCCGGTAAGGTAAGTGGTAAAAGATTTGGAGAAATAACTTCAATGCTACCGATGATAACTGAAATCAATCCACCAATTTTGATCGAAGCGAAAACAATCCAGTCATCGATTTTTTGTATTATTGCTTCTCTTTCAATTCTCTTTATTTCTCTTTCAATTCTTTTGATTACAACCTCTTCTTTTGCCTGCTCTATCTTCTCGCTAGAAAGTGTTCCTAGCTCTAGGTCTTTGAACGTGTCGTCAGTTTCGTGGAATTTTGTATTATTGGCTATAAGGCGATGAGCATAATGAATCGCATCATGAATTTCCTGTTCAGATAGTTCTTTTTCCTGCTCTGGTTCTTGCTCTAGCATATACAGTAGGAAGATTTATGTAGCAATGGAATTGATGCAGGACTAATCATGAATTACAAGACTGTAACTGATAGTCCTAGCTCTTGCTTGATACTGTCCCAAGACAGTCGCGCTTGATTTTCAGGATCAGCTTCAGCCTCAATAGCATCTTGGATATCAAGCAGATCTTCGAGTTCTTCAGCATCAATGATCGCTAGTTTGCCTTGAGTGACATTCTCAAAGAATTCCGCGATCGAGAGGCTAAAGCGATCGGCTAGATGGGTCAACTCTTGCTGAGTTTCGGGCGTCATTTGATGTTCTAGTTGTTTCATCTCATCAATCCAATAAATCCTGTACAGAAATCTGAAGCTCTGGAAACACCAAAGGACTGATCGCGCCAGAACGATAGCGCCCAATTGAAGTGTATTCTCTCCCTTGAGGCTGATGCATCACCACCAACTCCGGTGTGTTGAAATCCACTACCCAGTACTCCTCAATCCCCGCTTCCGCATAAATCTCCGCCTTTAGCGTCAGGTCTTGACTCAAGCTCGTATTCGCAATCTCAATCAGCCAATACACATCTTCGGGGCCAGGATGCCGACTGCGGTAAACCTTACCCAGCGGCTGCACGATCGCCAGATCTGGTATCGGTTCAGAGTTGTTTGGCAACGTAATTGGATGCGCCTCCCGCACCTTCGCCCGCTGCCCTAACAAACCCCGCAACACATCCCCGATCTCAATATTGGCGTAGGCATGGGGTTCTCGTTCTGGTGGCATAACAATTAGCTCCCCCCGCAATAACTCCAGCGACTCATCCACAAACAGCCCCGCGTCGATCGCTTGATGGTAACGCTCAATTGTCCAGGTGTAGGGGATGGTTGCGGTCATGACTAGATTCCGTACTCATGATTCGATACCTCTCCATGATACTGAATCCACCCCATCAAACCGTCTCCTGTCCCACCAAATCAATCAACGAAATCGATCGCTGCTTATCCAACTCCTGAAGCTTGCTGTGGAGCTGATAAAACTCATTGAGATAATAGGCATGTTGCTCTGGGTCAGTACTCGGGTCAAGGCTTTGCCATTGGGCCAAACAATAAGCCCGGTTTTTGGCGCACGTGACCCGCTCCAGAGAAGCGATCGCCGCCCGGACAATTAACCCCGATCGCTCAATGTGCTGCCGCCGCGGCCCATCCAGATAGAGTAAATTCGAGACCGCTTTGATCTCCTCCGAATAGTCCATACTCAACGCTTCTAACTTCGTCACTAAATCCCGATCCGTGCCCTCCGGATCAAGACGCAGAATATGCTGCCAGAGGAAGCGATGGTGCGAAAGACTAAAGAGCAGATCGCGGTTTTCCAATTCTTCAATAATCGTTTGGCGCTGGTGGGGACAATGAATATAGATCAGCAGTAACAACTCCTCCGCCTTCGCCAACAAATTCTGCTCTGACGAAACCCGTTGTTGAAATCGCTTGCGCTTAGGGCTGCGTAATTGGCCAAGCAAATCCTCACTATAACGGCGCGTAAGCTGGGCATCGCCTTGGCTCAGGTGCTCAGCGCAAACCTTGGTGTAATAGGTGCGACGCTTGGGATCTTCGATGCGGTTAAGCAACTGCACCATCTGCCCCGCCGCCTGCTCAAACTGATCCGCCTGACCCAGATCCCGGTCGGTTAAAACCTGGGCAATCTGCCAATCGAGCCAAAGGGGCGCGGTGTCGAGTTGGTGTTGATATTGGGCAACGGCATCGGCCCCCGACTGTAAAAACTCATCCGCATCCTTACCCCCCGGCAAATTCAACACCCGTAGTTGAATCTGACCGCTGTAGACCAGGGTCTCCACTTCCTTGATCGCTCGCTGTGTCGCCTTTGTGCCTGCTGTGTCCGCATCAAAATTGAGCACAATCTGCTTACTGGGCGTGTAGCGAGAAAGCTGCTTGAGTTGGGACTCGCTTAAAGCTGTACCCAGAGATGCGACAGCTTGGTTAAAACCCGCCGTGTGGAGCGCGATCGCATCAAAATAGCCCTCCACTACAATCGCTTGATCTTGCTTGCTGATGGTTTTCTTGGCGCGATCGAGGGCGTAGAGTGTGTTGCCCTTATCAAACAGTTCTGTTTCTGGGGAGTTGAGATACTTCGGTTCCTCCCCCGTCAATGTTCGGCTGCCAAAACCAATCACCCGCCCTTGGGCATCCCAAATCGGGATCATCAGACGATTCCGGAAATAGTCATAATACCCCTCCCCCTTTTTGCGCTTGCGGATTAAGCCCGCCTGCTCCACAATCAGCACCGAATAGCGCTTCACCTCCACCAGGTAGCGATGCAGGCTCTCCCAGTTGGCAGGTGCATAGCCGAGGCCAAATTCTTGAATTGTCGCCTCGCTCAACTGACGCTGCTGCACCACATAATCCAGCGCTTCAGCGCCATCAGGCTGACGCAGAGCGTGCTGATAAAAACTGGCTGCCACCGCCAAGATTTCATAGAGTTGCTCCCGCAGCGAGAGCTGCCGCTGGAGTTCCTGGCGTTGCTCTGGTGCAAGCGTTTTAACGGGAACTTGATAGCGATTAGCCAGACTCAACACCGCCTGAGCAAAGGACTGCTGCCCCACTTCCATGAGGAATTTAATCGCGCCGCCCCCTGCATTACAGCCAAAGCAGTAATACATTTGCTTGGTCGGACTGACTGTAAAGCTAGGAGTTTTCTCGTCGTGGAAGGGGCACAAACCTAGGTAGTCTTTGCCCTTTTTTTTGAGCACCACCTGCTCTGAGACCACCTCGACAATATCAACCCGGTCTTCAACGTCTTTGATCGTGTCAGGATGAAGGCGGGGGATGGTTTCCATAAGCAAGCCTCCAAACGTAAAAAAAGCGCCAAGATTACCACAGGGCGTCAAAAAAGATCATAGACTAACGGGAAGTTGCTACGGCGCATATTCGGTTTAATCAAAAGGAACACGACAGGAAACTATGGGTAGGATTTTTGTTTCGGCTGGCCACGGGGGTCTAGACAGCGGGGGCTGGGACCCTGGCGTGCAAGCTGGTGGCACCACAGAAGCTCAACAGATGATCTTGTTGCGAGACGTGATTGTGCCGGAATTGCGATCGCGGGGGTTTGAAGTCCTGTCGGTTCCCGATACCCTCAGTTTGGAGCAGAGCATTAACTGGATCAATGCTCGGGCTAAACCTGGGGATGTGGCAGCGGAAATTCATGCCGATGCTTTCTCGAACCCTGGAACGCGGGGGGCGACAGCCTACTATATTGCGGGCAACGGTGAGCGCAAAAAGCATGGGGATCTAATCTTGCTCTCGCTGCTTCGTCGCTTGCCCCAACTCCCCAGCCGGGGCGCGAAACCCGATACGGCTACCGGGATTGGCCGCTTAGAGTTTTGTCGTCAGGTAGCGATTCCTTCACTGCTAGTAGAAGTAGGCTTTCTGACCAACCCGGACGATCGCGCCCTGATCATGAACCGCCGTCGAGATATGGCGCTTGGGATCGCGGATGGTTTAGCGTCCTGGAGTAAGGAAGTTTCGGGCACAGGCACGGCTGAACCCAGTTATCCAGTGATCAATATCCGCATCAATGGTCAGAACTATGCAGAACAGGGCATTTTGATCAATAACAATGCCTTTATTCCGGTTGATCTAGTCGATCGCCTCGGCGTGGATCTGACCCAAAGTACGAGCGTCCGACGGGTGCAATATCGGGGTGTGGTTTACAACAAGGCCATCGAACTACGTGACCACAACATTAACGTGTCTTGGGAGAATGAGACGCGCTCTGTTGTGCTCAAGTCCATCTCACCCATTTGTCCAGGTCTGCTCGATCGCATCATGGGTCACGGCAACACCTCCGAGGTGCAGCTCATGATGTTCCTTAAGACCCAAAATGAGACGGCGATGGGCGACTTCCCCGATCTACCCCGCCTTTATCGAGAGGAAGCCGCGATCGAAGGGGTTAACTATGACATCGCCTTTTCCCAAATGTGTTTGGCAACCAACTTTCTGCGCTTTGGCGGTGAGGTAAAGGCTTCTCAAAATAATTTTGCTGATCTTGGTGCAGTGGGCGGCGGTGCTCAGGGGGCGACGTTCCCCAGCGCCCAGATTGGGGTTCGCGCTCACATCCAACACCTCAAAGCCTATGCTAGCTTGGAACCCTTGGTGCAAGAAACCGTTGACCCTCGTTTCCGGTTTGTGACTCGGGGGATTGCGCCGTTGGTGGAGCAGCTCTCAGGGCGGTGGTCGTCTGACCCCAATTATGGTCAGAAGATCTTGGCGATCGTACGGCGGTTGTATGAGTCGGCGGATCTGATGTAGGTTGCAGATTTCCAAATCTAGCTGATTTTGCTGAAAGGAGTGTTGATGCGGTTCAACACTCCTTATCTTTTTGTGCAAAGATGCCCAAACAGAACACTCGAAAATCAAGCTCCAAACTTTTCAAACGCTTACGCTACATTGCGATTAGTTTACCCTTGCTGGGTTTAGGCGGTTTGCTTACGCTGATGCTGATTGATTGGTAGGAAGCTCCTCGGAAGAAACCTGCAAATCCAGGTCTCAACGAGCTGGCAACAATGCTACGAATACAACAGCTCAACCACTTAGAAAACGGTTATTTTGCCAAAGATCTGGCTACCATGCTGGAGCCGTACAGCATACGAACCAAAACAAGGCAATATCGCTATGCAATTGTGCCCTCCTCTGATCCCACAATGCGTGTGGAGATGACAGCAACTCCTCTTCAAAACGATTTAGAAAGCCTCAGTGGTGCAGTAGTGGTCATCCAAAATCCCCATACTAACGAAAGCAAGACGATCGCCACATTATGCAAGAGCCACCAGCCTCAAACAAATCCACCAGCTATGCCTATCCTCTCCAATCAAAGCCAATTGACTTGCCTTGAAGGAAAGGAATTCAAGCTCAATTAAATCCATTCTTTTAAGTCAGAATCACTTACAGTCTAGATTCCCAAAGATGCTGAGATTTGCGCGAAATAAGGTGTATCGACCTCACCATCATAATTTCGCGCAATCCACAGATGGCAACTTCAAAATCGAATGCAAAATCGCTCAGACGCTTACGCTATATTTTTATTCTCTACATTCTGATCAGCTTGCCCTTTGTTGGTTTAGGGAGCTGGTGTGGATTACTTATCTTTCTTGACTGGTGGGAATCCCCCCAGCGGCTGCCACCAGCCGTGAACTACCGTGAGGAAATCGGTGTGACGGTGAGAATACAAAGACAGCACTATGATGAACAGGGTTACTTCATCCAGGATTTGGTAGTTCTTCAGGAACTTCAGGAGCAATATGGCTGGAAAGCTCAAAAAAGACGGTATCAATACGCGATCGCTCCCTCATCCGACCCCACCGTTCGCATTGAGATGACCGCTACCCCAATTCAGAAAGACTTAAAAAGCTACAGCATTGCGGTGGTTGCAGTCCAAAATCCGGAAAACAATACCAACGAGACGAGCGAAATATGGTGCCAAAGTGAGCAACCTCAAACGACTCCACCTGCGATACCGATACTCTCCGAGCAAGGCCAATTAATATGCCCTGAAGGGAAAAAACTTTAGTCCAATTAAGGACATCCTTTTGGGTGAGTTATCATTTAGAACCTAAATCTCCAAAGATGCTGGGATTTACGCGAAATAAAAGGCGTCAACCTACTCTCACCATTTTGCGCAATCCAAAGATGGCTAACCCAAGCTCACCAAACTCCAATCCAAAATTCTCTCGACTTCTGCCCTATATTCTTGCTAGTTTGCCGTTTATCGGTTTAGGGTTCTGGTTCGGTGTGCCTGCTCTTCTCGATTGGTTGAACCCCAACTTGCCCAAACCTGAACCTGCATTTCTAGACATGCAAGCGCTGCTGCGTGTGCAGCGGGCTTATCACCTTGAAGATGGTCGCTTTACTGAAGATATGGCAGTAGTTCAAGAAGACCTTGGGCTCAGAAGCCAAACAGCACAATATCAATATGCGATCGCCCCTTCCCCCAACCCCACCGTTCGCATTGAGATGACCGCAAACCCCCTTCAAGATGACCTGAAAAGTTATAGCGGCGCAGTGGTTGTGATTCAAGACCCAGAGACCCAAAAAATCGAGACGATCGCCACATTGTGTCAAAGCGAGCAACCTCAAACAACCCCACCAGCCATGCCGATACTTTCCAATCAAGGTCAATTGACTTGCCCTGAAGGAAAAGCGTTTCAGTTCAATTAATTAAGGATATTTGATAATCTCGTTTCGTAGCTAATTTTTCTCAAGCAGAAACCAATAGGTATATTCTTTCGGTTGTTGATTAACAAGTACATTACTAATCGTGACAGCATAACGGGTTTCCAACTCCAACTGCTCCACTGTCCAAGCCAGGTAATAACCAAGGGTTGTGGGTTCAGTTGAAAAATCGAGGTTTTGGGCGAAAACGCGATCGCCCGCCAAACTCTCTATCGTCACTTGAGCTTGAGACAGATCCACCGGAATTTCATAATTCGGCAACCAAAAGATCAAATGGGGATAGCCCACTTGGGCACCTCCCTTCCGGAACAGTTGAGCCGGATAGTTTTCATAGGGATACGCCAAAAACTCAGGAGCATTCGCTGTGACAATCGTCTCAGGTTCTAGAAAATGCAATAGTAAATTGCTGGTGAAAAAAATCGAATCTTCCGTTTCTTCCCCTTCACGAGTTAGATTTTCGGTGCGGCGATAGTCAGTTGCACCATCAGCCCGACCAATTTGTACCCGCTCTGCAAAAGGGTTAAGCAGTGTTATCGTACTTTCAAAACCCCGCCGATGATCCTGAATCAGGGAGCTAATCATGCTCTCTGAGGTCGGCAATCTCGCAACAGATGGGGCTGTGCCAACACTGGATTGATACACTTGATAGCCCACAGTACCTGCTGTAAACTCCTCAGTTGTGCCTGAAGGGCAAGGCTTGCTTGAGTCGGGAGAGTCGCCATTGGCTGCATAGCGTAAGGCCGCTTCATCAATGGTGCGATCGCCCGTTTGATCAGGCAGCAAGGGTAGCAGGCCGTGCAGACCTCGAATGTAGTTAATATGGTTGAGAATATTAGTCTTCTCAGCAGAGTTGAGTTGCCCCGCTTGACAAGTTTTCAGATTGGGTTTGGTAGCATACAGTTCTTTAAACGTTGCACGCTGATCAATGGGTTGAGATTGGGGCAAATTGTTGAGTAAGGTTGGTGCGTATTGTGCCAGACTTAGACCAAACAAAACGCATATAAGCACCAGAATGATTCGTTGCTGATTAAACTGCATAAACAAGGGCTGCACAACAGACGTGCAAGACAAAGGGTTGACTAACAGATATTGTATTTTACTTCAATTTCAATGAGTGCAGCGCATAACAAGGGCTGCTGTGTTTGCAGTGGAGTGCAAGGTCATAGTAATTCAGGGTGGCGGAATATTAGGGCTTAAAACTTGACCCTTTTACAGCTTGCCGAATCATCAAAATTGCCCCCTGGGCTGCATCCTGTTGGGCTGGCACCAGGCGCGATCGCAACGACTCACCCAACCACGGTTCAAGGGCGGGGGCAATACCACCCAGTAAACTACAGTTCAGTGGTTGACGCTGCTTGCTTACTAGCGCCGACCAAATTTTGTCAATTTCTTGGGCTGCCTGCTGCATCAGCGCAACAGCTCGGGGTTCCTGGGCTTGGGCTTGGTTAATTACGATCGGGGCGATCGCGGCAAAGTCTTTGGAGGTGGCATCGTTGGCCCAAACCATAAACCGAGTAAAATCCCCCTCAAAGCGATCGAGAATAGCAGTAGTTAACGGCGACCCTTCATCACGCCCATCCTGCCATTGAAACGTCTGGCGAATCGCCTGTAATCCCAGCCAAGCCCCACTGCCTTCGTCCCCTTGGGGAAATCCCCAACCACTGACCCGTGTAACTGTTTCTCCTTCAATCTGATAGGCCACGACCCCCGTGCCGATCGCAATTACAGCACCATCTTGACCGCCATGTGCTCCCAAACAAGAAATATAGCCATCGGAATGGAGTTTGAGTCCAGCAAACCGATTACAAGGATGCTGAATCTGCAAAAAATGCTCACAAGCCTCTGGAACCTGAGTCCCGGCTAAACCTGCACCGCAATACCATTGATATTGAGAATCATCCCAGGCAATCTCCCCTTGATTTAACGCTTCAGCAATTGCCCCTTGAATCGATTCCCAAGCTCCAGCCGCGTCCCAACGAATATTGGCTGAACCGCTTCTGCCAAGGCCAATGAGCTGGCCGTGGCCATCTTCCACGCGGGCGATCGTTTTGGTCGCCCCGCCATCAATACCAATCCAAAGCTTGGGCATGGTTGTGTTGTCTCTTTGCAGATATGGGGGCAAACATAAAGTGCTGCTGGGGCGTGGAAACAACACCCCTACAGCGATGATCATTCGATTGTTGGGATGAATATGAATTAGCAGTAGTTTTCGTAAACACCATCGAGCAAGAGGTTCAACGCTTTAACCGCTTCTTCGGTGGCTGCGATCGCTTCTGCCTGAGCCTCAGGCGTATCACAGAGTTTCGCTAGAGCCTGACGGGTAACGCGGCTATGCACCTCATCTGCTTTCTCATGCACCGTGAAGAACGAGAGCGCCGATTCGGAATCAATATTGTAATAGTCCTTAAGACCCGCGATTTTGCTGGTGGATACTTCAGGGATCTGAGCTTCATAGGCATAGAGAGCAGCCAGACCCACGGCAGGGTTCTCAGAACGAGCCAAACGCTTGAGAGTTTGCACTGACTCCTTGGTTTCAGGTAGATGTTCCCGCTCTAGCACAGCGTTACGCTCCACTCCCAGACCCTCAGCGAAGCGAAGCCAGAGTTCAGGGTGGTGGTTGGGGCCTTGTTCCTCTTCAACAAGATTTTCTAGCAGCATCTTGCGCACATCCAGGTCATCACAAGCGGCATGGGTGGCACTGACATAGGTGGGGAAATTATGCACCTGAAGATAATATTCCTGGGCATATTCCTGAAGGGCGTTAAGGGTCAACTTCCCTTCATTCCAGAGTTGGTAAAACTGATGCTTGAGGAGATGGTGTTGCTCAATCACCGCATCAAGCTGGTTGAGGAAAGTCTGCTGGTGAGAAGAACGTTGAATCGTTGGCATTGTCGCGTACTCGAAACGAACTGTATGGGATCAAATGTAGCATGGGGGTGTAGATGGCTTAAGGCATGATTGCGCAATCTTTTAGCCCAGCTACGATCGTTGCAATCATCGCATTCAAGGGCTGATCGATGTCTACTGCGATCGCATCCTGAGGTTCTTCTAAATCAGCAAACTGACTGTGGAGCAGATCCGCTTTCATAAAATGGCCATGACGTGCTTGGAGTCGCGCCCGAATCAGGTCAAAACCACCCTGCAAATAAACGATGAAGATATTATTGAGATCGCCTCGGAGTTGTTGGCGATAGATATGTTTGAGCGCCGAGCAGGCTAAGACAGCCGCTTTTCCCGTTTGTTGACAATGCGCAATATGTTGGTGAATGCTCTCTAGCCAGGGGAAGCGATCGCTGTCCATGAGGGGAATCCCTTGCGCCATCTTTTCGATATTCGCAGCCGGGTGAAAATCATCCCCATCGTAAAATGGCCAACCCAAGCGATCGGCCAACGCCTGGCCCACCGTCGATTTACCACACCCTGAAACCCCCATCACAATCACAATGGGAGTGTCTTTAATCGAGTCTGGAACAGAAAGCATTGGTTATGGGTTCAAACTTCAAAATTATGAGTTCAAAGTTTTCTGAGATTCAAACAACAAGCTTAAGGTTTTTCCAAAGTCTTTAACCCTGAACTTTGAATTCTGAACCTTGAACTCGCTAAACTTCCTCCGTCGCCGCTGTCCCCTGTGGTCGCTTGTGATACCAGCGATACCATTCTCCAGAGCTACGCACCGCCAGCCAGAGCAAAATCATGGCAATCAGTCCCCCTTGCTGTGGCGCGTTGAAGGCGAAGAGTACTAGAAAAACGCAAAGTGCATCCTCAATCACAATCACCCAAATCGGGAGGCCTTGCAACCGGAAAAACCAGCCTACCTGCACAATTTTGAGCACAAACGAAAGCAAACCCCCGACAATCGCCACTAGCCAAACAGGCGAAAAGTCGAATGTGGATAATTCCAACGCTGTGATTGCCATCAACGCCCCGACTAGGGGACTAAACCCCAGTTGCATCAGTTGGTTGACCCGCTGACCCAAAAGTTTTTTGGAACCAATCAGTTCAAAGAGAGACCAACTGGTGAGCACGCCCAAAATCACTTGGGGGTGTAATTGCGATAGGAGCGGGACGTTTTCCCACAAGCGATCGCTCTGAAGTAAACCAATCATCAATAGGGGGAGCGCAATCCGCATCCCCGCAGCGGCTGACGCAGAAAGTGCAGCCAAAAGTCCAATCACCATACCCATAATTTCAAGAGACCCAATGTGGAATGTTGGTTGAATTCCCTGATGAGCCAATATTTATCTATTGTATGCTGCACGTTTGCTGGGTTGATGATGGCGACAAAAGTAACAGACTTAAATGATGTAAAGAAATGTAAGGCGATCGCTTTTTTGTATCAATTTATACCATTTTAATTGTTTCAATAGAAATAGACCTCTTGTACGAATCTTTCCTGCTGGCGGGCGGGACGCCTGCACTACGGTTCTTCGTTGCCTAAAATCTCTATAGTGTAGGCAAGATGACCGCCACAGTTTTAAGAGCAATCCTACAATTTGATTAATACAGAAGGTCTAGTATAGCCCGTTACCCCGGAGCGCCATGACCCAAACCTTGCCCCTAACCGCCCCAACTCCCCCTTCTCTCCTAGCCGATGCCAGTAGCCGTTTAGAAGCGGCTCTCCAGCACGTCAATCTCTCAGAAGATGCCTTGGGTCGTCTCAAATCTCCCAAAGCCAGTTTGATGGTTGCAATTCCCGTCCGCATGGATGATGGCTCACTGCGAGTATTCCAGGGCTATCGGGTGCGCTATGACGATACCCGGGGGCCTGGCAAAGGAGGGGTACGGTACCATCCCAGTGTCACTTTGGACGAAGTGCAATCCCTAGCCTTTTGGATGACCTTTAAGGCAGCATTGCTAAACTTGCCCTTTGGGGGAGCAAAAGGGGGGATTACCCTCAACCCCAAAGAACTCTCCCGTGCTGAACTTGAACGCTTGAGCCGGGGCTATATTGATGCGATCGCGGACTTTATTGGCCCTGATGTCGATATCCTCGCCCCCGACATGTATACCAATGCCATGATCATGGGCTGGATGATGGATCAATATTCGATTATTAAGCGGCAGGTGAGTCCGGCAGTGGTCACTGGTAAACCACTGGCGATGGGAGGTAGCGCGGGTCGAAGCACCGCTACAGCCCAAGGGGCCTTTAACGTAATGACCACCCTTTTGCCCAAATTTGACCAACAGCCAAGTAACACGACGATTGCGATCCAGGGTTTTGGTAAGGTGGGAGCAGCTCTAGCTGCACTGCTATATGAAGCGGGCTACAAGGTGGTCGCGGTGAGTGATTCCCAGGGCGGTATTTATAACCCTCAAGGTTTAGATATTCCTGCCATCCGAGCGTATAAGAGCGATCGTGTTACCCGCCGTAATTCATTACAGTCAGTTTATTGCGAAGGCAGCGTCTGCCAATTGGCTCATCATGAGGTGGTTAGTAATACGGAGCTACTTACCCTAGACGTGGATGTGCTGGTTCCAGCCGCCCTCGAAAACCAAATCACGGCTGCCAATGCTGCCGATATTCGCGCCCGCTACATCTTTGAGGTTGCCAATGGCCCCACCACTTCTACTGCTGACCCGATCTTAGCTGCCCAAGATATTTGGCTATGCCCGGATATTTTGGTCAATGCTGGGGGGGTAACGGTGAGCTATTTTGAATGGGTGCAAAACCGCAGTGGCTTGTATTGGACGTTGCCCGAAATTCACCAGCGGCTCCAGACCAAGATGGTGGCAGAAGCGGAGGCGACCTGGGCGATCGCCCAGGAGCGCCAAACTTCCATGCGCACCGCTGCCTATATCCATGCCCTCAATCGTTTGGGCGAAGCTTTGGATGCAAAAGGGACACAGGATTATTATGTAGAGCGTTAAACCCTATTCATTTAGATCGGATTAGTATAATAAAACTGAAACATCTTTGGATATTCGCCTGGGAGAGAGGGTCTTGCCATGCCAGATCGGGGTGGGTTGGGTATTTGTCGTGCTTGGAACCCTTTTGTACAGAGGTTTGAGCGCTTAAGTTCACGCTAATAGTTTGAACGTATCCCTTACCCATTGGCTTGATTTATCACATAGGAAATCTAGCACCAGAAAAGCTTATGCTCAACATATTGGATTTCACCCATACTCTACTCAACTAACGAATTCATCAGAGCTTCAACAAAAATCACCGATAAGCTCATAAGAATTTCAGCCAAAATTCAATTTTCCCCTCCCTTGTACTTCGGCAAAGATTATGCGTTAACTAGGGAAAGTCGAGGATTCCCCTATGCTGGCAATTTTTCTTTATCTAAATTTATTTGTGTATTTAGGAGATGTCATCCTATCGTTCCCGATGTTGCTGAGCTGATGACAGTCCCTAGTGCAGGCTGGCGAAAAAGGACTATTGCCAAACACTTAGCAATACTGCCCCAGCGGTTGAGTGATTTTGAATAGGTGGCTTATTCAAAATCCACCCAATATCTGTCATACAAACACTTTGAACTTTGAACTCTGCACTTTGAACTTCCGCCCTACGGTATTAGTATGGTGTCGTCAGCTAGACGCCAAACAATTGCGATTACTGATTTACCGCCCCCAACTAATTTTCGGGGTCGGGTGTGTTACTGCTTATCCCTAAAAGCTTCTGCCATTAACTGATGACACGTCCTTATCTCGGCTGAAGTTGAAGCGATCGGCCATTGTGCTCTCCAGACGCCATCAATATGCTTCAATCTAAATACTTAAGTATCTCCTGCATTTCAATCTATTAGTTGCTTTCCGGTAAGTAGAACTTACGTAAATTCACTGAGGCTTTATATCAAAATCCATTTATTGACTGGCAACAGCTAAGTGAATTCACTGATTTTTCTGCACAAGAATTCATTGAACTCTGGGTACTAATTTAACTAGAAAATCAAGAGAGTTGGATTTTATTTGTCGATATCTTTTTTAGCGTGTAGAATACTAAATGAAGAATAGAACTGGTTTAATTCCTTTATAGCTTTTTAAGTTGTTTGAGTTGGTATGTTTTAGGGATTTAGATCAGTGAAATCTTCACAGTAAGGCTGTCCTGGAATCCAATGCTCAGCTTTAGTGATGTCATTTTTTGCAAAGAGGGTTGTAAGAAAATAATCTTACATTTCTGTATCAGAAGATACAGATTTTATCACGAATTTCAAAAAAATAGTGGATTAAAATGAGTCCTTGCATAATTGCCCAGCTATGGGAAGAGACATGATTCTTAATCAGTTACAAGACGATCAGCAGAGGAACTCCATTGGTTGTTGTTTTGGTGCTTTTTGAGCACTGAAACGACAAAATTTCAATGTAATAGACCTCGGAATCAGAATTCTTTGAGATTCTCAACACAGTAATAGAGAATCAATATGAAGTAGTCCAACTTTAATCAGAATCAGTGTTTCAAAAACTGAAACCGAGCCCAATTTTGGTTTACTTTCTGTTTATATATTGCTGTGTTAATGATCAACCTGATCGTAATCACTAATAGTTCTACTGCTCATCTAATTCTTTTATTTAGAGAGCAGGGGAATACTTGTATCTGGACAGTTTATTGAAATCCGAAAATCTGACAAATTAATTTTAGATGGTGCTCTATGAAAGATTGGCAAGCAGAAACACAGTGGTATATTCAAAATGACCTGGCAAAACGTCAGATATGGTATGCCGATGTCGCAGTAGATTATGAGCGGGTGCGACAGCGCTATCCAGATGTCGTGATTGATGGCGCGATCGCCACAGCAGGTTTATTGCCCCCAGCCCAGGTCTTAGAAATTGGTTGTGGGCCTGGCATTGCAACGTTTGCTTGGGCTGATCGTGGCTATCAGCTCACTTGTATTGAACCTAATCCTAAGTTTTATACAATCATGCAAGCTAAATGTGCTCTCTATCCTCAAGTGCAGGTAGAGAATGTTGCATTTGAGCAGTGGACAGTGCAACCGGGTCAGTTTGATGCGGTGCTTGCGGCAAACTCCTTACATTGGATTGACCCAGACGTGGCGTATCGGCAAGCGTCCCAAGCATTACGACCCGGTGGACATTTGATTGAGCTGTTTCACCTGACGCCAGAACCTGCTCCCTGGGTATTTGAGAAACTGCGTCCGGCTTACACAGGTCTTCCTCCTTTGTTTGACTATGAAGGAGAAGCCGGTCAACACGTTAATATACAGGTTTTTAGCCAAGCATTGTTGAATTCTGGCTATTTTGAGGATTTGGTAGTGGAGATTATGCCTTGGTCTAAAATTTATAGCACAACGGACTATTTGGCGCTGCTAAATACACTCTCAAGCTATATTCGGCTCACAGCCTTGGAGCGCGATCGCCTCTTTAAGCAGTTGCAATCCCTAATTGATACTGAACTGGGGGGGGAAATTGAGGTTTTTAATCTCTGTGCCTTCCAGGTGGGAACCAAGATCTAGAGACTATCATCGATGTGGTGACGTCATCTAAACGCCTTTGTCTGGTGCCATAACTCCCTTTAACCCGAGTTGCTAGTTATTTTTTGGTTTTGTGGCTCTTTATACAAAAAACGAGTCTTCTGTATAAAGAGCCACCATGAAAATCCACCAAAACCACTAATTTTTCTCATTTTTCGATAACTAGCAACTCACTTCCTTTACTTAAGGTTGTCAATTCAGAATAGCGACTATAACTCCATAAGCATGAAGTTCAAAAATCGACCTTTAAGTTAAGACAAAATTCATCAAAGATCAAATAAGGATGATTTGGGTGTGATGTTTTCCCTAGCTTAACAATTTCAATACCATAATCTCAACAATTTCACGGCTTATCAGGTTCTTCTAGTTCAGATAGAAGGCAATGCTTGGTTTGCTTAATTTCTTAAGACTTTACAAATTTTGCAAGATACTTCTATGAAAGATTGGCAAGCAGAAAAGCAATGGTATACCAAAAACAAATTGGCAAAGCGCCAGATCTGGTACGCAGATGTTGCAGCAGATTATGAGCGGGTACGGCAACGGTATCCAGATTCTCTGATTGATGGCGCGATCGCAGCGGCCGGTTTATCACCTCAAGCCCATTTATTGGAAATTGGTTGTGGCCCTGGCATCGCAACATGCGCATGGGCCGATCGCGGCTATCAGCTCACTTGCATTGAACCCAACTCCAGGTTTTATGCCATCATGCAGTCTAAATGCGCTCTCTATCCCCAAGTGCAAGTGGAGAATGTGGCGTTTGAGCAATGGACAGTACAGCCAGGACAGTTTGACGCAGTACTTGCGGCAAATTCTTTACATTGGGTTGAGCAAGATGTGGCGTATCTCAAGGCGGCCCAGGCACTACGACCGGGTGGGCATTTGGTCGAGCTATTTCACCTGACACCAGAACCCAATCCTTGGGTATTTGAGCTACTCCGCCCTGCCTATGCAGCTCTCCCTCCTTGGTTTGCTTATGAAGGAGAAACAATCCAGCGCATCAACATTGAGGGTCTGGGCCAAGAACTCCTTGATTCCGGCTATTTCCAGGATCTGGTGGTGGAAATTACGCCCTGGTCGCAACTGTATAATACAACCGACTATTTGGCACTGTTAGGAACGCTCTCCACCTATATTCGGCTTACCGCCTTAGAGCGTGATCGCCTGTTTAAGCAGCTACAATTCCTGATTGATACTGAACTGGGGGGAGAAGTTGAGGTTTTTAATCTTTGTGCCTTCCAAGTGGGAACCAGGATTGATTGAATAAATCGCTTGCAAAAAGGAAGGGATGACAAATCAAGTCAGTACTATGCACCATGCCTGATCTTGGCTTCACTCACATTGCCTTGCCCGTGGCGGATCTCGAAAGAAGCATTGCCTTCTATCAGACCTATGCTCAGATGCAAGTCGTGCATCAACGTCGTGATCCAATTGATGAGCAACCAACAGGACGGCAGGTCGCTTGGTTGAGTGATGGGCGACGTCCATTTGTGCTGGTCTTGATTCAAACCGCAGAGGCGAATGCAATGTTGCCGCCCCCGTTTGCCCATTTGGGGGTGAGTTGTGAAAGTCGAGCCGCGATTGATACCCTCTGTAAGCAGGCTCAACAGACTGGGGTCTTACTCCAAGGACCCCAAGATTCTGGCCCTCCCATTGGCTATTGGGCCTATCTGCGTGACCCCGATGGTTACACATTGGAGTTGTCCTATGGGCAAATTGTGGAATTTACGGTTGAGGCTGCTGCTCAAGCAAGTCAATCGATTTTAGAA